>CALVFH010000035.1 GCA_944326775.1 uncultured Parabacteroides sp.
GGCCGTCGGAGGTTAGAATACGAGCGTATTCTGGTCCGGGAGGGCCGTCGGAGGTTAGAATACGCTCGTATTCGCATTTCAAGAACTTTTGTGAATGGCGGGAAACGGCTTTTTTGGGGTAAAATATATACCTTTGCGGCACGATATAACCATATTTTTGATGCCGCCATGGAAAAAAATCTGAAGGAACGGGAATGGAAGGTCTTGAGCAGCGAGTATGTCTATCGCGATACCTGGCTGACGGCCCGCAAAGACTGCGTGCAGCTGCCCACCGGCGCTGTGATTCCCAAATACTACGTGCTGGAATATCCCGACTGGGTGACGACGATTGCCATCACCAGGGAGGGGAAATTTATTTTCGTGCGCCAATACCGCTACGGGATTCGGGAGACGCGCTACGAGCTTTGCGCCGGCGTCTGCGACCCGACCGATGCCTCGCCGATGGATGCCGCCAAGCGCGAACTGTGGGAAGAGACGGGCTACGGCGGTGGCGAATGGCGACAGGTGATGAAAATCTCTGCCAACGCGAGTGCGATGACCAACTTCACCCATTGCTTCGTGGCAACGGGCGTCGAACGGCTCTCCGAACCGCACCAGGAGGCGACGGAAGACCTGAGCGTACATCTGCTCTCGCTCGAGGAGGTCCGCGAACTCCTGCATGGCGACGAAATCAAGCAGGCTACGCAGGTGGCGCCGCTTTGGAAATACTTGGCCGAAGAAGGAAAACTTTAAAAATCACATAGTATGAGAAATTTGAAGAGGATAAGACCAGGCTATGCCTGGATGGTGGCCGGCGGACTGGCGTGCCTGCTCACAGCGTGCAATGGCGATGCCAAAGATGCCGCCGCACGGCTCGACAAAGCGCAGGGTTTCTACGAGGCAGGCGACTTTTTCTCTGCCCGCAACGAGATTGACAGCGTCAGAAACCTCTATCCGAAAGAAATAGACGCGCTGCGACGCGGCCTCGAGCTGATGCGGCAAGTCGATCTGAAGGAGGCGGAGCGCAACCTGGCTTATTGCGACAGCCTGCTGCCTGTCCGGATGGAAGAAGCCGAAAAGCTGAAGAAGGGCTTCGTGCTGGAAAAGGATACGGTGTATCAGGAAATCGGGAACTACGTTTGGAAACAGCAGACCATCGAACGGAATGTGCAGCGCTGCTATGTGCGGTGCGGCGTCGATGAACGGGGCGAAATGTATCTGGCCAGCGTGTTCTACGGAGCTCACCCGATCAAGCATACGGGCATCCGGCTGAGCATCAAAGGCGATTTGTTCGCGGAAACTCCCGCTATTCCCTACGACGGAGGCCTGAACTACCGCTTCGAAGATATGGGCAATACCACCGAGGTCGTAACCTACAAAGGCGAGGCGGGTCGCGAGGCCATCCAGTTCATCTACGACCATGCCACCGACCGTATCCGCACCGAATATACGGGCGGGAAGCCTTACATTATATATATTGCCGACGCCGACAAGCAGGCGCTGGTGGCGACCTACAATCTGGCAACGGCCCTCAGCGATATCGAACGGATGAAAACCGAAAAGGAGAAAGCGGAAAAGAAAATCGCCTATCTCCATGAGAAGTTGGCCGCTAAAAGCGAATAATTCATATTTTCCCATTATCTTTGCCCCGCTCATAATTAAAGAATAATACATGGATAAAGTAAGCTACGCTCTTGGATTGAGCATCGGAAATAACTTCCTGAACTCAGGCATCAAGGACCTGAACATGGACGACTTCGTGAACGGTATGACCGACGTGTTGAAAGAAAAAAAACCGGCCATCAGCTACGACGAGGCCAAACAGGTGATCAACGAATACTTCATGAAGCTCCAAAAGGAAAAACTGGAGATCAACAAAAAGGCCGGCGAAGAGTTTCTGGCTATCAACCGCGGACGCGCCGGAGTTGTCGAACTGCCGAGCGGACTGCAATACCAGGTATTGAAAACCGGCAACGGCCCTAAGCCCACGGCAACCGACAAGGTGAAATGCCACTACCACGGTACCCTCATCAACGGAACGGTATTCGACAGCTCGGTAGAGCGTGGACAACCTGCGGTATTCGGCGTGAACCAGGTCATCCCGGGTTGGGTGGAAGCTTTGCAGCTCATGCCGGTCGGCTCCAAATGGCGCCTGTTCATCCCCTCGAATCTGGCCTATGGCGAACACGGTGCGGGCGAGATGATCGAACCGAACAGCACGCTGATTTTCGATGTTGAATTGTTGGATATTGTCAAATAATAGAATAAAGATGAAAACATTAAATGCATTGGTAGCAGCCGCAGCCGTCGTTGCTGTTGGCGCTGTGGCTACCTCGTGTAACTCTAAGCCGAGCGCGAACCTCTCTACGGCAGTGGACAGCGTCAGCTATGCCCTCGGCGTACGCAACGGAGCTTATTTCAAAGAAGGTCTGGGAACACTCCCCGGCGGAGAGGTCAATGTCGATGCCCTGCTCGTAGGCTTCTCTGAAGCACTGAAAGGCGATTCTACCCAGATGAGCCCGCAGGAGGCTGAAATCTTCATGCAAAAATATTTCCGCGAAGCTCAAGCGAAGGAAGCTCAGCAGAACAAAGAGGAAGGCGAAAAGTTCCTGGCTGAAAACAAAACAAAATCAGGCGTGATCACAACCGAAAGCGGCCTGCAATATCAGGTAGTCAAAGAAGGAAACGGACCGAAGCCGACAGACAAAGACCGCGTAAAGGTACACTACACCGGCACGCTCCTCGACGGGACGAAGTTCGACAGCTCGGTTGACCGTGGCGAACCGGCTGAGTTCGGTGTTACTCAGGTGATCAAAGGCTGGACCGAAGGTCTGCAGCTGATGCCGGTAGGCTCAAAGTACATCTTCTGGATTCCGTCGGAACTCGCTTATGGCGAACGCCAGGCCGGACCGCAAATCAAACCGAACAGCGTACTGAAATTTGAAGTAGAACTCCTGGAAATCGTAAAGAAATAACGGGCTCTTTCCGTGACGACTTTACAAATTGCTACAGATAGGCGGGCAAAATATGCTGGAAAGCATATTTTACCCGCTTTTTTCATACTTATCGCATTTTTATCTTCCAAAATGATACAAGATTCGAATTAATTGCATATTTTTGATACTCTAAAATACAAATATCTAAATAAACCCGACACGAATATGTATAAGATTGACAAACTGGATTTGAAGATACTTAGCATTGTTTCAAAAGATGCTCGAATCCCATACAAAGATTTAGCTGCGGAATGTGGCGTATCACGAGGTGCAGTCCACCAACGTGTAGCACGAATGACAGAAGCAAATGTCATTCTTGGTTCCGGTTTTCAGATTAACCCGAAACTATTGGGTTATACGACCTGTACATACATAGGCGTCAAACTGGAACGAGGCTCGATGTACAAAGATGTGGTTCCTGAATTCGAAAAAATTCCGGAGATTGTAGAATGTCATTTTACGACAGGTCCCTATACCATGCTGGTTAAGCTCTATGCTCGAGACAATGAACATCTGATGGAGTTGTTAAACAATAAAATACAGGAAATCCCGGGAGTTACAGCCACGGAAACTCTTATCTCGTTGCGTCAAAGCGTAAGACGCGACTTCCCTATCTATCTTGTAACTCCTCAGAAATGAAGCAAAGATGGAGCATCGTCATCTGGCTGTTATGGTTGCTTTGCCCGCTATCGGATGCCGAAAATTTCTGTTATCGTATCTATCTAAAAGATAAGGGAGAAACGCCTTACAGACTAGACCAGCCCAAGGAGTTTCTCTCTGTTACTGCTTTAGCAAGAAGACAACGGCAGCAGATTGCCATCGACAATAGCGATCTTCCCATTTCACATGCCTATCTTGATTCATTGAAAACAAAAGGCGTACGGATAATAGCACAAAGCAAATGGATGCGCACGGTAGTAATTGAAACTGCTGATACATCCGCAATTCCTCAAATCAGTCGCCTCCCCATGGTCGATTCTATCCGTTTAGTTTGGCAAGGAGAAATGCTCGAACTTTCATCCCCAAAAGTAAAAGTAAATGAAACTATCCGATATCAGATAGAAGAAGAACCGGGAAAAGACTTTTATGGTTCAGGTGAAACACAAATTAAAATGCTGAAAGGCGAACGACTACACCAATTAGGGTTCCGAGGGGAAGGAATAAATATAGCTGTTATCGACGCGGGATTCCGTCATGCCAATTGCACGGATGCATTTGATTCAGTGCGAATCGGCGGAACCTACAATGTTTTGGACCCAACACAAACCGTTTTTGATTTTGACGATCACGGGACAAAAGTATTATCCTGTCTTGCGGCACAATTACCGGGTATTTTAGTTGGTACGGCGCCTAACGCAACTTATTGGCTAATTAAAAGCGAAGATAGCCGTTCGGAATATCCTATTGAAGAAGACTATTGGCTGGCAGCAGCAGAATATGCCGACAGTGTAGGAGTTGATATCATTACCTCCTCATTGGGATATTTTTCCTATGACATGGATAATGCCAGCTATACTCCTGAACAATTAGACGGACAGACCGCCTTTATCAGCCAAGGAGCATCAATAGCTGCTCAAAAAGGAATCCTGATCTTTAGTAGTGCAGGGAATGAAGGTTCCAGCAATTGGGGAACCATTACCGTCCCGGGAGATGCTAACGGTATTTTAACGGTCGGTGCGATCGATGAGAAACGGAAACGTTGTTCATTCAGTTCTGCTGGATTTACGTCAGACGGACGAATTAAACCGGACGTTGTGGCACTGGGTACCGGTTGTGCTGTCATTGAACCATATGGACGATTGAGCTTTGCCAACGGAACCTCATTTGCCACACCTATTTTAGCCGGTGTATGTGCTTGTGCCTGGCAAGCTCTTCCATGGCTAAAGAATCAGGAAATGATTGAATTGATACGGAAATATGCCTCACAGCACAATCATCCGGATTTAGAATTGGGCTATGGCTTACCCGATTTATATAAACTATACAAGAAAGAAAGGAAACATGGCCCTAAAGAACGATAAAGATAAAAAGATGGAAGCAGATACACCTCAAGGATGCACACTCTATGAATTGACTAACCAGATACATTGCATATTGAGCGAAACATTCTCCTCCACCTATTGGGTACGTGCAGAAACAAGCGATGTACGGGTAAACGCATCATCAGGACATTGCTATTTGGAATTTATTGAAAAAGATCCAAATACAAATCAGCTTATCGCAAAAGCCCGAGGAGCTATATGGGCACGAACATTCCGGCTGTTAAAATCCTATTTCGAGATGGAAACCGGCCAGACTTTCACCTCAGGACTAAAAGTTCTGGTAAAAGTTTCCGTAGAGTTTCATGAAATATATGGACTGAGCCTCAACGTGGTGGATATCGATCCTTCTTATACGATGGGCGATATGATGCGCCGACGTCAGGAAATCATCCGCCGCTTGCAAAAAGAAGGAGTCTTTGAATTAAACAAGGAACTGGCATTGCCCGAACTTACTCAACGATTAGCAATCATTACCTCTCCCACTGCTGCTGGCTATGAAGATTTTATGAATCAACTAACGCATAACCCACAAGGGTACCAATTCTATATAAAACTTTTCCCAGCCCTCATGCAAGGAGAAAAAACCGAAGATTCAGTAATTGCCGCCCTCGACCGGATTTATGAACATCAGGAACTATTCGATGCGGTAGTCATCATCCGTGGAGGAGGTGCCACCTCAGACCTAAATAGTTTTGACTCATACAATTTAGCTTCTAATTGCGCTCAATTTCCTTTACCTATTCTAACCGGTATCGGACATGAGCGAGATGACACCATTGTCGATCTGGTTGCCAATACACGCTTGAAAACACCGACAGCTGTAGCGGCTTTTTTATTGGATCGAATAGACCGTACAGCCAATGAACTATCTTTATTGCAACAACAACTCATACAGACCGTCAATAACCGGTTGCTCGAACAACGTAATTTCCTGCAACTGTTATCAGTCCGTTTCCCGGAACGTGTGCGGAATCGACTTGAGCGAAGTCTAAATGAGTTACAACGGATAGCCGTCAATTTGCCAACCATAGTAGCTTTGCTCATCACCCGACAAAAACAAGGGTTAGAACAAGCAAGAACCGGTTTGCATACAGCTATAGATCATCGTAAGAACAAAGAAATGCAATTCTTGCAACTAACCGAGCAATTCATCCGCATGGCTTCACCGGATTATATTTTAAAACGAGGATATAGTCTGACTCTTAAAGAGGGCCATATCATCAAATCTGCTTCTGAAATAGAGAAAAACGATAAACTGATCATCCGCTGGTCAGATGGTACAGCCCGGACTAATGTAGAAGAAGTCGAAACAAACATACATTCTTAACGAACGAAACCGTATCTTTATACCCCGTAAAGCTATGGTTTCAGACAAGCTAAAAAGAAAAGGACAATGACAAAAAAAGTGGAATCCTATAGCGAAGCGATTGCGAAGCTTCGCCGCATCGTTTCAGAAATAGAAGGGAGCGAACTGGATGTCGATCTGCTCTCTGAAAAAGTACAAGAAGCTACACGCCTCATCAAACTATGCAAAGAGAAATTGTATAAAGTTGATGAGGATGTCAAGAAAGTGTTGGAGGAGCTGGAAGCATGAACAAATATGTTATCATTGTGGCCGGAGGGAAAGGACTACGCATGGGAGGAAGTCTGCCGAAACAATTCATTCCCATCGAAGGGAAACCGATCTTGATGCATACTCTTGAAACGTTTCATCGCTGGGACAAAGAAGCCAAGCTTATCTTAGTATTACCCGCCGACCATCAGCCTTATTGGCAAATGTTATGCCGGGAACTAAACTGCCGGATTCCCCATAACATCATTTCTGGAGGTGAGACCCGTTACCATTCCGTAAAAAACGGATTGCAACTTATCCAAGAACAACTGAAAGATACAGATGCAGAAACCGATACCCTTATCGGAGTCCATGATGGTGTGCGTCCCTTCGTTGCCCCCTCGGTTCTTACGGCGTGTTTTCAAGAGGCCCAGAAAACGGGAGCCGCCATTCCTACCTTGCCCATGATTGAGTCTTTACGTGAACGTTTCGATGATGGCAGCAGCCGCCCCGTTGATCGCAGCCGATATGTTACGGTACAAACCCCTCAGGTTTTTCAAGCGACTTTGCTTCGCCACGCATATGAACAACCTTATACATCCTTGTTCACGGATGACGCATCTGTTGTAGAAAAGATGGGGCATTCCATTTCCATGGTAGAAGGGAATCGTGAAAATATTAAAATAACGACACCAATCGATCTGGAAATAGCCAAAGCATTATTGCAAGAAAGAAGCTTATTGTAAAATTTATCTTCAAGTGCTCGATTTAGATAAACGCTCTATCACCTATCTGCCGGGGGTAGGACCTAAAAAAGCAGATATTCTTCAGAAAGAAGCAGGTATCGCTTCTTTCGAAGACTTATTGTTCTATTTCCCTTATAAATATATCGACAGGAGCCGCTTCTACAAAATAAACGAAGTGACTGGGAATATGCCTTATATTCAACTGAAAGGACGCATTCTCTTTTTTGATGAGATTGGAGAAGGACGGACACATCGTCTAATTGGAAAGTTTACGGATGGCACGGGCACGCTGGATTTGGTATGGTTTAAAGGGTTGAATTATATCAAAGAGAAAATCAAACCCAACGTAGATTATATCGTATTTGGCAAACCCACCGAATTCGGGCATATCTACAATATCGCTCATCCTGATATTGATCCGGTAGAGCAAGGAGCTCAAGTTGCCAATGGCCTGACTCCTTACTACAACACGACGGAGAAAATGAAAAAAGCGTTTTTAAATTCACGAGCGATCCAGAACTTCCAATACACACTTTTAAATAGCTTGAAATGGAACTTACCGGAAACGCTTCCCGACAAACTGTTGGAACGCATCAAGATGATGTCGTTCAGTGAAGCTATGCGTAATATTCATTTTCCTATGTCGGCCGAAAAGTTACGCGCAGCTCAAGTCCGATTAAAATTCGATGAACTATTCTTTATCCAATTAAACCTACTTCAAAAAGCTCAAAATCGTCGAAGGAAGTTAATAGGCATTCCATTTCCTCGCGTAGGAGACTATTTCAATACTTTCTATAAAAACTATTTGCCATTTGAATTGACCAACGCCCAAAAGAGAGTTATCCGCGAAATGAGAGCCGATATGGGGAGTGGCAGACAAATGAACCGACTTCTGCAAGGCGATGTGGGTAGTGGAAAAACATTAGTAGGTTTGTTACTGATGCTGCTTGCCCTTGATAACCAATGTCAGGCTTGTATGATGGCACCAACAGAAATTCTTGCTCAGCAACATTATGCTACCATCAAAAACTTCCTAAAAGATATGGATGTAAAAGTTGCTTTATTAACGGGATCGACACGGAAATCAACTCGCAACAAACTATTACCAGCCATCGCCAATGGAGAAATTCAAATTGTCATCGGGACACATGCCTTAATTGAAGATACTGTTGTTTTTTCCTCGCTCGGCTTGGCTATTATCGATGAACAACACCGTTTCGGAGTAGAACAACGGTCGCGCTTATGGGCTAAAAACACGCATACGGTTCCTCACGTTTTGGTTATGACCGCCACCCCGATTCCACGCACTTTGGCCATGACTTTATATGGTGATTTAGATGTATCTGTTATAGACGAACTTCCTCCCGGTCGAAAACCCATCATGACCATTCACCGATACGATAACCGAAAAGCGGAGCTCTACGAATTTCTTCGTTCTGAAATCCGCAAAGGACGCCAGGTCTATGTAGTTTATCCACTCATTGAAGGCAACGAAAAGCTGGATTACAAAAGTTTAGAAGAGGGTTTCGAAACTTTCAAACAAGTTTTTCCGGAATATACAGTCTGCATGGTACATGGAAAAATGAAAGCCTCGGAAAAAGAAGAAGAAATGCAAAAATTTGTCAGTGGCAAAGCGCAAATCCTTATGGCCACTACAGTAATTGAAGTTGGCGTAAATGTACCCAACGCATCCGTCATGGTCATTGAAAGTGCCGAACGTTTTGGATTATCCCAACTACATCAGCTCCGGGGACGCGTAGGTCGAGGAGCCGAACAATCATATTGCATTTTAGTATCTTCTTACAAATTGAGCAATGAAACACGAAAACGTCTTGAAATTATGGTAAAAAGCAATAATGGATTTGAGATTGCAGAAGCTGATTTACGTTTACGAGGTCATGGCGATCTGGAAGGAACACGACAAAGCGGCGAAGGAATAGATCTGAAAATTGCAAACCTTGCCGCAGACGGACAGATTCTCCAATATGCCCGCGACATAGCTAGTGAAGTTTTGGACGAAGACCCGGAGTTATCTACCCAAACCTACCGGATTTTGAACGAAAGACTAAAAACGCTCTTTTCAAAAAAAGCGAATTGGGGCTTAATTAGCTGATATGTTGTAAAACATATTTTCCACAAACCACTGAATAATTGTATATTAAAGCCTATTTGCAACTCCACCACATTGGCTTGCAAGATAATTTTTCTTAATTCATTTGCCCTTTAATTTCTAATTTGCGAACTTTGAGCGGCTTGAGAGAAAAACAGTTACATAAACCCCACCTTTCCTCTCCCGCCTACTGATTAACAAACGCTTGAATTTTTGCCGAGATGAGTTTAAAAACATTATTATCGCTATGTCTGAGCTTTGTTATGCTCCCCATAGCGAATGCCGTTGAACCAGAAAAGAAACAATCGCCGGAAGAAATCACAATACAGACTGAATTGCTGGATCGGCAGGTTTCTGAATTAATGGCAAACCGTGTAGGTTTCAAAAAAGATTTAGCTTCTGTCAAGTTGTTAGAAGCAGAATATAACGAGATGCTCT
Source organism: uncultured Parabacteroides sp. (assembly GCA_944326775.1). GTDB lineage: Bacteria > Bacteroidota > Bacteroidia > Bacteroidales > Tannerellaceae > Parabacteroides. The sequence goes on from CALVFH010000035.1 coordinate 9,864, forward strand.
CCCTGGAGGAACTGATGTATCCTGCAGCAGACTTGTATGGATCTAATTGGGACACACGTTGGGTTGATCCTTTCCGTGCAGACCGTTCCAACCTGCATCTTCCGGATTCTTGCGAAATTGATTGCTCATCTTTCGTTTATCCGATAGCAATTGATTCCATAGCACGCATTACCTCCAAATATGGTCCACGCCGTTACCGCATGCATCGAGGAATTGACTTGAAAGTATTAAAAGGTGATACGATCAGGGCTGCATTCGATGGAAAAGTACGTATTCGCAATTATGAAAGACGAGGCTATGGTTATTACCTTGTTATCCGCCACCCCAACGGACTGGAGACTGTTTATGGCCATTTATCAAAGCAATTAGTTAATGTCAACGACATTGTAAAAGCCGGACAGCCCATCGGTTTAGGCGGAAACACCGGACGTTCCACAGGCTCTCACCTGCATTTCGAGACCCGGTTCTTAGGACAAGCTATCAATCCGCAAGAAATTATCGATTTCGAGAATGGCGTTCCTCATCAAGATGTTTATGTTTTCCGTAATGTGAAAATCAACGGCAGAAAAAGCAACATTTATACCTCATCGACAAACCAGATGGTTTATCATCGCATTAAATCGGGCGATACACTCGGCAAAATAGCTCGAATCTATGGAACAAGCGTTAGTGAATTATGCCGTCTCAACGGTTTGAAACCAACTTCCATCCTCCGCATAGGCCAGTCTATCCGTTGTTCTGCAGGCATAGAACCGGCATCATCCAATCAAAAGCAAAAAACTGTCGCTAAAAAAGAGATTCGTGTAGAAGCTTCTGCTGAGGCAATAAATGATTTGAATAAGGATAAAGCGAATCATAGCACTAATGACGAACCGGTTTATTACCGAATCAAATCAGGAGATACACTCGGTGCCATAGCTATCCGTTACGGAACGACGGTTGCTAAATTATGCGAACTGAATGGAATCACGCGAACGACCGTTTTACATATCGGACAAGCCATTAGATGTTCTTAAACGATTAAAGACAATATGAAATAAATCATGAATGATACGACCTCTTACGTCGTTCATTCATGATTTGTTATTTTACATCCATCCCTTGTTTTTCATCTAATACAAATCTTAACTTCTTTTTATGCACATCTTATGCAGCAAATAAGCCTAATTCTACATCTAAGCTAATGAAAATTCATTTTAAAGTAGCTTTTATGAGATTTGTTTTGTTGATATTGGCAGCAGTTGCAGGAATGTGTTCCCTTCAATCTTGCGATAATGATGAGGGGTATTCATTAGACACATTTGCTGTAGAAATTATGACCGCCCAACCAATAAGTGATGATACTTACTATTTCATCCGCGACAACGGAGAAACCTTATGGCCTTTAGCCAACAGTGACTACCGGTTCAACCCCAAATATCGCCAACGGGCGCAAGTAAACTACACCATGCTCTCCGATTCCATTTCAGGTTACAGCCATGGAATCAAGGTAAACTGGGTAGATGGGATACGGACAAAAGCCATTGCCCCTTTTGAAGGAGAACGCAACGATTCCATTTATGGAACAGACCCGATAGAACTCATCGCCATGGAAGTCGGTGGGGGTTTTCTCGATGTACTGTTTGGGGCAAACTATGGCAATTCCGGAGAAAGCCATTATATCAATCTGATCCCGGTTAAAGGCGGAAACGAATCTCCTTATGAATTGGAATTCCGGCATAACGCATATAACGATCCCCCTCTGATGGGTGCACAAGGCTTAGTCTCTTTTGATTTATCCTCTTTACCCGATACGGAAGGGAAAACCGTGAAGCTGAAAATCAAATTCCATACGTTTGACGGCGATGTCATCAAAGAAGTTGATTTCAACAGTTCCGTGAACACCTATACAGGCAGTGTCTTGCTATCAGGTACACGAGAAAAACTGACTCAAAATATAAATTAAACCTTCCCACATAACTTTTATTTTTATCATTTTTCAAAAAGAGCCATCGTGAGATGGTTCTTTTTTATTTTATCCTGCAACGTTTCGCAAATTCCTTTCGTTATATTATATAGAATGGACACGGAACTTTCACATCTGATAGAGGGCTGCCGAAGGCAAGAACGGAAAGCGCAGGAAGCATTATACAAACGCTATGCGCCTTGGTTATACAGGATTTGCCTCCGCATCACAGCCAATCCGGCCGAAGCGGAAGAGGCCATGCAAGACTGCGTCATGAAAATCCTTACGCACATTAATGGCTTCCAAGAGTCGGCCAGCTTTAGCGCCTGGATGCAACAAATTGCCGTCCGCACCGCCATCGATTATGCCAAGCAGCAAAAAGAAATCTGGGAGGAATTGCCCGACAATTTTCCGCTTGCCGACGACAGTCCGGCAGAGGAAGATGATGAAAATATCCGTTATTCCGTTGAGCAGATCAAGACAGGCATCTCCAAGCTGCCTGCAAGCGCACGCATCATCCTCTCGCTCTACCTTTTCGAAGGATATGATACGGAAGAGATTGCCACAATCCTGCATTTGCAGCCGGCCAGCGTGCGCAGCCAATATCTGCGAGGGAAAAGAAAATTAGTTGAAATGCTTCGTCCGAAGCGGTAACTCAAATTCAATTTCGTCATGGACAGATTAAAAGATTTTATAGAACAACACCGGGATGAATTCGAACAGGAACCGATGCCTGAAGGCCATTGGGAACGGTTTGCCTGCAAACTGGATGCCCAGCAGGCCTTTCACAAGAAAAAAAATCCGCACCGCCGACGGCTATACCTCTATCTTTCGGCCGTCGCAGCTGCCTGTATTGCCTTGCTCCTTTGTCTCAGTCCGGACATCAGGCGAAATGAACTTGCCGACCCCTTGGCCCTGCAAGCCAAAGCAGTCCACCGCGAGTTCGGAGAGGTTCAGTTTTACTACAGAATGCAAATGGAGGCCATCGTCAGCGAAATGGAAGAAATCAACAACCGGGAAAATTCGGAAGCAAGCCTTCACCTGCTCTCGGAATCCAGGAAAATCCTGCAAAACAACGATTGCTTTGCCGAAAAAATCGCTCCGAGCCTGCCAGTCTCGACCGAGGGGTTAAACACAGCCAATCTTTATTACCAATGCAACCTAAACAGCCTGAAGCAAATGCTCCAGTCGCTGAAACAACTGCATCAGACAGAGAGAACAACTAAAACATATACAATAAAATGAAAACAAAACTGATTTATCGCAGCATCTGCCTCTTGTGCATACTGCTCGCCTGCTGCCAAACCGGCTTCGGGCGTAACCTGGATGTTCGGGAAACCAAGGAAATCAACAAATCCTTCCAATGGGAAAGTACCGACGAAGTGGAAATCTCCAACAAATACGGCGAAATCACCATCACGCACTGGGACAGGCCGGAAGTAGCCTTCCGCATCGTTATCGAAGCCCGCGCAAGGAAGAAAGAAATCGCCCAAAAGACGTTGGAGCGCATTTCCATCCGTTTTTCCGACGCGGGTAACCGTCTCTCCGCCCAGACACAGATAGACGACGAAAACCAGAGCGGCCTCAAATGGTGGAACGGCAACATCGAGTTCAAAATCCTCTATTATGTCAGCTTGCCAAGCCAAGCTGTCTGCACGATGGAACAGAAATACGGAAATATTCTGATGCTTGAAAGGCATGAAGGAGACTGCCGCATCTCTGCCAAATATGGAAATATCGAGTTGGGAGACTTGGGCGGACGTCTCCATATCGAATCGAAATATGGCAATGTGAAATTCGGTGATTTTACCAAAGCGGAACTGACGCTGGGCTATAGCGGCAACGTGATTGCAGGCTCCGGCGAGCAACTGAAGGTGGACAGCAAATATTCCAACACCAAAATCACCTCGGCAAACACCCTCGACATGGAAATGAAATATGGCAACCTGGAAGCAGAGACCATCGGCAACCTCTCGCTCGATTCCAAATACAGCAATGCCACCATCCAACGGTTGCAAAACAGCCTCTCGACTCCCGACTTTGACTATGGCAAGCTCCGCATAAAAGAAGTTGATGCCAATTTCCAGTTGATCGACATCGATGCAAACTACAGCACGGTCGAACTGAACATTCCGGCACGGAGTTCGTTCACCATCAACGCCGAAGGATTCCGTTATGGTTCTTTCAAAATACGCGGCTTCGACCACCAGAATGTTATCCACGAAAGTGAAAACGATTTCCACGGAGAAATCAATGGCGGCAAGCAAGGAAAACTCCGTTTCGACGGCAACGACTACAGCAACCTACTCATTAAATCAGCCAATTGACCGCTTGCACCGGTGCAAACATCCGTTGAAGCCCTTCAATAGCCACTTGCACCGGTGCGGCGACCCGTTGAAGCCCTTCAATGGCGACTTGCACCGGTGCAAACGCCCGTTGAACCCCTTCAATAACGACTTGCACCGGTGCAAACACCCGCTGAAGCTCCTCAATGACCACTTTGCACCGGTGCAAACGCCCGCTGAAGCCCTTCAACGACACTTTGCACCGGTGCGGCGACCCGCTGAAGCTCCTCAATGACACTTTGCACCGGTGCAAACACCTGCTGAAGCCCTTCAATAACGATTTGCACCGGTGCAGTACTCGCCGAAGGCCTTCAGAGAGTTCCTGCACCGGTGCAAAATAGGATTGTAGCCGGAAATCGAATGCTATTTGCAGATACGGCAATCCGCGCATTTGGCCAGTTCGCCGCGGAAACGTTTCTCCACCAGCTTGTGCAGGCGGTCTTTCAACGCTTCGACACGGACATGCTCAATGACATCCGACGTGAAAGCCACGCTCAGCAACATCCGGGCTTCGTCGCGGGGAATACCGCGGCTTTGCATATAGAACAGCGCATTTTCGTCGAGCTGACCGGTCGTCATCCCGTGCGAGCACTTCACGTCGTCGGCATAAATCTCCAGCTGGGGCTTGCTGTACATCCGGGCCTCACGCGTCGCGCAGAGATTGCTGTTCGTCTGATAGGCTTCGGTCTTGTCGGCGCCCTCTTCCACATAGATTCTTCCGCTGAAAGCCCCCACGGCATGGTCGTTCAAGACATTCTTGAACAATTCATTGCAGGTACAGCGCGGAGCCAGGTGGTTCACCAGCGTAAACGTATCCAACTGCTGCTCTTTGTCCAGGACAGACATCCCGCAGAGCGACAGATCGGCGCCTTCGCCTTCCAGCGACACGTAGTAATTGTTTCGCGTCAAGCCGTTCGTCAACGTAATCCCGTTGATTACCACTTGCGAACCGGCTGCCTGGCGGGCGTGAAGTGAAGAGAAACGCGTCGTAGAGACCGAGCTTTCTTCCAGATCATAATAATCGAAATGAGCATTCTCGGCCGCAAAAATCTCGATAACCTGGGTGGCCAGAAACTTCACATCATCGATACTATGGTCGCATACCAGCATCTTCGCCTCAGCATTCTGCTCCAGGATTACCAGGACGCGGCGGTTGGCCATCAGATCGATATCACTTCGGAAAATATTCACCAGTTGGATTGGCCGCTCCACGACCGTGCCTTTCGGAACGTATAAGACGAACCCGTCCTGCGCCAGCATCGTATTCAGAGCAATGAGCCCATCGGCCGAAGTCGCTGCCAGCTTGCCATAATAACGGGCGGCAACCTCCGGATAACGCTGCATGAAATCCTGCATTCCTCCGGCATACACACCTTCCGGCAAATGCGCTTTCGGCAGCGCTTTATTGTAGAACGTATCGTTGACCACGAAATAAAGAGAAGTGCTCAGATTGGGCACATCGCAACGAAAGACATCATAGGGATTGACCGGAATGTCCAACCGCTGGAGGTTCAACCCGTAATCTGGAGAAAACGCCTTCTCCACATCTGTATATTTATAATCTTCTCCCTTCAAAGACGGAAAGCCCAAGCGTTCGAAATCAGCAAACGCAGAGGCACGCAAGGCGTTCATCCCCTGCACGCTTTTCCGGCATATCAGATCTTCGTTTTGCGAGAATAGATCAATATATTGTTGTTCTGCTTTCATCAACATTATTCTCCCATTTCTTTCTTAATCCAATCGTACCCCTTTTCTTCCAGTTCAAGAGCCAATTCCGGACCGGCGGTCTTTACAATACGGCCCTTATACAAGACATGGACGATGTCGGGCTTGATATAATCCAGCAAACGCTGGTAATGCGTAATTACAATAATGGAATTTTCCGGTGTTTTCAACTTATTTACACCGCTGGCCACGATACGCAGGGCATCGATATCCAATCCACTATCGGTTTCGTCGAGAATAGCCAACTTCGGTTCGAGCATGGCCATTTGGAAGATTTCATTCCGTTTCTTTTCACCCCCGGAAAAGCCTTCATTCACACTACGGCTGGCTAATTTGTTATCCAGTTCCACTACGGCACGCTTCTCACGCATCAATTTCAGGAAATCGGTGGCGGAAACAGGAGGCAACCCCTTGTATTTTCGATGTTCGTTCACGGCAGCCCGCATAAAATTGACCATGCTCACACCCGGAATCTCTACGGGATATTGAAAACTGAGGAACATGCCCTCGCGACTCCGGTCTTCCGGTGACATCGCCAAAAGGTCTTTCCCGTTGAAAGTAACAGAGCCGTCGGTGACTTCAAAAGCCGGATTACCTACCAATACGCTGCTCAGCGTACTCTTGCCCGAACCATTCGGACCCATAATCGCATGAACTTCACCGTCGCGAACGACTAAGTCAATGCCTTTCAATATTTCTTTACCATTGATTTTGGCATGTAAATTCTTTATCTCTAACATACTACTCGTATTAATTTATAAATACTTTTCATTCCTAAACTATCCTACCGTTCCTTCGAGAGAAATGCTTAAAAGCTTCTGCGCCTCGACGGCAAATTCCATCGGAAGCTTGTTCATCACCTCGCGAGCATAGCCGTTCACAATCAAACCCACAGCTTCCTCTACGGAAATGCCTCGCTGCTGACAATAAAAAAGCTGTTCTTCGCTGATCTTGCTTGTTGTCGCTTCATGTTCAACAATTGCCGTCTCGTTCTGAATATCTGCATAAGGGAAGGTATGGGCACCACAGGTCGGACTAAGCAACAAGCTGTCACACTGACTATGGTTGCGAGCCCCTACAGCGCGAGGAGAGACCTTGACCAAACCGCGATAACTGTTCTGACTATGCCCGGCCGAGATTCCTTTGGACACAATCGTACTGCGTGTATTCCGTCCCAGATGAATCATTTTCGTACCCGTATCCGCTTGCTGATAATTGTTGGTAACAGCTACCGAGTAAAACTCACCGACGGAATTATCTCCGGCCAGGATACAACTCGGATATTTCCAAGTGATGGCCGAACCGGTTTCAACTTGTGTCCAGGAAATCTTACTGCCTTCGCCTTTACAAAGACCACGCTTTGTCACAAAGTTATAGATTCCACCTTTTCCGTCCTTGTCTCCGGGATACCAGTTCTGCACGGTTGAATATTTGATTTCGGCATGTTCCAGAGCAATCAACTCTACAATGGCTGCATGCAACTGATTTTCATCTCGCATCGGAGCTGTACAACCCTCCAGATAACTAACATACGCATCATCATCGGCAATAATCAATGTCCGTTCAAACTGTCCCGTATTTGCGGCATTGATACGGAAATAAGTGCTCAGCTCCATCGGACAGCGTACCCCTTTGGGAATATAAATAAACGAACCGTCAGAGAATACAGCCGAATTAAGCGCGGCGAAAAAATTGTCACGATAGCTCACAACACTACCCAAATATTTCTGAACCAGATCCGGATGATGTTGCACAGCTTCGCTAAACGAGCAAAAGATAATTCCTTTCTCTGCCAAGTTTTCTTTAAAGGTAGTCTTGACAGAAACACTATCCATCACGGCATCGACAGCCATACCGCTCAAGACCTTCTGCTCTTCCAAAGGAATTCCCAATTTATCGAAAGTCTTCAACAACTCCGGATCGACTTCGCTTAGATCTGCTGGCCCGTCTTTTTTTTGTTTCGGAGCCGCATAATAAATGATATCTTGATAATCAATAGGAGGAATATTCAAATGAGCCCAATGAGGCATCTCTAATGTCTGCCAATGACGAAAAGCCCGCAAGCGAAACTCCAACAACCATTCGGGTTCATTTTTCTTAGCTGATATGAGACGAACAGTTTCTTCATCCAATCCGCGATGTATCGTTTCTGTATCTATATGGGTGACGAAGCCATACTTATACTCGCCATTCGTCACCTCGCTTAATACCTTGTTTGAATCCTGCATATATAATTATATTAATAAACACCTTTCGAACTCACCATTTAAACAATGTAACGGGAAAAATAGTTGGTACAATGTTTACTACAAGCGCATAAAACTGCGACTCCATCTTTACATTTCTCGGAATCAGAAATGATTCCGAATCCACATACTCTACCACATTCAATGCCAAACTCGAGAAAAAAAGGACACACAATAAACCTAACAAACCTCCACCGATATGATTCAAGACACTTAAAGGAGTAGCATTAACCAAATGGCTCACAAGGTTTCCAATAAAATTGACCATAAACAGAATCAAAACAAACGCCAGAATATAACAAATTACCACCGTTTCTTTTTCTGAAAACCAATCCCAAGCCATCACATACCCCTGCAACACTGTAGCAACTTCCGAACAAAACAATACTGCTGCTGCCAAGGCTATAAGCGAAACAACCTGTTTGACGATTCCGTCAAACAGGCCTTTCACAAATCCTAAACCAAGAAGGATCAGGAGGAGAATATCTAACCAATTCATAACAATTGAAAATTCAGAACCGATTATTAACTACAAGATATTCCAAATCATCAATTACGAACCTATGATTTCTGATGTTTAAAGCGTCTTTTTCACTTCCGTTTCTTCATACGCTTCAATCATATCTCCTACCCGGATGTCATTATAGTTTGCAATATTCAAACCACAATCCTGACCGGCAACCACTTCCTTCACATCGTCTTTAAAACGACGAAGAGAACCGAGTTCACCCGAATATACGACAATACCATCACGAATCAAACGAACCTTGTTTGAACGTTTAATCTTACCGTCTTTCACGATACAACCGGCAACGGTACCAACCTTCGAAATCTTAAAGACTTGCTGAACTTCCACATTTGCCGTAACTTCTTCCTTGATTTCAGGAGATAGCATACCTTCCATAGCACTCTTCACATCTTCTATGGCATCATAAATGATAGAGTACAAACGTATTTCAACACCTTCCTTTTCGGCATTACGACGAGCCGGCAGTGACGGACGTACTTGGAAACCAATAATAATCGCATTCGATGCAGCAGCCAATACGACATCTGATTCTGAAATCTGACCGACCGCCTTATGAATAACATTCACCTGTATTTCATCAGTGGACAAACGGATAAGCGAATCGGACAAAGCTTCAACCGAACCATCCACATCGCCTTTCACAATCACATTCAATTCTTGGAAATTTCCAACGGCAATACGACGGCCGATATCATCAAGCGTCAGCATTTTTTGGGTACGCAGACCTAACTCTCGTTGCAGCTGTTGACGACGGTTGGCTATTTCGCGAGCCTCCTGTTCCGTCTCAAGCACATTAAACGTATCTCCAGCCTGCGGAGCACCATCCAAGCCTAAAATCAAGACAGGTTCGGAAGGACCTGCCTGTTCCACACGCTGATTACGTTCGTTAAACATTGCGCGGATACGACCATGATGAGTCCCTGCCAAAACAACATCTCCCATCTTCAAGGTACCGTTTTCAACCAAAACCGTTGCTACATAACCACGTCCTTTGTCTAGTGAAGACTCTATAATAGAACCTGTTGCACGACGTTTCGGATTTGCTTTCAAATCAAGCAGATCTGCCTCGAGCAATACTTTTTCCAAAAGTTCTTCAACTCCGATACCCTTTTTAGCAGAAATCTCCTGACACTGATATTTTCCACCCCAGTCTTCAACCAGATAATTCATATTAGCCAATTCTTCCTTGATCTTATCCGGATTAGCATGAGGTTTATCTATCTTGTTAATTGCAAATACAATGGGGACACCCGCTGCCGAAGCATGATTGATTGCTTCTACCGTCTGAGGCATCACGGCATCATCCGCAGCGACAATAATAATAGCAATATCCGTAACTTTAGCTCCACGGGCACGCATTGCCGTAAAAGCTTCATGACCCGGAGTATCTAAGAAAGTAATGCGACGCCCATTCGGTAATTTTACATTATAAGCACCGATATGCTGGGTAATACCACCGGCTTCCCCGGCAATCACATTGGCATTACGTATATTATCCAAGAGAGATGTTTTACCGTGATCCACATGTCCCATCACCGTCACAATCGGTGGACGAGGAACCCAGTCATCCTCATTATCATCTTCTTCTATTTCCTTAATCGCCTCTACAACATCCGCACTGACATATTCTGTTTGAAAACCAAACTCCTCTGCCACAATATTAATCGTTTCCGCATCCAACCGTTGATTGATAGAAACCATGATGCCAATACTCATACAGGTCGCAATAACTTGAGTTACAGGAACGTCCATCATATTAGCCAAGTCATTTGCCGTAACGAACTCGGTCAACTTCAGGATTTTACTTTCCTTCTCCTCCTGTTCCATCAATTCATGTTCACGTTTCTGAACGGCTTCTCGCTTGTCTCGACGATATTTAGCACCTTTATTACTTTTACTTCCCTTATTCGTCAGTCGAGCTAAAGTTTCCTTGATTTGCTTTTGAACATCTTCTTCACTAACTTCAGCCTTTACAGGTTTTTTCAGACGAGCTTTACGATCATCACGATGTTTTTCCGGACGGACATTTGTACCCGGAGTATTATTCACATCTACCCGATCTTTTTTAATACGCTTGCGTTTTTTCTTTGTATCGCCCTCTTCTCCCTGAACTTTAGAAGTATTCGTATTGCCCAGTTTGATTTGTGCATCTTTGGGAGTTGCCTTATAAGCCAGTTGAGCAGGTCGCCCTATACGCGTTTTCTCATCCCGTTCTTTCTTCCGTTCTTCTTTTGTCTTCTTTTTAGGACGAGTTGACTGATTTAATGCATTCAAATCAATTTTCCCTGTAACTTTGATACTCGGCTCTATTCTCCCCGTATTCAAACGAAATAATTCCCCATCCGAATTTCCAGAAGATGAAGAAACAGACACGTCCTCCTTTTTTACTTGTTCTGGTTCAATTTTACTTTCTTGCTCTTTTACTTCCTTTTCTTGTTCCCTTACTTCCTTCATATTGTCTTTTTCTTCATTATTTTCATTTGCCGATGATGAATCAACAGCCTGATAAGACTCAGAAGTTTCCGACTTCTCATTTTCCGTATAAGCATCCGGTGCCTTATCTTCCTGATTATTCATATCTTTATCTACAGGCACATTCTTTTCCAAATCTATATGCCCCTTCGTCACAATTCTTGGACGAAATTCTTCTGGAATAACGGTCTTAATCTCTGTAGAACCTTCCGTCGCAGAAGGAACTGTCTTTTTCTTATCCGTAACACCTTGACCTTTTTTCCACTTTCCTTCGTCTTTTTCTTTCGAAGAATCTTTATCGAATTCTTTCACAAGTAAAGCATACTGTTCGTCGCCAATTCGCGTATTGGGATTTGTATCTTCTACTGCAAAGCCTTTGCTGCGCAGGAACTCAACAACCGTATTGATTCCCACATTCAATTTTCTTTGTACTTGTATTAACTTTATAGGCATATTATTTATTATCAAGTTGCAGTTTATGGGTTATGAGTCAACTCATAACTCATAACCCGTAACTTTTAAATTATTCATTCTTATTATTGCTCTCATTGTCATTGCCGCCATCTTCAATGTCCTCGTCATTGCTTTGATTATCATCGACATGGTCTTCAGAGTCAGACTCAGCATCCGTTGGTTCATCCTCTTCAAATTCAGCAGCAAGTATAGCCAACACATCATCAACAGTCGATTCTTCCAAATCAGCACGCTCAATTAATTCTTCCCGAGGTGTAGCAAGCACATTCTTTGCTGTATAGCAACCGATATTCTTTAAAGCATCGATTACCCACGCATCTATTTCATCAGCGAATTCATCCAGATAAATATCTTCTTCGTCAGCACCATCAATGTCACGGAATACATCAATTGTATATTCTGTCAACATGCAAGCCAATTTGATATTTAAGCCGCCCTTGCCAATCGCCAGAGAAACTTCTTCCGGACGCAAATATACTTCTGCCTTTTTCTCCTCTTCATTAACACGGATAGAAGAAATCTTTGCCGGGCTTAAAGCACGTTGAATAAACAAAGATATATTAGAAGTATAATTAATCACATCAATATTTTCATTCCGAAGTTCACGGACAATGCCATGAATACGCGAGCCCTTCATACCGACACAAGCACCAACCGGGTCAATACGGTCATCATATGACTCAACTGCAACCTTCGCTCTCTCTCCCGGAATGCGGGCAATAGCTTTAATCGTTATCAAGCCATCGTTGATTTCAGGAACTTCCAACTCGAATAAGCGCTGTAAAAACATCTTATCCGTACGGGAAAGAATAATCTTCGGATTATTATTTACATTGTCCACACGTTGAACAACCGCACGGACAGTTTCTCCTTTACGATAAAAATCGGATGGGATCTGCTCCGATTTTGGCAACAACAATTCATTCCCGTCATCATCAAGCAAAAGGATCTCGCGTTTCCACACCTGATAAACATCAGCGGCTATAATCGTACCGATCTTATCTTTATATTTGGCATACAGATTATCTTTCTGCAACTCTAAGATTTTAGATGCCAGTGTTTGTCTCAGATTCAAGATAGCCCGTCGGCCAAAATCAGCAAAATGCACCTCGTCCGTAACTTCTTCACCAACCTCACAATCGGCATCAATCTTTCGAGCTTCGGTTAGCGTTAGTTGCAAATTCGGATCTTCCAACTCGTCATCAGCTACAACCTTTCGATTTCTCCAAATCTCAAAATCGCCCTTTTCCGGATTGATAATCACATCGTAATTTTCATCTGTCCCAAACATTTTAGCAATTACGTTGCGAAAAGACTCCTCCAACACGTTAATCATCGTGTCCTTATCAATATTCTTCAGCTCTTTGAACTCCGCAAGAGTATCAATCATACTGATTGTTTCTACTTTTTTAGCCATAGCTTTACTTGAATCTAATTAAGTATTTTGTATATTTTATTTCATCATATGTATAAGTCAAATCTTCTTCAATCGAAACTTTACGCTTAGCTCCTTCCGGTTTGACCTGTTTCGTTACCGTAATTGTCATATTATGCTCATTCGCATCCTTCAAAATTCCGGTCAATTTCTTTCCCTCCTTCAATAAAACTTCTACTTCATTACCTATATTCTTCTGATATTGCTGTAGAACCTTAAAAGGAGAAGTAATGCCTGCAGATCCAACCTCTAATTCAAAATCTTCCTTATCCCGATCCAAATGAGCTTCAATATAACGACTCAATTCCACACAATCATCTATAGAAACGGCTTCAGTACTATCAATCTCTACAACAATGATATTTCCCGGCTTAACTTCCACATCTACCAAGAAACTATTCGAAGAGGCCAATTTCTCTTCTACTAATTGACGTATCATACCTTCTTCTATCATAATCCTTTTAATTCTTGCTTAAAAACAAAAAGAGGAGACTGCCCGCCCCCTCCTTCATTCATTGAATCGCTGCAAATATACAACAAATCAGCGACTTTTCAAAAACTTAGCATCTTTTTTGACAGAATATAGGAGAATGAGGAATATATAACTTTTTTTATAACACCTCTTTTCCTTTTTTGAGTCTCCACAGAATCTATGAAACTTATCAGCTTATAAAAGTAGTGTTTGTTTATCGAAGTTACCAAAACAGTGAAAGGAATAGGCAGAACAGTGAAGAACTATCTTATACAGCATATACATAAAAAGAGGTCGTCCCCAACCAAACGTCGGGACGACCTCTCCACTTAAGACTTTACCAATCATAGCCACTGGCTCTGGTTACGTAAAATCCTTACCTCATAGTTAAAATTTTGGTATGTCGCAAAGTAAGCATTTCTTTCCCGTTCCTCCAAATTTTCCCGCCTCTTTTTTCCGGTTTATGCTGTAGAACATATTTTTGACACAAAAAAACGGGGAGCGAACCTTCCGGAACACTCCCCGTCTCCTCTTACAATACGGCGGCTACCTACT
>CALVFH010000036.1 GCA_944326775.1 uncultured Parabacteroides sp.
TTTCTCCGGAGAGAATTTGCCGGCCGAGCAGGCGTTTTACCTCGGCAACGTCGAGCCCGCGGCGTTCCGCATAGTCGCGCAGTTGGTCTTCGCCCAGCGCACCGACCAGGAAATAGTCGCTTTCGGGGTGGGCGATATACAGACCGCTGACGGAAGCCGTCGGGAGCATCGCGCCGTTCTCGGTCAGGCTGATGCCGATTTGCGAAAAGTCGAGCAGGCGGTCCAAAAGGAAATTGACACGCTGGTCGGGCATGGAGGGATAGCCTACAGCCGGACGGATGCCCCGGTAACGCACGCGGAAGAGTTCGTCAACCGTCAGCGCCTCGTCCGGAGCGTATCCCCAATATTCGCGACGCACGTGTTCATGCAGATATTCCGCCGTAGCCTCGGCCAGACGGTCGGTGAGGGTCTGCAAGAGAAGGGCGCGGTAGGAATCGCCCTCGCGTTCGAACTTCTCCTTCAGGTATGCCGCCCCGGCACCGCCGGTTACCGCAAAGGCGCCCACGTAATCCGTCGCGCCTACGGCTTTCGGCATGACGAAATCGGCCAGCGACTTGCAGGCCTCGCCCGTTTTCCGCCCTTGCTGGCGGAGCATCGGGATGCGCACGCCGCCCACCACCACGTCGTCGCCCTCGCTATAGGCGGGGAAGATGCCATAGACGGCCTTGCAATATTCCGCGCGGCTCTCTTTCAGGCGGTCGAGCATCCGGAGCGCATCTTTGTAGAGCTGCATGGCTTCCTCGGCCTTCGGGCGGTCGGCTTCGGGGAAAGCAGCCAGCCAGGCGGCCCGGCAAGCGTCGCAACCGTGGATACGCGTGATTTCGTCGAAGCGCCCCGTCAGTTTCCAGGCATGGAAAAAGAAGGTCCAGTGGATGTAAGGGATGATTTCTTCCAGCGGAAGGTAGGGGATGACCTGCACACCCTCGCGGCGGGGAGCACACGGGCGGTAGGAAGTCCAGTCCGGCTTCAAGCGGTTCGCCCGTGCCTCTTGCAAGGTCATCAATGGTTGTTTTTTCCGGGCCAACGAGTCGCGCAGGGCGGCATATTCGCTACGGAGCGCCGAGACAAAGGCTTCGCGGGTCTCGGGATGCTGGAATTTCGCCGCCACAAGCGGATTTTGCGACGCATCCGTGACGTGGATGACCGGCGCGTCGTAGAACGGAGCGATTTTGAGTGCCGTATGGAGCTTCGAGGTCGTTGCCCCGCCAACCATGACCGGAATCGAGAGGCCGGCACGCTGCATCTCGCTGACGACGTGCGTCATCTCCTCGAGCGAAGGGGTAATCAGGCCGGAGAGGCAGACAAAATCGGGCTTCTCGCGGATGGCGGCCTCGACGATTTTCTCCGCCGGTACCATCACGCCCAGGTCGATAACTTCGTAGTTGTTGCACGCCAGGACGATGGAGACGATGTTCTTCCCGATGTCGTGCACATCCCCCTTGACGGTAGCAAACACCACTTTCCCGGCTTTCTGCCCGCCGCCGGCGACGCTATTCTGGGCTTCGATGGCGGGCTGGAGGATGGCGACGGCCTTCTTCATGGTGCGGGCGGTCTTGATGACTTGCGGCAAGAACATTTTCCCGGCGCCGAAGAGGTCGCCCACCTTGTTCATACCTTTCATCAGCACGCCGTCGATGATGTCCACGGCACGCGGATAGGTGCGCAAGGCTTCCGCCAAATCGGTCTCCAAGAAATCGCCGATGCCCTTGACCAAGGCGTATTCCAGACGCTCGGCGAGGGGGAGTTCCCGCCAGGCTTCGCGGTGTTCCTCCGTCTTGCCCGGGGTGGCCGCGTGCATTTGCTGGGCAAACGCAATCAGCTCTTCGGTAGCCTCGGCGCGGCGGTCGAGAATCACATCCTCCAGGAGCGTGCGGAGGGCGGGATCGATCTCTTCATACTGGACGGAAGCGGACGGGTTGACAATCCCCATATCCAACCCCTTGCGGATCGCGTGATAGAGGAAGACGGCGTGCATCGCCTCGCGGAGATAATTGTTTCCCCGGAAGGAGAAGGACAAATTGCTGATGCCCCCGCTCACGTGCGCCCCGGGGAGGTTCTGCTTGATCCACTCCACCGCGCGGATGAAGTCAAGGCCATAACGGTTGTGTTCCTCCATGCCGGTAGCGATGGCAAGGACGTTCGGGTCGAAGATGATATCCTGGGGGTTGAAGCCGATGCGCTCCGTCAGCAAGCGGTAGGCACGGCTGCATACGGCGATTTTGCGCTCGAACGTGTCGGCTTGCCCTTCTTCGTCGAAGGCCATGACCACGGCCGCCGCGCCCAAGCTCCGGATGCGGGCGGCATGATGCAGGAACTCCTCCTCTCCTCCCTTGAGCGAGATGGAGTTGACCACGCTCTTGCCTTGCACGCACATCAGCCCTTCTTCGATGACCTCCCACTTGGAGGAATCGATCATGAGCGGGACGCGGGCGATCTCAGGATCCGCGGCAATCAGGTTGAGGAAGGTACGCATCTCCTCCACGGCGTCGAGCATCCCGTCGTCCATATTGATATCGAGGATTTGCGCCCCGTCATCCACTTGTTTCCGGGCAATCTGGAGCGCTTCTTCGTAGTTCTTTTCCTTAATCAGACGGAGGAACTTGCGCGAACCGGCCACGTTGCAGCGTTCGCCGATATTCACGAAGTTATTTTCGGGCCGCACCTCGAGGAGTTCCAACCCGGAGAGTTGCAGGCAATCGGGCTTGGGCGACGGGACGTGCGGCTTGGCATCGCGGACGAGTTCCGGAAAGCGTGCGATATGCTCCGGCGTCGTGCCGCAACATCCGCCCAGGATATTGACCAGTCCCTCCTCGACGAAAGGCTTTACATGAGCGGCCATTTTCTCCGGCGTCTCGTCGTATTCGCCGAAGGAATTGGGCAGGCCGGCATTCGGATAGGCGCTGATATAGAACGGAGCGACGCGGGCCAGCTCCGCCAGGTAGGCTTTCATGTCGGCCGCCCCGAAGGAGCAGTTCAGTCCGATGCTGACAATCGGCGCATGGCTCACCGAGGCAACAAAAGCTTCGATGGTCTGCCCGGAAAAGGTCCGTCCGCCCTGGGCCGAGAGGGTCAGCGAGAGCATCACCGGGATGTCGAGGCCTTTTTCATCCCGATACGCCGCGGCGGCTTCGAGTCCGGCCTTGACGTTCAGCGTGTCGAAGGTCGTCTCAAACAAGAGGATATCCACCCCACCCTCGACGAGGGCGTCTATCTGCTCGCGATACGCGTCGTACAGATCCCGATAGGTTACCGCCCGATAAGCGGGGTCGCTGACATCCGGACTCATGGAAGCCGTCTTGTTGGTCGGCCCCATCGAGCCCGCTACAAAGACGACCCGTCCGGGATGCGCCGCCATGAAAGCGTCGGCCTCCTCGCGTGCCAAGCGGGCCGAAGCCAGATTCATCTCGCGGACATAGGCCTGCATCCCATAGTCCTCTTGCGAGATCACGGTCGAATTGAACGTATTGGTCGAGAAAATATCCGCACCGGCTTCCATGTATTGCCGATGGATGGTGCGGATCACGTCGGGCCGCGTGATGCTCAACACATCGTTGTCGCCCTTCAATTCCCCGGGAATATCCGGGAAGCGATCGCCGCGATAGTCTTTTTCCGTCAGGCCGTAGCGTTGGATCATGGTGCCCATGCCCCCATCCAATATCAAAATCCTCTCCTTGAGAAGGGAGAGGAAGTCTGCTTTCTTCATGCTTAAAAAATTTGTCTTCGTCAATAGCTTATCGTTTAAAAGCGCGGTCCATTTCCCGCCGGTCGTCGCGCTCGCGGATGGAGTCGCGTTTGTCATATTCTTTCTTACCGCGGGCAATGGCGATAATCAGCTTGGCCAATCCCCTCTCGTTGATGAAAAGCCGCGTCGGGACGATGGTGAACCCCGAAGTCCGCACGGCCGAAGCAATCTTCCGCAATTCCTTTTTAGTCAACAAGAGTTTCCGGTCGCGCCGGGCCACGTGATTGTTGTAGGTCCCGTAAAAATACTCCGCGATATACATGTTTTTGACCCATAGCTCGCCCTTCTCCACGATGCAAAACGTATCCACCAGGCTGGCCTTCCCCAAACGGATGGATTTGATTTCCGTCCCGGTCAGGACAATGCCGGCGGTAAATGTATCCAACAACTCATAATCGAATGTGGCCCGTTTGTTCTTGATCACCACATCCGTCTTTATCTTTTCTTTCATGTTCTTCTCCTTTTAGTACCGTAAGCCCGGCATCAGCAATATCAACAACTTATCTATGGCCATCGGCGTGAGGATGATCAACACCGTGGCGGCTATCGTAAACTTCATCCGGAATTTTTCACCGACCGAGAGATAAACTTCCGCCCCCTCCCATACAATATAGAAGGTATAGAAAACAAATATATAGAGGAAAAAGACGTCGGGCAGCAGCATCCAGACCATATCGAGCACGAACATCAAGGCCGAGGAATAGCCCACGAAATGCTGCCATCGCTTCATGTTCTTCTCAAATCCCCAAAAGCTCTTCCCCAACTCGTTCAAGACATAGGCCGCCACGTAATATCCGCCGAACGACGACACGCACGTGATGATGGCGCTCTTCAAGGCCTGCTCCAAAACAAACTCTTTGTGGGTAAAGATACTCAGGAAGGCAGCAACGGTCAGGATCCCGATAAACGGATAGAGATACTCCGTCAGAAACGGGTCGTCCTTGTTCCCTTCTCCTTGAGCCTTCGCCTCACTTGCTTCTTTTGAAACCATCATCTTCCAAGCTTTTGCCGGTTGGGTTACTACGGCTGCTGTCCACTTAAAAATATCCTTATACATAATTTATTGCCACTTATCTATCGTTTCAATGTTATTTCATTATCTCTCTTCTCCGGCAAGCGGGATGGAAAAAACATCCGAGTATGTCCAATTATAGCGGGAGCTATCGGCATTAAAACCGGTCGGATAGGTGATCTGGATATGCAACGTATCTTCGCCCGCCATTTCCGCCCGCCGGAACAATTCCTCCACCAGGAAGGCTTCCGGAAGGACCACGCTTTCCATGACGGAATCATTCGCGGCTATCGGACCGAACGACCGCAAATAAAGCCGGTGGACCAACCGTGCGCTATCGGTCGCCGCCGGATGCCGCTCGGCCGGATCGGGGTCACAAAACATGACATATTCATCCACTTGCGACTGGTAATGCCGGCTATATTCCAGATAAAGGAACAACCGCCCTTCCACGCATCCGCCTCTCTCAATGGAGAAATCGAGGAAATGTTCGTCCGGACGCGTCGTTACCGTGTCGTCTTCCACCAACGTGGTCAACGTGTGCAAATCCACCGGCCGGTAGGTCAGCCAGTCCGCATGCCAAATGTTTTGCAAGCTATCCGGCTGGTTATCATAATTCATCTGAAAATCCACCAGGCAGCAATCGCCATCCCCTATCTGCAACGTGTCCAATTGCGGGGCAAGGATCCGCATGCCGTTGCGCAACACGATTTGCTTTCCTTCGGCCAACCGGACAACCCCCGCCTGGGAGCCGAACCGTATGATAGTCCCATCCTCACCCATACAAGCCGACAATCCGCTCCACAAGAGCACACCGGAACACAGCATTGTCCAATTCATCCTCTTTTTCATGCGTTACCTGCTTTAGGTGGGCAAAGGTAAGAAGAAATTTCGTATCTTTACCCACATTTTTCAAGCTCAACAATTATGTGGAAAAAAACTTTTTATTTAGGAGCATTCCTGCTGATCTGCCTTCTTTCCTGCAATAGTCAGACCGATTCTGCCGCGGCCTTCTCTACGGCAGAGCCTTTGAAAATCCATCGTTTCGACCGCGCTTTGTTGCAATCCCTGGACCGGACGGACTCCTTATCTTCATCCGACACTCTTTATCTGGAATATTACCCCATGCTGGAGCTGACCGGCAAAGGCATCCTGAACGTCCAATCGCCCGGTCAGAAAGAGTTCTGGCCCAAGCTAAAAGCCTATTACGCCGAGCCTACCCTCCGCGGGTTGTATCAAGACGCCATCGACACGTTCCGTCAAGTTTCCGACATCGAGCAGGAGTTAGGGCAAGCCTTTGCCTTCCTCAAGGCCCAATTCCCGTCGCATACCATCCCGGCCCTCTATATGCACGTCTCGGGCTTCCAGCAAAACATCCTGGTGGCCGACAGCACCCTCTCCCTCTCCATCGACAAATACCTCGGGGAAGATTACCCCCTCTACCGCCAGTTCTTCCCGGATTATGAACGGGCCCGGATGAGCCGCGCCTTCGTTTCGCCCGACTACCTGACCGGCTGGCTGATGAGCGAATTTCCTTTCCGGGGCCGCGAGAACGTCTTGCTCGACCGGATGGTCTATGCCGGGAAACTTTGCTACGTGCTCACGCGTTGCCTTCCCGACCGGTCTCCCGCCCAGCTGTTGTGCTACGACGAAGAGGCCGCCCGCTGGTGCCACGACAACGAGAAGATGCTTTGGAAAACCATCATCAGCCGGAAACACCTCTATACGCCCGACATCACCACCACCCAGAAATACTTCGAGCACCGCCCTTGCACCTTCCTCTCCGACCATACCCCCGCCAATATCGGCACCTGGATAGGTCTGCAAATCATCCAAAAATACATACAGGAAAATCCTTGCTCGCTCGCCCAACTTTTTGCAATGGAGGATGCACAAGCGATTTTGACGGCGTCGAGATATAAACCATAAAAAAAACCCGCCCTATTCTCACGAACGGGGCGGGGAAACAATCTTACTTAACCTAACTTAATTCTAATACCATGAAAAACACTATATCTTTAGAACACAAATTCTAAAGAAAAGGTTTCCAGTTTCTTTATTTTTGTCAGTACCCGCCTCCGAGCGCCTTATAGAGATAGACGACGGAGAGGAGTTCATCGAGTGTAGCGGAATTAAGGCTCAACTGGGCGTCGAGCAAACCTCTCTGAGCATCCAGGACATCCATATAACTGGTTACTCCGTTGATATATTGCAGCTGGGCCAGATTGAGGTAGGTATCGGCCGCCGCAAGCAGCTTTTCGTAGGATCTCCTGACTTCCTTGGCTTTCCGGATGGTAACTATTGCATCATTTACTTCCTTAAAAGCCGAGAGGACGGTTTTCTGATAGCGGTAAACTTCCTGCTCGTAACGCGCACGGGCGGCTTTCAGTCTCGCCCGGTTCTTTCCCATGGTGAAAAGGGGCTGGACAAGGCTACCTATCGGATACCAATAGGGGCTTTTCAGGAAATTCGTCAGTTCGTTATTCTCCACACCTGCCGCAAAGGACAAGGTGAGACTCGGGAACATGCTTGTATAGGCGACACCCACTTCGGCATTCATCTCGCGCAAACTCTGTTCCGCCTGGCGGATATCCGGCCGACGTTCGAGCAAGGTCGAGGGCAAACCCACCGGGAGCGAATCGGGAAGATGCTGCAACTGGAAGGTCAACCCCCGCGGGATGGGCCCGGAATAATTACCTAAAAGGAAGGACAAATCGCTTTCTTTCTGCTTGATCTCGTTTTCCAACGAGGGGATGAGGGTTTCCGTCCTTGCCAACTCCACTTGTGCCTGGCTATAGGCGGTTTCGGAAGTCAGACCTCCGTCAAAACGCAGTTTGGCCAAACGGACACCTTCGCGGCGTGCGGCCAAGGTGTGGCGGACAATCTCCAGCTCCTGGTCGAGCGAACATAACTCATAATAGGCGGCAGCCACTTCGGAAACGAGCGACATCTGCAAAGCCCGTTGGCCCTCCACGGACTGCAAATAAGCCGCAATGCCGGCATCGTTTGCCCATCGGAGCTTTCCCCATAGATCGAGCTCCCAGGAGATGGCCGCCTTTATCCCCAACTCGACATCGCCGCTTCCGTTATTCCCGCCATAATTGGTATGCTCATCCTCGCCATTGATGCGCATACGGACATCGGGAAACATCTCGGCAAAAGACACCCGCTTTTCCGCCATCATCTCTTTTACCCGGGCAATGGCGATTTTCATATCCTTATTGTTCTCCAAGGCATAATGAATCAGATTCTGCAAAACGGTATCCGTATAGAGCGTTTGCCAAGAGATGTCCGCCGCGGAAACGCTATCGGCCATGGCGACCGTTTCCGGATCAAAACTTTCCGGCAGGTTCAAATCCGGACGGCTATATTTCTGGCCTAACTTGCAAGAGGAAAGGGAAAGCAGGAATACGGGGATCAGCCATAAGGGGGCTGATTTCTTATTGAAGAATTTACCCAAACGGCCTCCTTCCTTCTTTATTTTTTCCAAGGGGATCTTATCGAGCGGCAACTTATCCAAGGGCAGGCGCTCCAGCTGGGTCTTGATATCGACTTTATGCTTCAGGTTGTTGACAAACACAAAGAAGAACGGAACCAGAACGATACCCACCGTGATGGCGACAATCATCCCGAAGAAGACACCCGTACCAATGCTATGGCGGGAAGCGGAACCCGGCCCGCTTGCCAAGACCATCGGCAACATACCCAAGACGAAGGCCAGCGAAGTCATCAAGATCGGACGGAAACGGAGCTGGGCGGCATGGATGGCGGCATGGACGGCATCAATGCCCCGGTCAACCTGCACCTTCGCAAACTCCACAATCAGAATGGCGTTCTTCGCGGCCAAACCAATCAGCGTCACCAGACCAATCTGGAAATAAATATCGTTCTCAAGCCCCGTAGCCCAGATGCCCAGATAAGCCCCTAACGCCGCAATCGGCAAGGAAAGCAATACGGCAATCGGGACAATCCAGCTCTCATATTGTGCAGCCAGGAACAAGAAGACGAAAAGGAACACCAAGGCCAGCACAAAGCCCGTCTGCCCTCCGGCTTTCTTCTCCTGGTAAGACAAACCGCTCCATTCGAGGCCGATATTGTCGGGCAAATGGTCTTGGGCTATCCGTTCCATGGCTGCCATCGCCTCACCGGTACTATATCCGGGAGCCGCCACGGCATTGATGGAGGCGGTTGAAAACATATTGAAACGTTTGATGGTTCCCGGACCGGTCGTATATTGCGTCGTTCCCAAGGCGGTCAACGGCACCATCGCCCCGTCTTTCGCGCGGACAAAGAACATGCCGATATTGTCCTGGCGGGCTCGATAAGCCGCATCTGCCTGGATATAGACACGATAGATACGGTTGAACATATTGAAGTCGTTGACATATACGGAACCCAGATAGGCTTTCATCGTCGAGAAAATATCCGACAAGGGGATGCCCAAGATCTTCGCGCGGTCGCGGTTCACATCAAAATACAACTGAGGGATTTCCGCTTGCAGAGCCGAAGATACGCCGGTCAGCTCCGGAGCCTTTTCGGCATAATACAAAAAGGTATCGGTCGCGCTGATCAGATTATCCCAGCTGGCATCGCCACGCGCCTCGAGCTGCATCTCCAAGCCACCGCTTTCTCCCAAACCGGGGATGACGGGCGGGCGATTCACATAGGCTTTAATCTCAGGATAATAATAGAACTCGTTCCGGGCGGCTTCCATCACGTCTTCCACCATCATGCCCCCCGACTTGCGTTCTTCCCAGGGCTTCAGGATGACGGTCAGGGTAGCACGAGACTGGGCGGTTCCCACACGGGAGCTGCTACCCGTTACATTCTGGACATAAGCCACGGCAGGTTGGGTCATCAGGAACTCGATAGCCCGGTTCGTCACCGTCCGCATACGTTCCAGCGTAGAGCCTTCCGGCATTTCCAGCTCCACCGTAAAATAGCCCTGGTCTTCTTCCGGGATAAAACTCGTCGGAAGCACCTTGTTCAACACGAATATGGCGACCAGCACCATGCCGAAACCGGCCAGGACACGCCGGGGACAAGCGATTACCTTCCGCAAGATTTTCGTATAACGCTTGTTTCCAACCAGCAACCAATAGTTGATTTTCCGGAATACGATATTCTTCCGTCCTTTGTTCGGACGGAGGATGATGGCACACATCGCCGGACTAAGCGTCAAGGCAACCACGGTAGAGAGGATAACCGAGACGGCAATCGTCACCGAGAACTGGCGGTATAGCTGGCCCGTAATGCCCCCTAAAAAACTCACGGGCACGAATACGGCCGCCAACACCATGGACGTAGCAATCAAGGCGCCGCTCAATTCGTGCATGGCCTTGTGGGTCGCTTCCCGGGGCGAGAGATGCTCTTCTTCCATAATACGCTCCACATTCTCCACCACCACAATGGCATCATCCACCACGATACCGATAGCCAGAATCAGACCGAGCAACGTCAGCATATTCAAGGAGAAGCCGAATATCAGCATAAAGCCAAACGTACCAATCAAGGAAATCGGCACCGCTATCGTCGGAATCAACGCGGCACGCCAGTTCTGCAAAGAAAGGAAGACCACCAGAATCACCAAAAACAACGCCTCAAACAAGGTCTTATAGACTTCATGCACCGATTGGGAGATGTATTCCGTCATATCGAAGGGGAAATTATACTCCAGTCCTTCAGGGAAATTCTTGCTGATTTCCTTCATGGCCGACTTCACTTCTTCGGCTACCTCAAGTGCATTTGCACCCGGCAACATGTAGATACTCAGAATAGCCGCATTCTTTCCGTTGATTCCGCTCTCGGTAGAATAAGACGATGCTTCCAACGACACACGGGCAACATCGCGCATCCGGACAATCGAGCCGTCCGGATTTGCCCGCACGACAATATCCTCAAATTCCTCAACGGTGGACAGACGTCCGGGGGCGGTAACCGGGAGTGTTACATCCACATCGATAATCGGTTGCTTGCCTAATTCTCCGGCCGCCGACTCACGGTTCTGGTCTTTCAGGGCGTTCTGCAAATCCTGGACGGTCAAGCCCATATTGGCCAAGCGGTCCGGATAAACCCAAATCTGCATTCCGTAATAACGGCTACCGACATTCGACACACGCCCTACGCCGGGGACACGCCGTATCACGTCCAGCACATTGATCGTCGCAAAATTACTGAGGTATATCTCATCAAACTTGGGATCATCAGACATCAACGTCAAGGTCATCAGCTGGCTGGGTGATTGCTTTTCCACGGAGATACCGTTCTGGATAACTTCGGCAGGCAGACGGCTCTCGGCAAGTTTCACGCGGTTCTGTATTTCTACCGCCGCCAAATCGGGATCGGAAGAGACATCGAAGGTTACGGTAATGTTCAGATTTCCGGAATTGGAGCAACTGCTTTGCATATAAAGCATCCCCGGAGAACCGTTCAACTCCTGCTCAATCGGGGTTGCTACGGCTTGGGAAACCGTCAACGCACTTGCGCCCGGATAAGACGCGCTAATCCTTACTACGGGGGGAGTTATCTGCGGATATTGATCCACAGGCAACATGACGAGTCCGATGATGCCGACAATCACAATCAGAACCGATATGACGGTCGAGAAAACCGGACGGTCTATAAAGAATCCAGGTTTCATTCGTTTTCCTCCTTCTCTCTAAGTGCTTGTATTGCTTTTTCATCATCGGCCGAGATGGCATGAACTTTCATGCCCGGAGTCAGCTTATGATAGCCTTCCGTAACGACACGCTCATTCTCGCCCAAACCTCTTTCAATGACCACATTGTTTCCAATCTCAGGTCCCATCTGCACGAAACGTTTCTCCGCCACATCATCCCGGCGGATAATGTAGATAAACGCACCTCCCTTTTCTATGGATAATGACTTGCGGGGAACCACGATAGCCCGTTCACGGACATCGAGCAAAAGTTTCACGCGGGTAAACTGGCCCGGCAGAAGTTTCCGGTCCGGATTGGGGAGCTCGGCACGGACACCAAAGGTACCCGTCTGAGGATCTACCTGGGGATCGGCAAAATCAACAATTCCTTTTATGGGATATTCCGAATTATCCGCCAAGGTTACGCTAACGGTCGGTTGCCACGAACGGCTGGTATCGCGTTCGCCAAATTTCACATTACGACGCTCGGCACGCAGATAGTCCAAAGCGGTCATTTTGAAATCGACATCCACCGTATCGCTTTTCACCACCGATGCCAACTTGGATATGGCGCCCGGCCCTACCAAAGAACCGATATCGACATAACGCTCGGAGATATATCCGGAAAGCGGGGAAGTAACCGTGGTATAACTCAATTCCAACAAAGCCTGGTCGAGGTCGGCCTTGCTCATGGCGATATTCGCCTCGGCATTCTCCTTGGCGGCAATCGCATTATCCAAATCAAGCTGGCTGGCTGCATGTTGTTCATAAAGAGGAGTAAGACGTTCCACATCGCGGGCGGCCTTGGCTGCGGCTACTTCATCTTTCTTCAGTTGCGCCTTGGCTTTTTCCACACGAGCCTTATACAAAGCCGGGCTGATGATAAACAACGGATCGCCTTGTTCGACATATTTCCCTTCTTCAAACATCATCTTTTCCAGATAACCCTCTACGCGGGCATGGATTTCCACAAAACTGGCCGCACGAATACGCCCTACATATTCTCCGAAGATCTGAACGTCTTCCTTGTCGGGTTTATCCACTACAACGACTGGCAACTGCGGTTCTTCTTTGTGCCGGCATCCTGCTGAAAGGATGGTAAAGGCTAAAACAAGCGATAGCCCCAATAAACGTTTACTGACCATACTTATATTATCTGTGTATTATCTCTGTTAATCCATTCTTCTTCTGAAAGAAATATTCCAAACGAAATAAGGAACAAATTAAAAATAGTTATATAGCTATTTAACAACGACATAAATAAAACACGCTTTCTTATCCCACTCTCCGGGGAGTTTCCCTTCCGGGTAAAAATTCCCCATTGATGTAGAAATATTCCTATTCCGCCTAAAATTCGGTTGCAAAGATACAAATAAGGCACCGAATATAAGGGATACGGGATGATTTCTATGCAAGAAAGCCCGAAGAACCCTTATGTTCCGTGCCTATAAAAAGGATGTTTAGCAATCCTTATTCTATGTTTTTCCGGATTTTTGTCAGATAAGCCCGAATCCCGTCCGTATCGCGCTTACGGATGATGTCCAGCAAGGTGGCCAATTCATCCTGGATACGCTCGATTTGTTTGGGTGTCCGCGGATTGAAAAGGATTTCCGTCAAAAGATAATCATCTTCTGAAAGCAAGCCGCGGGCAATCTTCATGTGCCGTTTGAACGTCGTACCCGGTGCGTCCTGATGCTTCATGGTAGCCGCAAAAACCATGGTTGAAGCAAACGGGATACCCAAGGAATAAGCGACGACCTTATCGTGCTCCTCAAACGTATATTCGCAGATATGCAACCCCAGTTTTCCATACAAATCCTTGAAGAATATCTTGCCCAGGTAATCCCCTTCCGAAATAATGATCGTATTTTCCTTATCCAACTGGCCCAGATTGGCAAAAGTAGGGCCGAACATCGGGTGAGTAGATACATAACGGAAGCCACAAGAATCATAATATTCCTTCAGATTCGTTTTTACGGATGCGATATCCGAAATAATACAATTTTCAGGCAAATAAGGGATAATCGCGTTAAATGCATCCAAGGTATGGTTCAACGTCACGCAATTAATCACCAGTTCGGGGGCAAACTCGCGTACCTCCTCTTCATGCTGCATCCGGACTGCATTGTAGATGAAACGCATCCGCTTCGGATCTTTTTCAAGCACCCCGACCTCATGGTCGAAACTCAAAAGATCGGTAAAGAAAGAGCCCATCTTACCTGCTCCGAGAATCAATATTTTCATTTTATTCTTCTTCCTTTTTGCAATCATTCATAATAATCATCTGCTGGCGTACAGACTCTTCATGGATCTCACGAAGAATGCTCTTGACGAACTCCGGATTCAAGTCCATCTGCTTACCCATGCTCGAACGGTTTTCCAGAATCTCGTTGTAACGGGGAGACTGGAGGATAGGCATGCTATGCTCTTTCTTGTACGTACCTATCTCGCGGGAGATACGCATACGTTTGGCCAATAATTCCAGCATTTGCTCATCGATTGAATCAATCTGGCGACGCAGAGCCGTCAGATTCTCCGTAGTCTGGTTGGACTCACGAATCACCAAGACATTCAGGACATAATCCAACACATCCGGGGTAATCTGCTGCTTGGCATCACTCAGGGCACAATCCGGATCGCAATGCGACTCAATCATCAAGCCATCGAAACTCAAGTCCATCGCCTGCTGGCTGAGCGGAGCGATCAGTTCGCGCTTTCCACCCATATGGCTCGGGTCGCAGAAGATAGGCAAACTGGGCATCCGGCGACGCAACTCGATCGGAATATGCCAAAGAGGAAGATTGCGGTAAATCTTCTTATCGTACGAGCTGAAGCCGCGATGGATAGCTGCCAACCGATGCAAGCCGGCCCCATAGAGACGTTCAAAAGCTCCAATCCACAACTCCAGATCCGGATTTACCGGGTTTTTCACCAGGACCGGGATATCCACGCCCTTGAGTGCATCGGCAATTTCCTGAACCGCAAATGGATTCACCGTGGTACGCGCACCAATCCAAAGCATATCCACACCAGCTTTCAGGGCTTCGAAAACATGGTCTTTCGTTGCCACTTCAGTAGCCACATACATCCCCGTTTCTTCCTTCACCCGTTTCAACCAAGCCAAGCCCTTTACGCCGATACCCTCAAATCCGCCCGGTTTCGTGCGGGGCTTCCAGATGCCGGCGCGGAAAATCTTGATACCTTTCGAAGCCAACCCGCGGGCGGTCTCCATCACTTGTTCTTCTGTTTCAGCACTGCACGGACCGGCTATCACGATAGGACGTTGCGGATTTACACCCGGCAGCAAAATGGATTCTAATTTCATTTCCATGACTTTTCTTATTTAATTATGTTATTATTCCCATTAAAAATCACTCAAAGCGCCTTGATCCGGCGGAGCGCCTCTTCCAGCATTTCATTCTTGCAACAAAGGGAGATGCGCACGTAACGCTCGCCCCGGCTTCCGAAAATAAAGCCCGGCGTGATGAATACATTCGCTCCGTACAAGACGCGGTCGGCCAAGGCTTCGCTTCCCGATTCCGTATCCGGGATGCGTCCCCAGAGAAACATGCCTACCTGATTCTCGTCGTAGGTGCAACCCAGCGCGTGCATAATCTCGCCCGCCAACGCCCGGCGACTCCGATAGACGGCGTTCATCCCGTCATACCATTCCTTCGGGGCAGCCAAGGCTTCCACGGCGGCGTATTGCATGGGTTTGAACTGGCCGGAATCGATATTGCTCTTCACTTTCAGGATCCATTGCACGAACTGAGCGTTCGAGGCCAGCATCGCCATTCTCCATCCCGGCATATTATGCGCCTTGCTCATCGAATTCATTTCGATGCAAATATCCTTGGCTCCGGGGACGCTGAGGATACTTAAAGGATGCTCATTCAGAATAAAGCTATACGGATTATCGTTACAGATAATGATATTGTGCTTTTTCCCGAAATCCACCAGCCGCTGGTAGAGTTCCATGCTGGCGTTGCCTCCGGTCGGCATATTCGGGTAGTTCGTCCACATCAGTTTGACGCCGGAGAGGTCCATCTTCTCCAATTCGTCGAAATCCGGTTGCCAACCTTTCTCTTCATGCAAGTCGTAAGGAATCAGGCGGGCACCCACCAGCTTGCTCACCGAAGTATAGGTCGGATAACCCGGGTTCGGAAGCAATACCCCGTCGCCCGGATTCAAGAATGCCAAGGAAATATGCAAGATACCCTCTTTCGAGCCAATCAGCGGCTGGATCTCGGTTTTGGGATCTAACTCGACACCATACCACCGCTGATACCAGCCGGCGTAAGCCTTTCGGAGCTCCGGTATTCCCACATACGGCTGATAGCCATGCTCGTCGGCATTATGTGCATGGCGGCAAAGCGCCTCTACGGTTTGTTCCGATGGCGGCATATCCGGACTACCGATACCTAAATTAATCACTTGCTTGCCGGCCGCATTCATCTCGGCTACTTCCTTCAATTTCTTCGAGAAATAGTATTCCTGTACACTATTTACACGTGCAGCGGGTTCTACCTTACACGCTCTGTCTTCCTTCTGCATATTCTCCTAATATTTTTAAGTCTTTAGTCAATGGGCGTATCGCGTCAAGAGCCTGGCGATAGCGAGTATAATCCGAGAAAGTCAGGTTCACATAGAAGCGGTATTCCCATTCCCGCCCGATAATGGGCAAGGATTGTATTTTCGAGAGATTCATTTCATAAAAAGAGAGGACGGAAAGGATTTTTGAGAGGCTACCGGGAGTGTGAGGAACGGCAAAGACGAGGGAGGACTTGTTCTTGAGTGCATCTTTCTGGATTTCATCGGCCGTCCAGCGGTCCGCAATCGCCAGGAAACGGGTGAAGTTGCGTTTGTTCGTTTCTATTCCCTCGGCCAGGACCTCCATGCCATAGATCTGGGCTGCCAGTTTTCCGCAAATCGCCGCGTGCCCCTCCAGATGGTTTTCGGCAATCCATTGAGCGCTACCGGCGGTATCTTCCTTCTCCACGATTTTCGCGAAAGGCATCGTGTCCAGGAACTCGGCACATTGCATCAGCGCTATCGGGTGGGAATTGACTTCCTTTATGTCTTCTATTTTCGTCCCGGGCAGGGCAACCAGCGAGTGAGAGATACGCAACTTGTATTCCCCGATAATCCGGAACTCACTTTCGCGAATCAACTCATGGTTTTGCAAAAGGCTCCCGGCTATCGTGTTTTCTATAGCCATTAGCCCCAGGACGGAAGGGTCGTGCTTGATGGTCGTGATCACGTCGCGGAACGTGTTACACGGGATCGTCTCTACCTCTTCGCCTTCAAAATAATTGTGCGCCGCGATGTCGTGATACGAACCGGCTATTCCCTGAATGGCAACTTTCCTTTTCATTTCGTGTGTTATTTGTTTATTAACATAAAAAAAGTCCCACCGTACATACGGCAGGACTTCATATTTTCATTATTGATACATCGTCTCAACTATCAATGCTTACATACAAACTCCTGCCTTTACCTTGCCAAAAAAGTAAAAGTAATAAAAGTAATATGTAAAGCTAAATCGAGTCATTTTTTATTGCTTTGATGCGGCAAAAGTAACGAATTTCCCGAATACTCCAAATAAAATCTTACTTTTTTTTCAGACTGTTTTTTCTCCGGGACGCAAGGAAAGCATCTCCGGCGGCACGGAACGGCGAATATGAGCGCTCAAGATGTCTGCCACGTGGTAGCGGACGAAGTCTGTCCGGCGGACGAAGTAGATTTCACGCGTGGGGCGCGGGATAGCGAAGGGGCGTACCAGCTCGCGCTGCCCGGGACTGAGCTGCGCCACCGCCAATTCGGGGATGAAAGTTATACCGTTGCCGCTTTCCACCATCCGCATGAAGGTTTCGAGACTCCCGAGGCGGTAGGCGGCCTGGTGGAGCTTCACTTTCTCGCGCTGGCAGAAGCGTACCAACTGGTCGCGGAAGCAATGCCCCTCATCCAGAAGCCATAGCCGCTCGTCGTTGATGTCGGCCGTACGAAGCAAGGGCTCGCGATAGACCGGCTCGTTGGGCGAGACATAGCCAAAGAACTCTTCATAGTAGAGCAAGTTCCCTTCCAGCTGATGCCCGTCGGGTTTATTGGCGATGATGGCCGCATCAATCTCTCCCGCCAGCAAGGCATGGAGGGTCGGCGCCGTCTGCATCTCCAGAATCCGCAAGTCGAGGTCGGGATATTGCTGCTGGAGCGGTTGCAGGAACCGGGGCAAGAGATAAGGCGCGATGGTGGGGAGGATAGCCATCCGGAACAGGCCCCCCACGCGCTGCTCTTCCTCGCGCACCACGTCTTTAATCAACGACAACTGGTGCAACGCCTTCCGCGCCTGCTCTACCACCTTGCTTCCTACCGCCGTCGTGGCAATAGGTTGCACGGATCGGTCGAATAGCTTCACTTCCAGCTCGTCTTCCAACTTCTGCACCATCGTGCTGAGCGTAGGTTGCGTCACGCGACAATGTTCTGCGGCTTTCGCAAAGTGGCGGTAATGATCTACGGCCAGGATATATTCCAACTGCTGTATGTTCATACGATTCTTTTGTTTTTTGATGGGCAAAAGTACGGATATTTTTCGATAAAGACGGAGCGCGAGGGGCGATGTCGGGCGTCGCCAGGGCTAAAAATTTTCCGGAAGTGCTAATGTATGCTTACATCAGCACTAAAAATTTTCCGGAAGCACTATTGTATGCATACATCAGTGCTAAAAATTCTCCGGGAGCACTATTGTATGCATACATCAGGGCTAAAAATTTTCCGGAAGTGCTATTGTATGCATACATCAGCGCTAAAAATTTTCCGGAAGTGCTATTGTATGCATACATCGGTGCTAAAAATTTTCCGGGAGTGCTGGCGACGCCCGACATCGCCCCTCGCGCTCCGGTTTTATTTAATAAGAAATCTTACAACCGACGAAGAAACTCCGCGGGAGGCCCGGACCGTAGATATATTTGGAGTCGCGGTCTATCCCCTGGTCGAAATCCTTCTGATATTGGTTGAACAGATTCTGCACGCCGGCGTTCAGCTGCAGGGTGACGGTCTCGTAAAGCCGGAAATCATACGCCACCTTGATATTGATGTCCCAAAAATCGGGCGTTTCCTCCTCGCGGTCGTGCGGGATGTAGCCGGCCAGGTGCTGCACCAGCATACTACCGGTATAGGTACCCGTGAGCGATGCCGAGAGCCCGCGCCACGGGGTGAAGGTCGAGGTCAGATAGCCATAGACATCGGGCGTGCGGAACATGCGCTTCTGGGGAGCGAGCCGCTCGTCTTCGCTCCAGCGTTGCGCCTCTTTGTAGCGGCTCCGTTGGATGGTTGCGCCGGCCTGCACCTGCATCCACGAATAGACGGCTTTTGCCTCAAGGTTGATGCCCATCACCCGGGCCCCCGAGCCGTTGCGACGCTCCATGATCAGGTTCCCCTGCGCGTCGGTGCCGTTCTCCTCCAGGTAGAAGACATCGCGCAGGTCGGTATAGAAACCTTCCATCAGGAAATTGGCCTGCACCGGACCGAAGCGGTGGTAGAAATCCATCGAGGCACTCAGGCTCTGCGACTTCTCTTCCTTCAAATCGGGGGCAAGCTGGATGAGCTGCACGTCGCCGCCCACCGCCGCCACGTGCAAATCTTCGTCGAAGGCTTGCGGAGCACGGAAACCGCTGGAATAGGAAAGACGCAGATTGATATCGGGCGTCGGATTATAGCGGATGTTGGCACGCGGACTGAAAATCACGTGGTCAATCAGGTTGTGCTTGTCGAAGCGGCCGCCGATAAGGAAACTCCAGCGGTCTGTTTTCCATTCGTTTTGCAGGAAAAGGCTGGCGATATGCACTTTCTGGTCAACGATGCGGTTGTAGCCCATCATCTCGTCTTTCAGGCCGTCGTAATTATATTCCAGTCCCCCGGTGAAGTCGGCCGGCATGAAAAGACATTTCTCCCATGAGTAGGAATACTGCGCCCCGCCGACAAACGTGAGGTCTGTCGTATGCCCGTAGGCATCCGGGTTCTGGTGCGTACCGTAATAACTCTGGCGGTCGGTATGTTGCGCCGAGGCATAGACGTTTAGCTTGTGCTTGTAGTCCTTCGAGAAGAGGTCATATTTCAAACCTCCGCCGTTGATGTTGTGTTCGGTCTGTTCCGCGATATTGGCTTCATGGGGCGGCCGGTCTATCTGGTCTCCCCCGCGGCGATACTCGTTGATGCCGTGGTACTCGAAAGTTAATTTCGAATAATTGCTGGTCTTCAGGTACGAGCGGAAGCCGATAGTCTTGGCGTTGAGCTTGCCCAGTTCGGAATAGCCGTCTCCATCGTGGTCGTACGACGAGCGGTGGCGGGTTTGCCCGAAGACATAGATTCCGGCCTTGTGGTCGTCGGTCACGAGCGAGGCATTCAGCGTCGTGTTATTGTCCGAACGGCTACCGCCTATCATGGTCAGCGAATGGGCAACCTGGGCGGAGTTGCGTGTCGGCTCTTTCGTAATGATGTTGATGGTGCCGGCAATGGCCGAGGCGCCGAAAAGAGCCGAGCCTCCACCGCGCATGACCTCCACGCGCTCAATCATGTTGGCGGGAATCTGCTCGAGACCATAGACCCCCGTGAGCGAACTGAATATCGGGCGACTATCGACCAGAATTTGCGTATAAGGACCCTCCAGTCCGTTGATGCGCACCTGCTGAAAACCACAATTCTGGCAGTTATTTTCAACGCGCACGCCGGGCTGGAAGTTCAGGCCGTCGGCAAGCGAAGTGGCATGCGTAGTCTCGAATACTTTCGAGTCCAGCACATTGACCAACGAAGGTGCCAGGCGGCGAGTTGTCTCATTCCGGTTGGCAGAGACGACCACGCCATCGAGCGAGACGGCGTCTTCCTCGATGCTGAAATTGATTTCCAACGTCTTTCCCTTTTGAATAACGACCTGCTTCTTGACGGTCTTATATCCGATGGATTTAACAACTAAAGTAAACTCACCCTCCGGTAAATTTTTCAGGAAATAATGGCCGGTAGCATCCGAAGTCGTGCCAATGGTTGTCCCTTCGAGGAAAACATCGATAAACGAGAGATGCTCCCCACTTTTCTTGTCGAGGATATGGCCGATGATGTTGGCATCCGACGGATTCAGGTTAGGCTCGTCAGCAGCCCAGACCTGTGCACACGATAGCATGATGCACAGGCTTATCATAAATGTTATAAGCTTGTTCATTTTATTATTGGTATATATAGAGATTAATGTATAGAGAAAATTAAAGACACCGTAATATCAAAGAGTGAAGGAAGGAGGCGCCCGGAGGCTCACGGTGCCCAAACGGTAAGAATAATCCGGCCCGGCAACCGGAACAATCAGGATAGATACCAGATGCGTGAAAAAAGAAGGCAATTCATACGGATGGACCGCCCCGTCTGCCGCCCCTACCGACGAAAGCTGCTGGATAAATAAAATTTCCGACAACGATTTATGGTGGTGGGGAAGGTTCTTGAACGGATGGGAGTGGGTTACAACCATCCCATCGGCAACATGGGCATGGGTAAAGAGAACTACGCTGCTGTAATACCAGATAAACAACAACGGAAGAAACCATCGGATGTATTTCACGCTCTGCCGGACCACACTCTGCTCTATTTCGGCTGCAAAGATACACAACTTATTAAAAATAGAAAGCTATACGGACCGGAAATGAAGATTTTCATTACCTTTGCGAGCGTCTTAACACAAAAACAGAACCTACAAATTTATATACCTATGGCAAATATAACAAAAGAGGATGCTCTCCGCTATCACGCCGAGGGCAAACCTGGTAAGATTGAGGTGATTCCTACGAAACCTCACAGCACACAGACAGATCTTTCACTGGCTTACTCTCCCGGAGTGGCTGAACCCTGCCTGGAGATTGAAAAGAATCCGCACGATGCATATGAATATACGGCGAAAGGCAATCTGGTGGCCGTAATTTCCAACGGCACCGCAGTCCTGGGCCTCGGCGACATTGGCCCGCTTGCCGGAAAGCCGGTCATGGAAGGCAAAGGCTTGCTGTTTAAAATTTTCGCCGGCATCGACGTGTTCGACATCGAAGTTGATGAAAAAGATCCGGAGAAGTTTATCCAGACGGTGAAAGCCATCTCGCCCACCTTCGGAGGAATCAATCTGGAAGATATCAAGGCGCCGGAATGTTTCGAAATCGAAACGCGCCTGAAAGAAGAACTCGACATCCCCGTGATGCACGACGACCAGCACGGCACCGCCATCATCTCGGGAGCCGGCCTGATCAATGCCCTGGAAATCGCCGGAAAGAAAATCGAAGATGTCAAGATTGTGGTCAATGGCGCCGGAGCCGCGTCGATCTCGTGTACCAAACTTTACCTGATGCTGGGCGCCCGGAAGGAAAACATCATCATGTGCGACAGCAAAGGAGTCATCACGACCCGCCGCACCAACCTGAACGCCGCCAAGAAAGAGTTCGCAACCGACCGCGAGATTACGACTTTGGCCGAAGCCATGGTCGGAGCCGACGTGTTCCTCGGCCTTTCCGTAGCCAATGTGCTCACCCAGGATATGGTCCGTTCGATGAATGCCAACCCGATTGTCTTCGCCCTCGCCAATCCCAATCCTGAAATCTCCTATGCCGACGCGATGGCCTCGCGCGACGACATCATTTTCGCTACCGGACGCTCGGACTATCCGAACCAAATCAACAACGTGCTGGGCTTCCCGTATATCTTCCGCGGCGCATTGGACACTCATGCGAAAGCCATCAACGAGGAAATGAAGCTGGCCGCCGTCTATGCCATCGCCGGACTCGCCAAGGAACCGGTTCCCGACGTGGTGAACGCCGCTTACAAGCTCAAACGCACCACCTTCGGCCGTGATTATATCCTGCCCAAGGCGCTCGACCCGCGTCTCCTGACTCGCGTCTCTTGCGCCGTGGCAAAAGCAGCCATGGAATCGGGTGTCGCCCGGAAACATATCACCGACTGGGACGAATATGCCAACCACCTTCGAGAAATGATGGGTTACGACAACAAACTCCTCCGTTCGTTCACCGACATGGCGAAAGCCAATCCGAAACGGGTTGTCTTCGCGGAAGCCAACCATATCAACATGCTGAAAGCTGCTATCGCCGCGAAATCGGAAGGAATCTGCCAGCCTATCCTGCTCGGAAACTGGGATTACCTGCACAAGCTCGCCGAAGCGGAAAGCATCAGTCTCGACGGCATCGAAATCATCAACACCCGTTCGGACAGCGAGACGGAGCGCCGGCAACACTACGCAGAGCTTCTGGCACAAAAGAATGCCCGCCAAGGCGTTACCTACGCAGAGGCGTACGAGAAAATGTACGACCGCAACCGCTTCGGCATGATGATGGTCGAAACCGGCGACGCCGACGCCTTCATCACCGGCGTTTACAGCCGTTATTCCGAAGTGAGCGAGATGGCCAAGGAAATCATCGGCATCCGTCCGTCGTACAAGCATTTCGGGGCCATGCACATCATTATCGGAAAGAAAGGCACGCTCTTCCTGGCCGATACGATGATTAACCAGCATCCGAACACGGAAGTCCTGATTGACATCGCCCGCCTGACGCACGACGCCGTCAAATTCTTCGCCCACGAGCCGGTCATGGCCATGCTCTCCTACTCCAACTTCGGCGCAGACCAGGACGGAAGTCCGAAGTCCGTACACGACGCGATTGAATACATCCACACCAATTTCCCGGATATCCAGATTGACGGCGAGATGCAGGTCAGCTTCGCCCTCAACAAAAAGCAGCGCGACGAGATGTTCCCGTTCAACCGCCTTGCCGGAAAGGATGTCAACACGCTCGTCTTCCCGAACCTCAGCTCGGCCAACATGGCTTACAAGCTTTTGCTGGAGATGGGTGTAGCCGAGTGTATCGGACCGATCCAGATGGGACTGAACAAACCCATCCACTTCATTGACGTGGAAAGTTCTACGCGCGACATCGTAAACCTTACGACAGTTGCCGTAGTCGATGCTATCGTTCAGGAACAGATCGATAAACAATAATTTTTCCCCATAAGAACCGGGGGATGCCTGCCGGAGCCTGAATGCTCTCCGACGCGGCATCCCCCTTCTTTTTTGCCTTTTCGTCACCTGACGAAAGCTTGAAAAATCATTTTTTGCCTTTTCGTCACCTGACGAAAGCTTGAAAAATCGTTTTTTGCCTTTTCGTCACCCGACGAAAGCTTGAAAAATCATTTTTTGCCTTTTCGTCACATGACGAATTCTTGAAAAATCATTTTTTGTGTTTTCGTCACATGACGAAAGCTTGAAAAATCATTTTTTGCTTTTTCGTCACATGACGAATTCTTGAAAAATCATTTTTTACGTTTTCGTCACATGACGAAAGTCTGAAAAATCATTTTTTATGTTTTCGACCTTGGTAGAATTCTTGAAAAATCATTTTTCACGTTTTCGACCTTGTTGGAATTCTTGAAAAATCATTTTTTGCGTTTTCCAACATGTTGGAAAGTTTGAAAAATCATTTTTTGCGTTTTCCAAGTACTTGGAAAGTTTGAAAAATCATTTTTTACGTTTTCCAACATGCTGGAAAGTCTGAAAAATCATTTTTTGCGTTTTCCAAGTACTTGGAAAGCTTGAAAAATCATTTT
>CALVFH010000037.1 GCA_944326775.1 uncultured Parabacteroides sp.
ACGGGGCAACGGTCGCCCACCTCCAGGCGAGACCGGGCTTCGCGTGCCCAATCTTCGATACTCTCTTTTTGCTTGTCGTAGAGGATTTTCATCTCCTCGCGGGCTTTCGTTTTCTCGTCCAGGAGCTTTTGCAAGCCGGGGAGCGCCTGTTCTTTTGCGCGGACATCCGCTTGCGTGTTGTCCCGCGATTTTTGGGCGTTCTGGCAGATGTTTTTCCGTTCGTTGAGGAGGGCCAGCCTGTTCTGAGCGGCTTGCAGCCATGCCTGCTCTTTGTTCAGCTCTTCTTTCCGCGCCCGAAGCTCGTAAGGCCGCATGGCGTCTAATTGCTTGTCGAGGCGGACGACTTCCTCTTGTTTTTGCAGGTAAATTTCCCGTTGCCGGGCCAGCGTTTTTTCCTTTTCGTTTTTCGTGTTTTCGGCACGCACCTGTTCTTTCTGGAATTGCTGGAGCTGGTTCCGGCGTTGTCCGATACGCTCACGGGTATTCAGAACCTCATTCAGATTGCCCAAAATGCTGGAGCTTTCGTCGTACATGGGAGCAAATCGGGCGTTTTCCTCCAGATAGCGTTCGAGCTGAGACAGTTTGGCTTGCTGTTTGTCGTGCTCGCTTTGCAACTGGCCGAGATAACCACACAGGCGGCGGTAGTCGCGTTGCAGAATTTCAACCTTCTCGCGCTGGAGTTTTTGTTTTTCGCGAGCCTGGTTCAGCAAGAGCAACTGGTTTCGGGCGTCGGCGGTCTGTCCCCATTCCTTGACGAGGCGTTCCGCTTGTTTGAACGCCTCGGAATTGAGTTTCTCCAGCTGGGTTTTCCAGCGAGTCTCCTGATTATTGCGCAAAACCTCCAGTTCGTCCTGGCGTTTCAGCCAGTCGCGTTTCTTCTGGTCGTTTTCCTGTTGTTTCCGGGTCGTGTCGATAGCTGCCAGGAGATTCGCAATCTGCTGGTTGATTTGCGCTTTTACCTCTTCGCTCAGCGGGTGGATATTGGCAATTTTCTGCTTCTGGAGTTCCGCGTCGTTTCTTTTCTCCCGGGTGATGGCGAAAATACGGGCTCCGATTTGCGAATAAATCTCCGTACCCGTCAACTTCTCCAGAATTTCCGATTTTTCTTCTTTCCGGCTTTGCAGGAAGCGGGTGAAATCGCCTTGCGCCAGCAACGCGGTCCGACAGAACTGTTCGAACGTGAGACCGATGGCTTGTTGGATTTCCTCTTTGATTTCGGTCTTCTTGCTCAGGATTTTGTCCGTTTTCCGGTTGCGGAGCGTCCATTTTTCACTTTGGATGGCGCCGGTCAGTTTTTTCCGGGCACGGGCCACAGACCAGCAAGCCTCATAAGGGATGCCGTTCGAGCCGACGAATTCCAGTTTGGCCCAGGCCTCTGCGGTGTTGCGCCGCATCAGTTGGCGGTTATCCTTGACGTTTACTTCCTCTTTCTCCGGATTTTTGTTACTGGCGGCATTGTTTTTCTCGGCAGAAGGGGACTGGACTTTATATTTTTCGTTTTGGGACTTTTCGATGCGCGGAGTATCGTCGTAAAGTGCCAGGCAGATGGCGTCGAGCAAGGTTGTTTTGCCCGCACCGGTTTCCCCACAAATCAGGAAGAGGGAATCTTCTGCCAGCGGACCGTTCTCGAAATCGATGGATGCTTCTTCGATAGACGCGAGGTTTTTGATGTTGAGCCGTTGTAATTTCATGAATCAGGTAAGGATTAATCGGTTTCGTTTATTTCTTTCAGGACACTATCCAGCATGGAGCAGAGTTCTTCGTCCATCTCTGTGCCCTCGCTTTCCAGGAAGTAGCGTTTGGCGATATCGAGTGGCGACATCGTGCGCAGGTCGTGGAGGGAAAGATGTTCCAGGCTCCCGTCGGATAAGCGTTGTTCCCGGGTCGTTTTGATGTAGCAGAACTTGGCTTTTTTGCCTTTGGTAGCCTCAGAAGCCTGCTCGTTTGCATTGGGCGGTAAGAAATCGTCTATCCATACGTTCAGACGGAGGTAGGCTGGCAGGTCATTGGGAAAATCCTGCAACTCTTGCAGCACCTCTTGGAAAGGAGCCGGTTCTTTGGGGAGCGTTACCAAGGGAATTGGATTTTTAATCTCTACCGTTCGGATGACCGGTGTCTGACCATGTATCAATTCCACGACAGATACCGAATGCGGATAGCTCTCGTCGAAGTTTACTGCCAAAGGCGTACCACAATAGCGGGCGCGGTGCTGGCTGCCTTTGAGGTCTTGCGGGCAGTGGATATGTCCCAAAGCCAGATAATCGTAGCCCTGTCCCAATTCACGTAGGGGAACATAGTCGATGCCGCCAGCCGTGTCGTCGTGACCTGTCCGGTCGCTGCCTTCCACTGAAAGATGAGCCATCAGCACGACGGGGAGTTGGGCGGGGTTGCGTCTGCCGGTTTCGTCCAGGAGCTTCTGGAAGAAACAGGTCTGCCGGTTTTCGCGGGATGTTTCTTCGTCCAAGAGGGGAAAGTTCTGCGGATAGACATGGGGCACAGCTACGACGAATCCCAACGTGTTCCCTTGCCGGTTTTTAACTTCAATCAGATGTTTGTCTAAATTGACAGTCCCGTCTTCTTTCCGTTCGATGCTGCCGATTACCTGTACGCCGAAGTGTTCCCACAAGCTGCCGTCGATTTCCAGTTTTGAACTGCTGTCGTGGTTGCCCGCCGTCACCACGATAGTCATGGACGGGCAGGCTTGGTGGATGCCGAGCATCGCGTCGGTGTACATTTTCTGCACGCTGGCGGAAGGCGTGGAACTATGGTAGATGTCTCCGCTTACTACCAATACGTCCGGTTGTTCCTGGCGGACGATGTCGGTCAGTTGTTCCAGGAAAGATTGCTGTTCGGTCTGCCGGTCGTAGCCGAACAGGACGTGTCCCAGATGCCAGTCGCTTGTGTGAATGATTTTCATAAGTCCCGTTCAGTTTGGATTATTTCAATAAATCCGGCCGGAGGCGGGCCGTTCTTTCCTGGGCTTGTTGCAGGCGCCATTCCTCAATCTTCCGCTGATGTCCGGAGAGCAAGACGTCGGGAACCTTCCAACCTTTGTAATCTGCCGGCCGGGTATAAACCGGAGGAGCCAGCAGGTTGTCTTGGAACGAGTCGGAAAGGGCGCTCTGTTCGTCACCGATTACTCCGGGGATAAGACGGACTACCGCATCGCTGATGATGGCTGCCGCCAGTTCTCCGCCCGTCAGGACGTAATCGCCTACTGAAATTTCTTTCGTAATCAGGTGCTCGCGAATCCGGTAGTCTATTCCTTTATAATGCCCGCAGAGGATAATGATATTGTTGAGCAAAGACATGCTGTTGGCCATCTGCTGGTTGAAGGTCTCACCGTCGGGGGAGGTATAGATTACTTCGTCGTATTCACGTTCGCTTTTCAAGGCAGAGATGGCCCGGTCTATCGGTTCGATTTGCATCACCATGCCGGCTTCTCCCCCGAAAGGATAATCATCTACGCGCCGCCATTTGTTGGTCGTATAGTCCCGCAGGTTGTGAAGATGTATTTCAGCCAGTCCTTTGTCTTGCGCCCGTTTCAGAATCGAGCAATTTACCATTCCGTCAATCATTTCCGGAAGCACAGTCAGTATGTCTATTCGCATGAGTTATCTGTTGTTCTATGATTTAGTCAAATACTTTTTCCAAGTTGGTACGCCTGTTCGGGATAGGCGGTCTGTTCGATGTCCTTGCGGTAATAGACGCCGTGGGCGACGAGCGTTCCGCAGTTTTCCCATCTCAGGTAATGGCAGAGTTTTTCGAAGTGGGCTTTCATGGCACTGGCCACCTCTTCCGTATCGTCGGCTGCCGAAACCAGCAGCAGGGCTTTCTTGCTCTTTGCCTGAAGTTGGGCATTGATGGCATAGAAGCGGTCGATTACGGTTTTCAGTTGTGCCGACATTCCGAAATAATAAGTAGGAGTGACGAATACCACCATGTCGGCTTCCAGCAGGTCGGGTTTCACGATTTCCATGTCATCGATGAAAACACATTGCGAATCGTTGCTCCGGCAATATTCGCAAGCCATGCACGGGGAGATTTTCTTGTTTTGGGCGGCATCGAAACGGGTTACCTGATGCCCGGCTTCCTGGGCTCCGCGGATGAATTCGCTGGCCAGTAAAGCTGAAGTTCCCTGATGATGGGGACTTCCGGTAATAACTAAAACTTTCATGTTCGTCTTGTTTAAATCGCTATTAAAACGTTTTTAAAACGTTGTTGCAAAAATACGAAAATATAGGGAAGCGGAAAAGGAGAGGGGGAAAACAAAAAAGCCGTCTCTCAAAGAAACGGCTTTCAAACTTGGTTGCGGAGGCTTGATTCGAACAAACGACCTT
The DNA here is from genome assembly GCA_944326775.1 of uncultured Parabacteroides sp. Lineage (GTDB taxonomy): Bacteria > Bacteroidota > Bacteroidia > Bacteroidales > Tannerellaceae > Parabacteroides. Next base: position 4,341 of record CALVFH010000037.1, read on the forward strand.
TGGGTTATGAGCCCAACGAGCTACCACTGCTCCACTCCGCGATGTCAGTAACCTTATCGATTACGGGTGCAAAGGTAGGAGTTATTTTTGTAAATCCAAATTTTCTTGTTGAAAAATAACGGTTAAAAAAAGATAATCGACAAATGGCTTTCGTAATGCGTTGAAAACCAATTGTCGATTGTCTTTAGATCAAAAATCGGGTTCGTAGAGATGAAGCCTGCTTTTTAACCGTTTTATTTCCTCCTGCATATTTTCGATGCGTTTCAGCAAATGGTGAATGGCATCGATTCCCTCCATATTGATGGAAAGATCATAATACATGCGGGTGTATTGTTCCAGTTCCCTCAGTTGCGAGGCAGGAAAGTAGCGTTCGCCTTCCCGGTCTTCTACGTCGAGCAGTCCGCCTTCTTCCAGCAGGATGATGAACGACGGCTCTATATGGCATTTCTCGCAATAATCATTGATAATAATCCAATCGGTCTGCATAGTGATCTGTTTTTAATTAAGAAAGACTTTGAATTTTGCGGAACAACTCTTTTTGTTCCTCGCTAAGATGCGTCGGGATGTCGATGCTATAGGTTACAATCAGGTCGCCGAACGAACCTTCCTGTTTATAGACCGGAAATCCCTTCCCTTTCAGGCGCACTTTCGTATTGTTCTGTGTACCTGCCGGAACTTTCAGCTTGACTTTTCCGCTCATCGTGTCGATAATCGTTTCGCCGCCCAGGATTGCCGTGTAGAGGTTCAGTGGAGCGGTTACGTAGAGGTCGTCGCCTTCTCTGCGGAACCGGGCATCCTCCTCGATGACGAAAGTGATGTACAAATCGCCTGCCGGACCGCCGTTCATGCCTTCGCCGCCTTGTCCTGCCAGCTTGATGGTTTGTCCGTTGGCCACGCCTGCCGGGACGGTGATGCGCAGGTTCTTTCCGTTGACGGTCAGGATCTGCTTATGCGTTTCGTAGGCCTCCTGCAAGGTCAGATGCAATTCGGCCGTATAGTCTTGTCCCCGGTAGCCGTAGCTCCGTTTGCGTTTGCCACGCGAACCGAAGAGCGATTCGAAGAAGTCGGAGAACCCTTCCGTGTCGCTCGACGTGGACCACGAGGTGTAGGTCGTCCCGTCGTGGCTGAAATTCTGTCCGAAATGACTGCCATATTGTTGTTTCTGGGCGTCAAATTCGTCAGCATGTTTCCAGTTTTCTCCGTATTGGTCGTATTTCTTTCGTTTTTCCGGGTCGCTTAGCACTTCATTGGCTTCGTTTATCTCCTGGAACTTCCGTTGGGCATCGGGGTCGTTCGGATTCAGGTCGGGATGGTATTTGCGGGCTAACTTTTTATATGCCTTTTTGATATCATCCTGCGAAGCGTTTTTTGTCACGCCCAAGATTTGGTAATAATCAATATAAGCCATATACAATCTTTGTTTTATATCTTTTTTCTTCCATACAAGAAACATTCCATCGTAGCATATGGATGATTAATAATGATTAAAAAGGCCGCTTCTTGCGAAAGTCGTAAAAAAGAAAGAACTTTGCAGGGATTACGAATCTTAAAATGCTTAATTCCATGAAAACCTCTCTCCAATCTGCTCCCCGTGTGCGTGAGCACCTTGTCTGGCTCGACGTTGTCCGTTTTGCAGCCATGTTTACCGTGGTTTGTTGCCATTGTGCCGACCCGTTCAACTTCTTTTCAGGCGAGATGCCGGCCAATATCGACGACATCAAGTTCTGGGGTGCTGCCTATGCTTCGCTTTTGCGCCCGTGTGTTCCCCTGTTTGTCATGATAACCGGGACGTTGCTCCTGCCTGTCCGGGGCGACACGGGGCAGTTCTATCGCAAGCGCATCAGCCGTGTGTTCTGGCCTTTCCTCATCTGGTCGGTTTTGTATTGCCTCTTTCCCTGGCTGATGGGGCTGCTGGGTTTCGGTTCCGATGCGCTCCGGTTCTTCTATCCTTACTTGGGTGAAGAGGCTTCGCGCCAGTCGTTTGCCGATGTCTGGGAATATCTTTCCGCCATCCCGCTGAACTTTGTCGTGTTTGATGTCCACATGTGGTATATCTACCTCCTTATCGGCCTGTATCTGTATATGCCCATCTTTTCCGCTTGGATTGAGAAGGCGACAGAACGTGCCAAGCATTGGTTCCTGGTGGCTTGGGGCGTGACGTTGTTCGTCCCTTATATGCGTGTCTTCGTCGAGCCTTATTTCTGGGGCTCCTGCACATGGAACGAGTTTTACATGCTCTACTATTTCGCCGGTTTCAACGGTTACCTTTTGCTCGGCCATTGCCTGAGCAAGCTGGAGTGGCCCATGCGGAAAGCCCTGCTTTGGGGCATCCCGATGTTCGTCGTGGGTTACGTGGCAACTTACTTGGGTTTCCGCCACATGACGACGCTGCCTGAATATTCCGCCGAACAGCTGGAGTTGTTCATCTACTACTGCTCGCCCAACGTGGTGCTGATGACCATCCCCATCTTCCTGATTTGCAAAGCCGTAACCGTCCGTGCCGAATGGCTGAAACGGGCATTGGCCAACCTGACGGTCTGCGGTTTCGGCGTCTATATGATTCATTATATCTTCACCGGCCCATCCGTCACGGTGATGCGTGCGCTCGATGTTCCGCTCGGTCTCCAGATTCCCTGTGCCGCCGTCGTCGCTTTCGGCATCTCGTGGCTGCTGGTTTATCTGATTCGGAAAGTTTCGGGAGAGAAGGTGGCCCGGTATCTGGTGGGGTAGGAAATTATCTTTGTAGGCCTACGACGGGGCAAAGCGGGGTCGCAAAATGCCATTGTAGGGGTACGATGAGGCAAAGCGAGGTCGCAAAATGCCATTGTAGGGGTACAATGGAGCAAAGCGGGGTCGCAAAATACCATTGTAGGGGTACGACGGGGCAAAGCGAGGTCGCAAAGTGCCATTGTAGGGGTACGATGAGGCAAAGCGGGGTCGCAAAGTGCCATTGTAGGGGTACGATGATACAAAGCGAGGTCGCAAAGTGCCATTGTTGGAGTACAATGATACAAAGCGAGGTCGCAATACATCATTGTAAGGTGTTTCTGAGGCAAAGCGAGGTCGCCGCGCGTTTAGCAACACTGTTTCTGAGGCAAAGCGAGGTCGCAACGCGTTAGCAACACCGTTTCTAAAGCGAATTATCAATAGATATGAGCCGAACTATTTTAAAATTCAAATAAAAAACGTATGAAACAGCAGGTATTAAAAAATTTTTGGAGCGTTTTCTGTCTCCTCCCTTTGTTTTTCGCGGGTTGTTCGGATGATGAGGAAGTTCCGACGGATGAAATTCTTCAGCCCGAATTGTTTGAAGAACTGTCTTGCCCGTTTGAGTATGACGAAACGGATACGGACAATGTGTTTGGAAAATGGAAACTGGTGCGTACGGAAAACGGAAATACGATAACTGATTATTCGTGCAGCAATGTTACTTACGAATTTACGGCCGATGGTCGCCTTATCATCGAAAGCGATGTCGCCGCCATTCCGGATTCGGTCTATACGTATAAAGGTGGGACGAATCAGTCATCAGACCCTCTGGGTATGTCCAACGGAAATATGACCCTCAATGATACGCTTGCCTTTTTCTCGGAAACATCTATGGGAAGATTGTCGGTGGGTCCGGTTCAAGGCGAAGCTGAACGGGGCGGCTTGATTTGTTCGTATCGCGGCTATCTTTTACGAATGCCGCCCCGCTGATAGCTTTAGCTCAAACCTTCCACTTGCCCGTTCACCAGGTCGATGTGCAGCGCCTGCGGGTTTTTGGGCAATCCCGGCATACGCATGATTTCTCCCATGATGACGACGAGCATTTCCGCTCCGTTGTTGATGATGATGTCGCGCACCTTCAGTTCAAAATCTTTCGTGACGCCGTAGGCTTTCGGGTCGGATGAGAAAGAATACTGCGTCTTGGCGATGCAGATGGGGTAGTGGGCGATGCCGAGCGAGGCGATTTGCCGGAGTTTCTTTTCTGCCAGCGTGGTGTAGGTCACGTTCGACGCGCCGTAGATGGTTTCCGTCACCTTGCGGATTTTCGTCCGCACGCCGTCGGTGTCGTCGTAGGTGAAGCGGAGCGGCTCGGAGGGTGACTGCTCGATGGTCTCTGCCACGAGTCGGGCCAGTTCCTTTCCACCGTTTCCTCCGTCGGCAAAGACTGTATTCACGGCAAAGCCAACCCCTTTGCGGCGGCAATGTTCGGCCACGAGGGCGATTTCCTCATCGCTGTCTGAATCGAAACGGTTGAACGTTACGATAACGCTCTGTCCGAAGCCCTGCATGTTCTCGATATGCTTGTCGAGGTTTGCCAGGCCGTTGCGCAGGCCCTCCGGGTTGGGACGCTTGATGTCGGCTTCCGGCACACCGCCATGCAGTTTCAGGCTCTGGGCGGTGGCTACGATAACCGTTACCTTCGGCGCGAGGCCTGCCTTGCGGCATTTGATGTTGAAGAACTTCTCTGCTCCCAGATCGGCGCCAAAGCCGGCTTCGGTGATGACGTAGTCGGAGAAGGTTAGCGCCATCTTTGTAGCGATGATGGAGTTGCAGCCGTGGGCGATGTTGGCGAACGGCCCTCCGTGGATGAACGCCGGGGTGTTCTCGGTCGTCTGGACGAGGTTGGGGAGCAGGGCGTCTTTCAGAAGGACGGTGATAGCTCCTGCCACACCGAGGTCGTTCACGGTAAAGGGCTTGTCGTCGTAGGTATAGCCCAGCAGGATGTTGCCGATGCGGCGCTTCAGGTCGTCGAGGTCGGAAGCGAGGCAGAGGATGGCCATGATTTCCGAGGCGGGGGTGATGTCGAATCCCGTTTCCGTCGGGATGCCGTTCGCCGGTCCGCCTAAGCCGGACACGATGTTGCGCAGGCTGCGGTCGTTCACGTCGAGAACCCGTTTCCACTTGATTTCCTTCAGGCCGAAGCACGAGTGTCGGTTCTGATAGAGGTAATTGTCGAGCAGGGCGGTAATCATGTTGTGCGCCGAAGTGACGGCGTGGAAGTCACCCGTAAAGTGGAGGTTGATGTTCTCCATCGGCAAAACCTGGGCATGGCCGCCACCCGCCGCCCCGCCCTTCATGCCGAAGCAGGGGCCGAGCGAAGGTTCACGGAGTACGGGCACAGCCTGTAGCCCGATTTGGTTCAGCCCTAATGCGAGGCCGATGGAAACGGTAGTTTTCCCGATACCGGCCTTGGTTGGCGTGATGGCGGTCACGAGAATCAGGTTGTGCTGTCTGACTTTTTCTTCATCAATCAGGTGCAGAGGCACCTTGGCAATGTAACGACCGTAGTTTAATATTTCGTCCCGTGGGATGCCGAGGCTTTCAGCAATTGTTTTGATTTTCCTCAGGGGCGTTTCTCTGGCTATTTCGATATCTGTTTTCATAGGGTTATTTTTTGATGTTTGGCAATTCCAGTCCGTAGCCTTTCTTCTTGTCTTCACGCTTCAGCAGGATGGCAACGAAGAGGGCCAGGATTCCGAAGCACATGAAGATGGCCATGGGCAGGGTGTAGTCGTAGGCAGGGCCGCCGGCTGAATTGTCGAGCTTGCAGTACTTGTCGAGTACCCAGCCAATCAGTGCCGGGACACCCATCAGTCCCCAGTTCTGTACCCAGAATATCAATGCGTAGGCTGTACCTAACTGCTTTTCGGGGATAATCTTCGGAACCGAAGGCCACATGGCGGAAGGCACGAGCGAGAAGGCGACGCCCAGGACAATCATCACGAGGGTAGCAAACCACCATTCGTTCAGGATTGGGAGCGTGAAGAGCAGGTGCACGCCAATCAGCATCACGGCACCCAGCATCATGATGGAAGCGCCTTTGCCTTTGCGGTCGTAGAGATTGCCAAAGAACGGCGTCAGGAACAAGGTGCCGAGCGGCAGGAGGCTGGGGATGAACCCGGCCAGTTCTTCTTCTACATTATATTTATTGACCATCAAGTCGGTAGCATATTTCAGGAACGGGAAGACAGCCGAGTAGAACAAGACGCAAAGGAGGGCAATCAGCCAGAAACCTTTGTTTGTGATAATCAGTTTGATGTCTGAGAAACGGAACGGTTCGTCCGCTTCTTCTTCTTCCGCGTTGGTCGAGGCTTCGAGCTTCCGGTCCATGCAGGTGTAGATGAAGAACGAGATGAAGCCGATGCACAGCATGATGAGGCATAACAGTACCGGTGCGGCAACATTGTTGAAATACTTGGCAAACGGGACGGTGATGGCCATGGCAAGCATGGTGCCGATACGGGCGGTTGCCATTTCCAGTCCCATGGCTAAGGCCAGTTCTTTTCCCTTGAACCATTTGACGATGATTTTCGAGGCGGTGATACCGGCAATTTCCACACCCACGCCGAAGATGGCGTAACCTAACGAGGCGTAGGCTACTTGCGATTTGATACCGAGGACGGTTCCTTCTCCACCGATGTAGCCGGCTACGGCGGAGTATTTGATGACGCAACCTATCACCATCAGCGTGCAGGCTCCGAGACCGGTGAAACGGACGCCCATCTTGTCGAGAATCATGCCGCCGAAGATCAGCATCAGCAGGAAGACGTTGAACCAGCCGTAGGCACTGGTGAAGATTCCGAAGTCGGTACTCGACCAGGCCAGTTCTTCTTCAAGCATGGGTTTGAGGGGCGACATTACGTCGGTCAGGATGTAACCGCAGAGCATGGTGAAGGCGACGAGCGCCAATGCGGTCCAGCGAGCGGCTTTCGAGTCGCTCAGCTTCTTTTGGATTAATTCTGTCATGATTTAGTTGTTATTGTTTTTGATGATTATAAATTATGCTTTTGTGGGAACGTGTGCCCGCTGAGGGCGTCGGCCACGACGAAGGTGCTGCCTCCGATGAAAATCAGGTCGTCGGGCGAGGCGTCGGCCAAGGCTTGTTCCAAAGCTTTACCGACGGTAGGCCAGACCGTACCTTGCAGGCCGTGTTTCCGGGCTTTTGCGGCAAATGTTTCGGCGGGCAGGGCACGGGCGATAGAGGCTTGCGTGAAATAATAGACGGCTTTGGCCGGCATCAGGGAAAGCACGCCGTCGATATCTTTATCGTTGACCATGCCGACGATCATGCGCAGGGTAGGGCAGTGGCGACTTTCGCCTTCAAGTTGGTGGGCAAGGTATTGCCATCCACCGGTGTTGTGTCCGGTGTCGCAAATCACGCGAGGCCGGTTTTGCAGTGTTTGCCATCGGCCCATCAGTCCGGTGCGTTCAACAACGTGGGCAAAGGCTTCGCGGATGGCTTCGTCGGAGATGCGGATGCCTGTTTTTTCCAATTCGCCGACGGCTGTCAGGACGGTGGCGGCATTGTGTGCCTGGACTACCCCGCCCAGTTCGCCGCAGATCTCTCCGTACCGGCGGGTTTTGAAATGCCAGTGGCCTTCTTCTCCCAAATGGGCTTGCTTGATAGGATCGGCTACGACCGACGAAACGAGCGGGGCTTCCATCTCGGCAGCTTTACGGAGAAATACTTCCATGACGGAGGTTTCCGTTACGTCGCCAATCACGACCGGCGTATGTGCTTTGATGATACCCGCTTTTTCTCCTGCAATCTTTTCCAGTGTGTCACCGAGGAACTGGGTATGGTCCATGCTGATGTTGGTGATGACACTGAGTATCGGGTGGATGATGTTGGTGCTGTCAAGGCGTCCGCCCAGGCCGGTTTCGATAACGGCGAAATCGACGGCTTTCTCGCGGAAATAGGCGAATGCCATTGTTGAAGTCAGTTCAAAGAAAGAAGGGTGGAGCGGTTCGAAAGCTGTTTTATATTGCTCTACAAAGCGGACAACGTAGTCTTCTGAGATTTTTTTCCCGTTGACGCGGATGCGTTCCCGGAAATCAACCAGATGAGGAGAGGTGTAAAGACCTACCTTATATCCTGCTTCTTGAAGGATGGCGGCCAAAAGGTGGCTGACCGAGCCTTTCCCGTTGGTTCCGGCCACATGGATGGTCCGGTAGGCTTTGTGCGGATGTTCCAACAGGTTGTCGAGCGCGAGGCTTGTCCCCAAACCGGGCTTGTAGGCCGATGCGCCGCTATGTTGGAAAACAGGTACACTGGTATATAAATAATGTATTGTTTCTTCGTATGTCATTTATGGGAAAATTAAGCGGGAACAAATATAGGGATAATTCATTTAAAAGTGCTACTTTTGCACGCATGAAAAGGAACAAAAGTATTTTGTATGGAGAATAACGAAAAGAAGGAGACCAAGGAAATCAACAGGATGTCCTTGCTGATTGTGGCGTTGATTGTGCTGGTCCTGGTGGTGGCCGGGGCTGTTTATTATATCTTCCATCAGCATCAGCAGATGGAGGCGATGACGGCGACTTTCGATTTGGAAAAAGAGATGCTGGCCGACGATTTTAATGAGTTGTCTCTTCAGTATGAAGGGTATAAATTTAGTGTAAGCAACGATTCGCTGGTGGCTTTGCTATCGACCGAGCAGGCCAAGGTGCAGCGCCTGATGGAGGAGTTGCGGACGGTGAAGTCAACCAATACGAAGGAAATCGCCCGCTTGAAGAAGGAGCTGGCTACGATGCGTAAGATTATGCGCAACTATGTCGTGCAGATTGATTCGCTGAACCGTGCCAACGAGCAGCTGACGGTCGAGAAGAACGAGGCCGTGAAGAAATACCAGCAGGCAACCAATACGGCGGCTTCCTTGAAAAAAGAAAAAGAGAAACTGACCGAGCGGGTGACGCTGGCCAGCCGTCTCGATGCGACATCCATCACGGTGACTCCCGTCAATTCGCGGGGTAAACTGGCGAAGCGTATCAAGCGGATGCAGCAGTTTGTGGTAGATTTCAAGATTTCAAAAAATATTACGGCACCGGTAGGCGAGAAGGAAATTTATGTCCGCATCATGAAGCCCGACGACGATATCCTGACCAAGAGCCGTGCGAATGTTTTCGAGTTTGAGGGAAAGGAAATCAGCTATTCCATGAAGAAGTTGATCGAATATGAAGGCGAGGAAGTGCCCGTCACGATGTATTGGGATATTGAAGAATACCTTTCTCCGGGTACTTACCGGGTGGATATCTTTGCTGATGGCAATCTGATTGGCCGGAAGAATTTTGAACTTCAGGATTGATTCGGTTTATTGGCGATAAGGTCTTGTGGGCCGTTTAACTTTGCGGAAAGGCGATATTTTCATTCTCCGTGTCGAGAATTTGGAAATATCGCCTTTTCGCCTATTTTAAATTTGCTTTTATCATCAGGTTTAATTATGACGGACAGATAATGGATTCGATATGCTCTGCCAGTTCGTTCATGGAAGAGAATAACAAATCGGCTCCGGCATCGAGCAGTACCTGATTGGGAAGGGGACCGGTATTGACGCCGATGGTGAAGATTCCGGCCGCTACACCGGCTTGGATGCCCAAAGGAGCGTTCTCCACAACAATGGCTTCATGGGCTTGAACTCCGGCTTTCTTTAATCCAATCAGATACGGTTCGGGATGAGGTTTACCGTATTTCACGTCGTAGGCGGTTACCATCTTGTCGGGGGCAAACATTTGCGGATAGGTATGATTGAGTTTATCGATCAGACTTCGTTGTCCGGAACCGGTCACTAAAATACGCTGGAGTCCGCAAGCCTTGACTTTCGCCAGTACCTCGGCTGCTCCGGGCATGGCTTCGCCGTCGTTATACGTACGGAAAAGTTCCGATTTCTCTTCGTAGAGGCGATGCTTTTCTTCTTCGGTAGCCTCGCGTCCGAATGTCCGCTGGAACAATTCGTTCAGGGTGCTGGCTCCGGTTCTCCCCTCATATAAATAGAAATCCGACTCTTCTGCTTTGAGGTGATATTTGTCGGCAATATCTTTCCAGGCACGGGCATGGAAACGCATGGAATCATACAAGACTCCGTCCATATCGAAAAGTACTGCTTTAGGCTGGAAAAAACGCTGGTTTGTTCGTCTTAAATATAGGGAAATCGCTTCTTTTATATTCATGTTGCATATTTTTTCGGCGCAAAGGTATAAAATATAGGTGTATTTATCCTATCGGGAAAATTGAAAATATGTACATTTGTCTGATAACTATTGAATTTTTCAGATATGAATAAACGGGTAAATCTAACCATGTTTGCCGCCTTGCTTTGGTTGGCATCGTGCAGTAATGTACCGCAAGAGGAGCCTCTTACGGATGTGATTGAACGCGGTTTGACGGTTTCGACCGAACAGGCTTTGCGGATGGCAAAGGAGTTGGAACCTCAAGACGGACGTTTGCCGAAAAGCATAAAGGACGGCAAACTGGAAACGAGCGATTGTTATTGGTGGTGCAGCGGATTTTTCCCCGGAGAGTTATGGTATCTGTATGAAAACAATCCGACACCGGAACTGGAAAGGTATGCAAAGCTTTTTACGGAACGCTTGGAGAAAGTGCAGTATGTAACAAATAACCATGATGTGGGTTTCATGCTGTATTGCAGTTATGGAAACGGCTATCGGCTGACGAAAGATCCGGCCTACGAAAAGGTCTTGATTACGGGAGCCCATTCGCTCAGTACCCGTTTCCATCCGACGGTAGGTGCCATCCGTTCGTGGGATTTCAACAAAGACAAATGGCAGTATCCGGTTATTATCGATAACATGATGAACCTTGAACTGTTGACCTGGGCGGCTAAAGAGACGGGCGATACCCGTTTCCGCGACATCGCCATAGCCCATGCCGATAAGACGATAGCCAACCATTTCCGTCCGGATTACAGCACTTTCCATGTTGTTTCTTATGATACGATTACTGGAGTGCCTCATGCCAAGGTGACGCATCAAGGTTATGCCGATTCATCGGCTTGGGCACGCGGACAGTCGTGGGCATTATACGGCTATACCATGATGGCGCGTGAAACCGGTAAAGCGGAGTATCTGGACCAAGCCAGGCAGATTGCCCGCTTTCTGATGAATCACCCACACATGCCGGCCGATAAGGTTCCTTATTGGGATTACGATGCTCCGGATATTCCGGATGCCCCGCGGGATGCTTCTTCAGCAGCCATAATGGCTTCTGCCCTGATTGAATTGAGCCAGTTAGCTCCTTCGGAAGAAGCCGCCGGTTATTTGGATTTTGCCGAACAGCAGCTTCGCTCGCTCTCATCCCCGGCTTATTTGGCAGAAGTAGGGACGAATTGTAATTTCATCTTGAAGCATTCGACCGGAAGTTTGCCGGAAAACAGTGAAGTGGATGTCCCGCTCAGTTATGCGGATTATTATTATGTGGAGGCATTGATGCGGCTGAAGAAGGTGATGTAACCGCCAGTACTATGCCGAAAGTACTGGAGTACTATGCTGAAAGTACTCCAGTACTTATATGAGAGTACTCCAGTACTTGTGTGATAGTACTGGAGTATTTACACGGTAGTACTGGAGTACTTTGCGGAGAGTACTGGCTTCCGCTGCCACGACTGGCTTCCGTTGCAGGTTAGTATCTGTTGAGTATTCCAGAATCTTTATCCTTGTTTTGCATCTTTAATTTCACGCCAGATTTGGACTTTCCGAATGAAAAGTTATATACAAGGTTTATATACACCATATTGGCATTATTTATGATTCGTTCGGTTTCGGTCCGGTGGAGTAGGGACGTACCGGAAACAGAGGTGACTTGTTTCCAGGAATCATAGAATGGATATCTTATGCCTCCGGTAATCGTCAGGTTCTTTATGGGTTTATAGGATAATTCTGCAGAAGCCATGCTGGGGATAGTTTTCGTTGTCTGTCCGATAAGGGACTCCTTCTCTGTCTGATAGAATAGTTGTAATCCCCATTTATTATAGGTAAGATACAATGAGGGTATGATGGAATAGCCGGTATGATTCCATTTTGAATTGTCCAGTTTATTTATCTGATGGAATACTTCGGCGTATAGTCTTAAGCGTAGTATGTTGTTTGAAAAGGGATACCATTGCAGAAAGAGGCTGGCATTCAGGTTCTGCGCATTATCCAGATTGCCGAATGTTTCAATAATGTTTGTATCATCGGATTGGAAAATCGGAGCGATGGCATCTTTGGTATAGGAATAGCCTACTTCTGCATTGATTACAAATTTCTTGAAACCCTTGAAATAGGATAGCGAAAGGTCGTGATTATTACTTGGCTTCAGGTTGGGATTTCCGATGAATATATAGTTGGGATCCTTGAAGTATGGATTATAAGTCAATGAAGATACAGATGGATTTTCTGTATTGACTTCATAATTGAGCATCAAATCCGAACTTTGGTCTATAAAATATCCCCATTTTACCTGAGGACGAAAATAGGTAAAGTTGTAGGTCTTGTTTTCAAGGGTTGTAAAAATGTTGTTGTTTACACCGGCGCTGATACTGTAATTGAATTTCTCATCCAGCATTCCAGTTATTCCCACGTAGGAATAAATTTCATTAGTCGTTATTTTGTTGTTTGAAGGCAAGTTGTTCTGCGTGCTGTTGTTGTACATATATCTGGTTCCAACATACAGGTTAGCCTTCTTCATTTTATAGTTATACAGAGCTTCACCGATTACGGAATATTTGTCCGTGCTTATGACTGTTGCGGTCTCAAAATCCGTTTTTTCATCCAGCAGTTCTTTGTATTCATAATCATAGTCGGATTTGTAGTATGTACCGACAAGATTCATGATAAGCTCATGTTTTGAACCGAATGATTTGCTGAAATACATGTCCATAACCGGGCTGATATATTTGTCCTTGTCCGAACTTTCGCCTGTCTTACTTGATTCTGCGTCATTGATTCTTGAAAGGATGTCCTGCGTTGAGGAGCGTCTGCGGTTCAGTGAGTTAAAAGACAGTTTTGTACTGAACAGATAGTTGTCTGCTTTTGAATTGTTGAAGCTGATTTCAGCCATCTGCTGTTCATAGGCATACGGACTGTTATGTCCGCTTTTTATCTTCTCATAATTTGCTCCTCCGACCGAATACGCCATTTCTTCATCCAATACTCTTTTGTTGTAGTTTCTGTAATTGATATTGTAGGTTACACCAATCTGCGAATTACCCCAGTTGTATTTGAAGTTGACGACATTGTTGCCAAAGCCTGTAGTTACCGCATTCTGGGTATTGACGCTGACAGATCCTCCGTGCTGTGTTTTCTTAGTGATAACATTGATAACTGCGCCCAATCCCATGTTGGAATATTGGATGGGCGGTTGGGTGTAATAGTCTATTTTTGAAATATTTTCAGGCGATATGACAGACAGGTCTGTCGGAGTTGACGGGATGCCGTTAATTAGAATCTTCACGGCTTTGCCATCAACCGATGAAACACTTTGGTCAAGGACTTGGATTTTAGGCAGAAATTCCAAAGCTGACAATGCGCTGCTGTATTGCCTTTTCTCTACATTGGTTAATTTATACTCCTTCTTATCGGCAAACCTTTTTACCATGTTTGCAGTTACAACGACTTCTTCCAAATTCAGGGTATTTTCTTGTAGGTGGATTATTCCGACATCAGTTGTTTTATCTAATTTCAAATCCTGATAATGATTGGAGTATCCTATAAATGAAATTTCAAGCCTGTACTCTCCGGATGTAAGTCCTTCAATGGCAAATTGTCCATTCTCATCAGTAGTACCTCCTTTGTAATAAAGCGAATCTGTTTTGGATTTAACCATTACCGAGGCTCCAGTTATAAACTGTTCCTTGGAATCTTTTACAATACCCTTGACGATATGTTGCGCCCATGCGGGTAATGTACACACGAAGCTGCAAAGCAGCAGAAAGATAAGTTTCAATCTTCTCATAACGATATAGCTGTTTTTGGGGGCAAAAGTAAAATGCACCCCTCAAAAAACAGCTATAAATCAACTGACATCTTGCTGACATTGCACGGACATCTTGCTGACAATCACTCATTTTCTATTTTAAGTGAATAATATCCGCCTTTGTCGGAGATGATTCGTATGTTACTGTTGTTTTCAACAACCGGTTTTAATCTGCGTACCAAGGTATATAAGCTCTCTTTTGCGTTATCCTTTCCGGGCCAGAGCTTGTCACAAATTTCAGTTACAGACATTTTTCTGTATTCGCTTGTTATAAGCATTTTCATAAAGGCAAACTGCATCGGCGTGAAATGGATTTCTTCTTCATGTTCGTTGTAAAACATCGAACGGGAATCCGAGAACCTAAGATTTCCGAAAACTATGGATTGATCATCCGTTTTGATACTTAGACTTACGTTATTCTTTTTATGTAAGTAGATGATGGAAAATATGCCCCATAGCATGGAAATGGTAAACAACATGCCCGGTATTGTCTGTTCAGACATACCGAACACGGCCGCTTTGGAACAGTTGGGATATGCCCTTATGTGAAGTCTTTCATTGCTATATTTATAGCTCATGGTATCGCTACATAACGCGGATTTGCTCGGCTCATCGGTACATATTGTCAAATAGGAGGTTCCCTTTAGTTGTTCTATCTTCAATTTGGATCTGTATATTCTCAGCGTATCCGCTGTTATCTGATCAGGTATTTTATACAGAATGGTTTGAGCCAACGCCTGGTTCACATCATCTATGATATGTTCTTTTGCCGTGGTATAGTTGCCATAGCTAAGAAACAGTGATGGAAGCATCAAAGAGAAAAAGACGATTATTGCTGTTATCGGTTTCATATCAAATCTTTAATTGTTGACGCAATTTCAGAACATAATTTCTGACCTTTATAATGTTTTCGAATACGTTAAACCCGTCAAATTCACCAAACGGAGCTTCATTTTCAGATTCTCTCCAGCACCCGTTCAATCAGTCCGGTCAGTGAATCCTGGTAATTCGTGTTCATGTTTTGGGCAACTCGGCCGGCGATGATGCAGCAGACCGTCAGCGCACGGTGTCCCATCAGTGCGGCCAGTCCCGCCAGGGCGGCGCTTTCCATTTCGAAGTTGGTAATCTTCCGTCCGTGCCAATCGAACGCCTCGATCTTCCGGTTCAGTTCCGGGTCGGCGAGGGGAAGGCGGAGTTTGCGTCCCTGCGCTCCGTAGAAACCGTTGGCCGCGATGGTTGTGCCGCGCACGATGTCGTCGCCGGCGATTTGTTCCAGTAAAGCCGTGTCCGCCGAAACCACATACGGGTGCAAGCCCTCGATTTTCCATTCCAGTTGGCGGCGAAGTTCCGCTTCCATCTTCAGGTCGCGGATGCGTTCCGTCTGCGCGTAGAAATAAATCACTCCGTCGAAACCGATTGATTTCTCGGCGGCGACGTAGGTACCTACCGGCGTGAAGGGTTGCAAGCCTCCGCTGGTGCCGAGACGGACCAACGTCAGCTGGCGGAACTCCGGCCGGATTGTCCGCGTGGTGAAATCGATGTTCGCCAAAGCATCGAGCTCAGTCAGTACGATATCGATGTTGTCGCCTCCGATGCCGTGGGAGACAATACTGATTCTCTTGCCTTTGTACGTTCCGGTAATGGTATGAAACTCGCGGCTGCGCACGTCGCATTCCTGTTCATCCAGGTAAGACGCGATTGTGGTGACGCGCTCCGGGTCGCCGACCAGGATTACCCGGTCGGCCAACTGTTCCGGTTTGAGATGCAGATGGAAAGCGCTTCCATCTGCATGGATAACCAGTTCGGAGGGGGGAATAGGTTGGGTTCTCATACGCTCTCTGTCCGTTTATTTGATATTTTTCCCGGGAGCCGTTGTCGGTTTGCCGATGGCTTCCCGCATGGTCGTATCCGCCTCGATATTCTTGATGCGGTAGTAATCCATCACGCCCAGATTGCCGGAGCGGAACGCCTCAGCCATCGCCTTGGGCACTTCAGCCTCCGCCTCGATTACCTTGGCGCGAGCCTCCTGCGCCTTGGCCTTCATCTCCTGTTCGAGGGCGACCGCCATGGCACGCCGTTCCTCCGCCTTGGCCTGCGCAATGTTCTTGTCGGCTTCCGCCTGGTCCATTTGCAGGTATGCGCCGATGTTTTTGCCGATATCAATGTCGGCGATATCAATCGAGAGGATTTCGAACGCCGTGCCGGCATCCAATCCTTTGCGAAGGACGAGCTTGGAGATGGAATCCGGGTTCTCGAGCACCGTTTTATGGCTGTCCGACGAGCCAATCGACGAGACGATGCCTTCGCCCACGCGGGCCAAGATTGTTTCTTCGCCGGCGCCGCCCACCAGTTGCTTGATATTGGCGCGAACCGTCACCCTCGCTTTCGCAATCAGCTGGATACCATCCTTGGCCACAGCCGTTACCGGGGGCGTATTGATCACTTTCGGGTTTACCGACATCTGGACGGCTTCAAACACGTCGCGTCCTGCCAGGTCGATGGCCGTTGCCATCTGGAACGACAGGTCGATATTGGCTTTCGAGGCCGATACCAGCGCGTGAACCACCTTCTCCACGTGTCCGCCTGCCAGATAATGCGCTTCCAGCTCGTCGCGCGTCAAGGTTTTCAGCCCCGCCTTGTGGGCTTCGATCATTGCCTGCGTGATGACGTAAGGCGGCACCTTACGGATGCGCATCAGGAAGAGTTGCAGGAGCGAGATGTTGACTCCTGATACTTTGGCCGAAATCCAGAGCAGGAAAGGCACGTAATAGAAAAACACCGCCAGCAGAAGGACGGCCGCTCCCAGCAAGATCAGCGGGAACATCGGAATGGTTGTCATTTCCATGGGATATAAAGTTATAAAATGAATAATCTGTCTGTCTTCGGGCTTATTTCACCCAAATATAGTTGTCTTCAATGCGTGTTACGACCACGGGCTGGTTCTCGTCGGTCCATCCCGTCTCCGATTTGACTTCGACGATCTTCCCGTTGATGTTTGCCTTCCCTACGGAGGCCAGCCGGGAGACGGTTACCCCCTGGTCGCCCACGCGGATGCCCTGCTCGAGGTTGGAAACTACCTTCGACGGGATGTCCGCCGTCAGTTCCAGCTTCCGGAACGAGCGGGAACGCAGAAACCAGAAGAACACCAGCGCAAACCCCGCCAGCGAGGCAATCACCGTGACGTGTCCCGTCAGCGTACTCACCTGATAGGCATACCAGATGCCGCCGATGGCCGCCGCCGCCCCGCCCAGGCCTGCCAGCGTGATGCCGGGAATAAAAAACACTTCAGTAATCAACAGCGCGATGGCGACAACCATGCACACGACGATAATGGCAATTTCGGAAATCATAGGCATTCAGCTTTTATCGGTTACGCAATCGGGGCGCTTCGGCGTTGCGGGCCTGCTTCTCCAGCTCGGCCGTTTGGGGCAGAAGCACGTTCAGTTTCTCCTCCGCCGAGGTGATGCGGGCGGCAAGCTGCTCCTTTCGCCCGGCATTGGCCGCCGCGTAGTCTTTCCGCAGCTTCTCCAGGTCTTGTTCGAGCTTGTCGATTTCGCGACGGGTGTCGGTAGCCTTCTGATAGAGCGCCTTCGCCTCGGCGGAACGGAAGTCGCTCCAGTTGTAATAGACCTTCGACGCGGTTACGGGGAATTCAAAGTCTCCTTTCTTCTCCGGCTGCCCGTAGGGAACCTCCTGATGGGCGAGGGCAATCAGTTTGCTATAGTCCGAGCCTTCTTTCCACGTCGTGCGGATAGGCATCAGCGACGCCCAGGCCCGTTTCAGCTCCATGTCGTCCGTTTCCACCCGCGCATGGTCCTCGTTCGGGATGAAGAGATAGACGCACACCTTTCCTTCCGGCTGGAAACGGTCGGAGGCGAACCACCCCAATCCTTTTCCTTCGTCGATGACCATCATATAATCATTGTAGGGAGAATTAAACGGCATGGAAAGCTGCTCCGGCATGAGGTAGGAATCCGACTCGGTGTTGTAGCGCGTCACAAACAGGTCGTATCCGCCCAGCGAGCCGTTGCCTTTCGAAGCATAATAGACCGTCACCCCGTCGGGGAGCACGAACGGGTAGTTGTCGTCGCTCTCGCTGTCGGTATTCATGCGGAGTTGCTTCTCGTCGCCCCAATGGTCGAGGAGCCACGACTGGGTAAAGAGGCAATAATGGTTCGCCTCGGTCGGTTTGGCGTAGAAAACCTTGTCGCCTTTCTGGTTCTTATAGACGACGGTCGTGTCCGTCCGGCCATCCGTGAAAAACTCGTTGGCGGGAAGCAGCGTTCCGCTTTCTTCGCTCAGCCGGTAAGCCGAAAGCAGGTCGTCAAGGCCGACTACCACGCTGTCGATAACCTGCACCGCCTCCACCTTGTCGAGCATCCGCGCCGCGTTCTCCAGTTCGTCGAGCCTCAGCTCGGCAGCCTCGGTATCCCGTTTCTTCTGCGTCTGGTATTTGATGTATTCTTCATACATCTCCACCGCCTGCTCGTAGCGGAAGGTCTTGCAATAAAGCTCGCCCATGTAGCGGAAGCCATCGATGACGCGGCAGCGCACCGCGACGTTGAGATACTTCTCCGCCGTCGCCAGGTCGCCCGTCTCGAAACAGCACGCCCCGTACCAGAGGTTGTACGACGCATTGCCTGGCGACTGCTTCACGAAGCGCTCGAACACCGGCTTCGCCTCGGCGAATTTCCCTTCATTATAGAATTGTTTGGCCTCGTTGAGCGTCTGCCCTTGCCCGTCCCAGGCGCAGAGGGCCGCGAGGGCGCCCGCCAAAACCCCTTTCATCAATATGTGTCCCATCGGATAAGTGTTTCAGATTTGTTTGCCCAAAAGTAAAGATTTCCGCAGAAAAAACGGGGCTGCCGCCGGCTGTTTTTTTCAAGAA
>CALVFH010000038.1 GCA_944326775.1 uncultured Parabacteroides sp.
CAAGGAATAAATAAACCTACTTTCATATCGTTTCTTTTATTGATTACGAATATTCATAAAATAACAAAGGACAAAGCAGAAAGCCCTGTCCTTTTTCATCAAAAACAACCTAAATCATTTACCTTTTTACCAAACACCTAATTACTCATTCCGAGTAATCATCTAAACCTATTTTGTTAACCGATGCAAAGGTGAAAATTTTTTTCGATATACGATTTGATTCTATCAACAATCTGCAGCCTGCCATTTATTTATTGACGATAATCAATCAATAAGCTCAAAGCAAACTGGCACGGACACGACTCAAGGTCTCAGGGGTCATCAACAAATAAGAAGCAATGTGCGACAACGGAGCCCGCTGGATAATCTCCGGATGTTCGCGCAAAAGACGGCGATACCGCTCATTGGCCGACTCGAAACGCAGCATATCCGCCTTCTGTTGGGAAAGAATCAGCGAATTTTCTATCAATGTCCGATACATGACCTCTATTTCATAATCTTCGGCCGCCATGGCGAGCAATTCGTCGTGTGGCAAACCGAAAACAACACTGTTCTCCAGCGCCTCGATCATCAAATGAGTCGGTTGCTGGCGAAAAAAACTCTCTATACAGAAAAAGTTTGTCCCTTCGCAGGCAAAATGCTCCGTCAGGTCTCGCTTGTTCTTATAGTAAAACAAACGCAGCATACCTTTATATACATATCCGATATGCTTGCTGACCTCCCCTTCCTTCAGATACATGGCATTTTTTTTCAAATCCGTACGGACAAGGATGGAAGCCACCTTGTCGAGGGCGGCATCACTTAAAGGTGCGCTGTTTTCGGAAAACCGCTGTGCGATATGTCTTGCTAAGTCCATTGGCTTATGATTTTTACTGAGCGCAAAGGTAAGAAATAATTCTTGATTCAAATCATTTTTCAAGAAAGATAACACGCGCCGGCGGAAGCAAACTTTGGCACCTGACGCGCCGTTTCGTCATACGTTTTTTGCCTCCTTCTCGTTTTTTTCTGACATTATGGCATCATTCGGGCTTGGCATTCCGTTTGCAGAAGAATAAGCGTAATTTCAATATAGAAATCAAAACAGAAAGGAGACTAACAGTATGAATTTTAACAACTTTACAATCAAAGCGCAGGAAGCTGTGCAGCAGGCCGTGCAACTTGCCCAGCAGAACGGGCAGCAAGCCATCGAAGCTGTGCACTTGCTGAAAGCTGTCATCATGACGGGCGAGAGCGTGGCCAACTTCCTGTTCCAGAAATTAGGGTTGAACGCGCAGAATATCAACCGCGCCATCGATGCCCAGATTTCATCGCTGCCCAAAGTATCCGGCGGAGAACCTTATTTATCAAGCGAGGCCAACCAAGTCCTTCAGAAAGCAATTGATTACTCTTCGAAGATGGGCGACCAGTATGTTTCGCTTGAGCCTATCTTCCTCGCCTTGTTTACAGAGAAAAGCAATGCGTCGCAAATCCTGAAAGACGCCGGCATGACCGAAAAGGAACTGCGCCTGGCTATCGAGGAGCTGCGGAAAGGCAACAAAGTCACCAGCCAATCGGCCGAGGACACCTACGATGCACTGAACAAATATGCCATTAACTTAAATGAACGCGCTCGCAGCGGAAAACTCGACCCGGTCATCGGCCGTGACGAGGAAATCCGCCGCGTCCTGCAAATCCTGAGCCGCCGTACGAAGAACAACCCGATCCTGATTGGTGAACCGGGTGTCGGCAAGACGGCGATTGCCGAAGGTCTGGCCCATCGGATTATCCGCGGCGATGTCCCGGAGAATCTGAAGTCGAAACAGATCTTTTCGCTGGATATGGGCGCTCTTATCGCCGGCGCAAAATACAAGGGCGAGTTTGAAGAGCGTCTGAAAGCGGTTGTCAACGAGGTTACCAAGAGCAATGGCGAGATTATCCTCTTCATCGATGAGATTCACACCTTGGTGGGCGCCGGCAAAGGCGAAGGCGCGATGGATGCCGCCAACATTCTGAAGCCTGCTCTGGCCCGGGGCGAATTGAGAGCCATCGGTGCCACCACTTTGGACGAATATCAGAAATATTTCGAGAAGGATAAGGCTCTGGAACGCCGATTCCAGATTGTCATGGTCGATGAACCGAGCGAAGTTGATGCCATTTCCATTCTCCGCGGGTTGAAAGAGAAATACGAAAACCACCATAAGGTTCGTATCAAGGATGATGCCATCATTGCTGCCGTCCAGTTGTCGAGCCGCTACATCTCGGACCGTTATCTTCCGGACAAAGCCATCGACCTCATGGATGAAGCCGCTGCCCGACTGCGCATGCAGATGGATTCCGTCCCGGAATCATTGGACGAAGTGTCGCGGCGAATCAAACAACTCGAGATTGAGCGGGAAGCTATCAAACGGGAAGATGACCAGCAGAAGCTGGACCAGCTGAACAAGGAGATTGCCGACCTCAAGGACGAGGAAACCAAACAAAAAGCGCAGTGGCAAAGCGAAAAGGAGCAGATTAACAAGATTCAGCAGAACAAGATTGATATCGAAAACCTGAAATTCGAAGCCGACAAGGCGGAACGCGAAGGCGACTACGGAAAAGTGGCCGAAATCCGCTACGGAAAGATCAAACAGAAGGAAGAAGAAATCAAGGAAGTGCAGGAAAAGCTCCACAACATGCAGGGAGGCGCCGCCATGATCAAGGAAGAAGTCGATAGCGACGATATTGCCGATGTCGTTTCGAAATGGACCGGTATCCCCGTCAGCAAAATGTTGCAGAGCGAGCGCGACAAGCTTCTCCACCTCGAAGAAGAGCTCCACAAGCGCGTGATTGGGCAAGACGAGGCCATCACAGCCGTTGCCGACGCCGTCCGTCGCAGTCGTGCCGGCCTGCAAGACCCGAAACGTCCGATCGGTTCTTTCCTCTTCCTCGGCACAACGGGAGTCGGTAAGACCGAGCTCGCCAAGGCGCTCGCGGATTACCTCTTCAACGACGAGAATATGATGACGCGTATCGACATGAGCGAATATCAGGAAAAGTTCAGCGCCACGCGTCTGATTGGAGCGCCTCCGGGATACGTTGGCTACGATGAAGGCGGGCAATTAACGGAAGCTGTGCGTCGGAAACCGTATTCCGTCGTGCTTTTCGACGAAATCGAGAAAGCTCACCCGGATGTCTTCAACATTTTGCTGCAAGTTCTCGACGATGGGCGTCTGACCGACAACAAAGGCCGGACGGTAAACTTCAAGAACACGATTATCATCATGACAAGCAACATGGGTTCGTCACTGATTCGTGAAAACTTCGAGAAAATCACCGACAGCAACCGCACTCAGGTTGTTGAACAGACGAAATCTCAGGTTCTCGACTTGCTGAAGAAGAGCATCCGTCCGGAATTCCTCAACCGTATCGACGAAATCATTATGTTCACTCCGCTGAACGAGAAGGAAATCCGCGAAATCGTAGGCTTGCAGTTGAATAATGTGAAAAAGATGGTCGGAGAGAATGGCATCACCCTGGAATTCACCGATGCCGCGCTCGATTTCATCAGCCACGAGGGTTACGACCCGCAGTTTGGCGCCCGTCCGGTAAAACGTGTCATCCAAAGATACGTCCTCAACGAACTTTCGAAGGAAATCCTGAGCGGACACGTCAACCGCGAGCATCCGATTACCATCGACTATGCGAACAGCGGTCTTGTTTTCAAGAATTAAAGCTCTATCATTCCATAACACCAGAAGGTCGCCCGTACTTTAAAAGGTACGCGGCGGCCTTTTTTATTTCTCCCTGCCCTATTATTTTTTCGCGCCCGCGAAAATGCAAACCTACACGAAGGTTCGGGTTTTCGCGCCCGCGAAAAGTAAAACCTACACGAAGGTTGGGGTTTTTCCATGTGGAAAAAGCTAAACCTACACGAAGGTTTTGGTTTTTCCGACCGGAAAAAGTGAAACCTACACGAAGGTTTTGGTTTTTCCGAGTGGAAAAAGCAGAACCTACACGAAGGTTGGGGTTTTTCCGACCGGAAAAAGCAAAACCTACACGAAGGTTGGCGTTTTTCCACTCGGAAAAAAAGATTACTTCATTTTAAGACCGGGAATAAGCGGGTTGGTATCTATCAGCTCCAGTTCCTTTACCATTTCGAGGGTGCCCTGTTTGTATTTCTGGAAGTGAGGCGTCTTCAGATGGCTCTGATAAGCCTCCTGGTCGGCATAAATCTCCAAAATCGTGACTTTATTAGGTTCATCTTTCTCAGCCGTGGCGTAAAGCGTGATGACGCCGGGCTCCAGGCGCATGGAAGCCTCGATTTCCTCTTTCAGGAAAGCGTTGTAGGCGTCGAGTTGGGCGGGATCGACGGTGATTTTCGACAAACGGACGAGATTGTTTTCGGCCGGCACGAATTTCGCGGGCTTCTGTTGCGAAGTTTTCCCGGTTATATCGTTCTGATAATTCTGTTTGATGATGCGGATAGCCTTTATCGCGGCGGGAAAACCAATGTAGGGAAGACATTGGACGACAGCCGCGGCGAGCACCTCCGGACTGTTGCCGGCATTCAGGTTTCCGTAGTAGTGCGAAGCCAGTTGGCTCTCGGCTTCAAGGGTTGCCAGGCAGCAATAAGTCAAAAGTTCGCGGGTAGGAAGGTCCAGCGCCCCGCGCGAATAGATATCTCCGAAAAAATATTCGGTCAGAAAATGTTCCACATCCTTTCCCAAGCCACCGGGCACGCCTTCCATCACGGCAGCAATCCCTCCGGGATAAAGTTTGTCTTGTATGGCGGCGCCCTTTTCGTGCCGGTCGGCTTCCGTCACGGTTCCCGCCTTTTCCAAAGGTAGTTTGATGCCGCGTTCCTTGAAAACTTCGTTGACGGCAGCCACGGCGTTGAGCATTTTCGGGAAACCGATGCAGGGAGCCGTCAAATACATCACTTCGCGAAGCTCCAGCGGGGTGACGCCAACGTTCAGGGCGGCTCCGGCATGGGCTTTCAGCTGGGGCAACGTCTGCATCGTCGCCAAAGAGATGCAGGTAATCATTTCGCGCTGTTTCAGCGACAAATATCCGGTTTCAAACACTTCGCCGAAGATAAATTTCTGCAAGATTTCCATCATTTCCGGGTCGCTACCCTTTCCCGTAAGCGCCTCGTCTTGAAACAACGCGCGGTAATTCTCTTTGCAGAGCGTCGAACGATCTTTTTCCACGCCCGTTTGGGCTTGTAAAGGCAAGCAACCGGCAATCGCCAGTGCCAAAATAGTCAATGTCTTCTTCATGATGAGTTGAATTTTAGTCAGGAACAAAGGTAAGCGCTGCGGGAAGATTCCCGTGTAACGCTTTTACGGACAAAAATAACGGAATTACAGATTTCCGAAAAATATAAGTAAATTTGTAGGCAACAAACCCCTTATACGTTCGATTATGACAAAAGAAGTGATCAGATTAGATAATGTCGAGGCGTACAACCGGCTCTACGGGCTGGAGACTTTGCATCCGCTGGTGAACGTCATCGATTTGCACGAGGCGACGCGCTTTCCCAACCACTACACAGTCAATTATGGCATCTACGCGCTCTATCTGAAAGACACGAAATGCGGAGACATCCGTTACGGAAAGCAAACCTACGACTACCAGGAAGGAACCATCGTCAGCTTTGCCCCCGGGCAGGTGGCGGAAGTGGAAATGGCGGAAGGAATGAAGCCTACCGCGCGGGGAATACTTTTCCATCCGGACCTGATCAAGGGAACATCGCTCGGCGAAGAGATTAAGTCGTATTCGTTCTTTTCCTACAACTCGAACGAAGCTTTGCATCTCTCGGAAGAAGAGCGCGGCATCATCACGGATTGTTTCGAGAAGATCAAAAGAGAATTGGTGCATCCGATCGATCGATTAAGCAAACGACTGATTGCCCGTAATCTGCAGTTGCTGCTCGATTATTGCATGCGATTCTATAACCGCCAGTTCGTAACCCGGAAAGAAGCGAACAAAGACGTTTTGAGCCGCTTTGAATTTCTTCTCGACGACTATTTCCAGAGTCAAAAGACGCAGACGGACGGGATTCCGACGGTCCGTTACTTTGCCGACAGGATTTTTCTCTCGCCCAATTACTTCGGAGACCTGATTAAAAAGGAGACGGGCAAGACTCCACAGGAATATATCCAATCGAAGATTATCGATATGGCAAAAGGTCTGCTCCTTGGAACCAACAAGACCATCAGTGAGATTTCTTACGAGCTGGGATTTCAATATTCGCAGCATTTCAACCGGGTTTTCAAGAAGAAAGTAGGTTTGTCGCCCAACGAATACCGGAAATCGCAGGCCTAATTGGTTTCTGCCGGAGGGAAAAAAGAATCCGGACCCGGAGAGGTGCCTTTCGCGCCCCGTCCGAGTCCGGATTTTCCGTTTAAGACAAGCTATCGATTTCGTTGAGCCAGATTTCTGCCGAAGCATCGCTGGGCATCCGCCAGTCGCCACGGGGAGAGAGGCTGACACTCCCGACTTTCGGACCGTCGGGCAGGCAACTCCGCTTGAATTGCTGTTGGAAGAAGCGGCGGAAACAGATGCGCAGCCACTTTTTGATGGTCGCCGCGTCGTAAATGCCTTCGAAAGCGTTGCAAGCCAGATAAAACAGTTTGGCAGGACGGCTTCCGTAGCGCAGGAAATGATAAATAAAGAAATCGTGCAGTTCGTAAGGGCCGACCAAGTCTTCCGTCTTCTGCTGGATGTTTCCCTGCGCGTCGGCCGGAATTAATTCCGGGCTGATAGGCGTGTCGATGATGTCCATTAAGGTTTCGCGCGAGGTGGAATCCACACGATGTTCGGCCACCCAGGCTACCAGATACTTGACAAGGGTTTTCGGAATGCTCGAATTGACTCCGTACATCGACATATGGTCTCCATTGTAGGTCGCCCAGCCTAAAGCCAGCTCGGAAAGGTCTCCCGTACCGATAACAAGACCATTTTCCTGGTTGGCAACATCCATCAGAATCTGCGTTCTTTCTCTCGCCTGACTGTTTTCATAGGTTACGTCGTGCTTTTCCATGTCGTGCGCGATGTCTTTGAAATGTTGGACGCAAGCATCCTTGATGGAAATCTCGCGAAGCGTCACTCCGAGCGAACGGATGAGGTTCACGGCGTTGCGATAGGTTCTTCCCGTCGTCCCGAAGCCCGGCATCGTGATGCCAATCACTTTTTCACGCGGCCAACCGAGGTAATCGAAGGCCATAGCCGTCACCAAAAGCGCCAAAGTGGAATCCAACCCGCCGGAAATACCGACGACAGCGGTGGAAGCATGGGCGTGCACCAGGCGTTTCGCCAATCCGCTCACCTGAATCTTGAAAATCTCTTCGCAACGTGCTTTCAGTGCGAGACCTTCCGGGGTGAACGGATGCGGGTCGATATTCCGCGTGAGGGTGTTGGCTTTCTCGCCCGGATAGTCGGGAAGGGAGAAGGGAATCCGGACGGTATCGCCCGACAGAAGGGGATTTCCGCGCATGAAGCTGGTCGTGACGCGGCGGTCATGCTGAAGGTAATCGACGTCTATCTCCGAAACCACGAGCTGGCCCTCTTTCTGGAAACGGTCGGATTCCGCCAGGATGTTGCCATTCTCGGCAATCAGGGCACTGCCCGAAAACACCAGGTCGGTGGTCGATTCTCCGAAACCGCAAGAGGCATACACGTAGCCGGCCAGGCATCGGGCGGACTGTTGCTGTACCAACTGGCGGCGATAGCCTGCTTTCCCAATCAGTTCGTTGCTGGCCGAGAGGTTGAAGATAATATTTGCGCCGCGCATGGCAAGCAACGAGCTGGAAGGAACGGGTACCCACAAATCTTCACATATTTCCACACCGACACCCACTTCTCCGGCCTGGAAAACCAGTTGGCTGCCGAGGGGACAGGTTCTTCCGCCGATGGAAATCGTTTTCTCGCGGAGTTCGAGCGAAGAAGTAAACCACCGTTCTTCCTGGAACTCCTTGTAACCGGAAAGATAAGTCTTCGGGACGACTCCCAGAATCTCGCCTTGCTGGAAAACAACGGCGGCATTAATCAAACGGTTTTCGGTAATCAACGGAACCCCGACGATAGCCAATACCGGCAGGTCGGCAGTCGAGGAGACAAGCTGCAACAACGATTTTTCCGCCTCGGAAAGCAAGATTTGTTGCGAAAACAAATCCATGCACGTGTAGGCAGTGACGGAAAGTTCGGGGAAAGCCATTATCTGCACGCCCTCGGAGGCTGCCAGACGCATCAGTTCCTCCATTCGGACTATATTATAAGAACAATCGGCAACAGAAACTTTTGGAACGGCTGCTGCCACCTTTACAAATCCGTATTTCATAGATAAAAACATTAAAAACAGCGCAAAGATATGGAAAAACTCTGTACATTTGCCGCTAATTACGAATAAAGTACTGAACAAAATGGCTCTCGAAAAACAAAAGAAACCGCTGGTACAGAAGGAATATATGCTTCCGTTTGTACTGGTTACTTCCCTCTTTTTCCTCTGGGGATTCGCGCATGCGATATTGGATGTCTTGAACAAACATTTCCAGGAACTGCTCGATATAACCCGAACCCGCTCGGCGATGCTGCAAGTCTTGTTTTACTTTGGCTACTTCGTCATGGCCATTCCCGCCGGACTCTTCATCAATAAGTACGGCTACCGGAAGGGTGTGGTTTTCGGCCTGTTGCTTTACGGAATCGGCTCGTTGCTTTTCATTCCCGGCGAACACTGGATGTCGTTCAACTTCTTCCTTTTCTCTCTCTTCGTCATCGCATGCGGATTGGTCTTCCTGGAAACGGCTGCCAACCCCTATATGACCGAACTCGGCGACAGGGAAACGGCTGCGAGCCGCCTGAATCTGGCCCAGTCGTTCAACGGACTGGGTTGCATCTGCGGTCCGTTGCTGGGCGGCCTGTTGCTTTTCTCCGACGATGGCGGATATGGGAGCATCGCCCTGCCCTACACGCTGATGGGAGTCGTGGTATTGGCCGTCGCGCTGGTCTTTACGCGGGTGCGCCTTCCGGAAATCAACTACCGGGAAACGAATCTCGATATCAACAGCGAAAATACGAAAAGCCTCTGGAAGCACAAGCTGTTTCTCTTCGGAGTAGCGGCACTCTTCTGCTACGAAGTGGCTGAGATTTCCATCAACAGCTTTTTCATCAATTATGTGGTGGAAGAAAAATGGATGGATGCCCGAAACGCCTCGATCATCCTGTCGTTCGGCGGGCTGGGACTGTTCATGAGCGGACGATTCATCGGAAGCTGGGTGATGAGCCGCATCCGGGCAGAAAAAGTCTTGTTTGTCTGTGCCATCGGAACGGTTGCGACCACGGGACTGGTCTTGCTTAGCGTGGGCATCACGTCTTTGGTCGCGCTAATCTTTATCTACGTGTTCGAGGCTATCATGTTTCCCACGATTTTTGCCATTTCGCTGAAGGGATTGGGAGTCCAGACGAAACGAGCCTCGTCTTACCTGATGATGTCACCTATCGGAGGCGCTGTCGGACCGCTTCTGATGGGGTTCGTAGCCGATCATACCGACGATATCTCCTTTTCATTCATCGTGCCGTTCATTGCTTTCGTCGTAGTTTTGGCTTACGCCTATGTGGTCTATAAACGAGGCGAACTGATTGCCAAACGCTTCCCGCAATAACGAGAAAAGAGTTATAAGTTACGTTTCGGCAAATCCGTAACTTATAACTCTTCCCCAAAATCCTGTACCGGCGGGCTACAAACTCTTCTGCCGGGCTTTGGCCATGCAATCGCGCACCATTTTCTCGGTTCCCTGGAACGGACCCATCTTTTCAATCTTGAGGGTGGACATGGCGGCGGCAAAACGGCCGGCTTCGTCGATTGTGTCATTCTTTGCGCGGCGATAAAGATAGCCTGTCATGTAGGTATCACCGCATCCGGTCGCATCCACCACCTCCCGCGGGATGTAGGCAGGTATCGTGTGGAATTTTTTCCCGTCAAAAATCAGGGAGCCCATGCTTCCGAACGTGAGGAGAACCTCTTTCACGCCCCAGCTATATAATTCCATGGCTGCTTTCTCGGCATCCGTATAGCCCGTGAGGACTTCCATCTCATGTTCATTGGCTTTCAGGAAATGCACATGGCGCAGGACCTCATGTTTCTCGGGCCAATCGACGGGGAAAACATCTTTGTCGCGGACTTCACGGAGATACCCCTGCGAATCGGCGGAAACCAGCGATTTTCCGGCCAGATATTCCACGACTTCTTTCGGAAAGTCATCAGCCAGAAGACTTCCCAGATGAAAAATATCAGATTCTACGGAACGGACGAAATCGAGCGTAAAAGGATTGGCTTTCGAAAGCACTCGCTGCGTACGATTATCTGAATTATCGCCATAAATATTCTCAAAATAAACCGACGTCGGACTGGGCATGACATCTACCGCTATTCCTTCCCGTCTCAGGTCTTCCACAACCGGCATATCTTCCATGCCGACGGCCGTAAGCAACGTATAATCAATATCGGAAAAGCAATTCATTGCTTTCGAGAAATAGAAAGCCGTTCCTCCCGGCATGTGCGCCGTGTTTTTCGGCGTGACAATCTTATCGTGTGTGATGTGACCTATACAACAAAGTTCGTGTTTCATTCCTATTACAAATTAACGGGTGCAAAAGTAGTAAAAAATGGAGAATCGCAAGCTATTTTTGGCTTATTAAAGCCCAAGCGCCTATTATCCATCGATATGTAAAGCCTCCATGAAGCGTTTGACGACTTCCGGACTGCCGGTATGTTTTCCTTCGTCTTCACTGATCTTGCAGGTGTCGTTATAGAAGGCCCAGGACTCCGTGATTTTGGCGGCAATCAGTTTAATGACGATATTCATCGGTTTCACCCCGTCGAAATCGTTGGTAAAATGCGTCCCGATACCAAAAGAGGGCTGGCAATAATGACGGGCATACTGTTGCACCTTCAGCGCAGCATCTGTATCCAACGCATTACTGAATATCACCTGTTTGGTCCGGGAATCTATCCCAAGCGAACGGTATTTCTCGACGATACGCTGTAATTGTTCGTAATTATCTCCGCTATCCACCCGCAGGCCTTTGAACAGATTGGCAAAATCTTCGGAAAAATTCAGGCTGAAGATTTCCCAACCGAAACTATCATACAAATACGTTCCCAAAGCACCCCGGAACGTGTTCCGCCAAAGGTTCATCGCAATGTTATTGGCCATTTGAGGTCCGAACATTCCTCCGATGGCACAGACAAACTCATGAGCCATCGTGCCAACCGGCAAAACATCATATTTCATCGCTAAATAAACATTGCTGGTCCCGACAAAACGCCCGTCCCAACTCTGACTGTGATAACAATCCTTCATTGCCCGGACGACCGTGTCTTCCGATTCAAAAGAAGCCCTGCGGCGCGTTCCGAAATCACTATAGACACATCCGGCTTCCAGCAAACGCTTTCCTTTTTCGTAAGTCTTCCGGTAATATGCGTCGTAATCAAAAAGGCGGCTCTGTCCGGTCATGATATAATAGAGTTCCGAGATGATGGCGAGAATTTTTACCTCCAAAAGAATCGTATCCGACCAGCTGCCTTCGATTTCCACGTGCAGATGTCCGTTATCGTCTTGCCAGACGCTCACCCAGTTCCGGTTAAAACGATATCCTTTCAGATAAGTATAGAACCAGCCCGGTATATAGTTGCATCGATGGCGCATGAAACGGATTTCTTCGTCCGTAATAGTTACGGATTCAAGCATGGCTATCTGCTCGGACAACTGTTCGGCAAAACCTTCCGGATAAACCGTATTGTCTCTGTCGGTGAATGTATATTTAACCTGAGCTCTCGGAAAATTATCGATAACCGCACAGCACATGGTGAATTTATAAAGATCGTCGTCAGTAAAATGAGTGATAATTTGTTTCATCGAATTATAATATGTATGTAGTCGTCATTAAGAAATTGCACCAAATGTAGTAATAAACTACCTCAATTTATCTTTTGCATAACCCGCACATCACAAAAACCCGCCATGTCTATCAACCAGTCTTTCAAAAGTCCTGTCTCTTCATAACCGGCCTGACGGAAAAGCTGCTCACTGGCTACATTGGAAACCGGAATATACGCATAAAGCTGGTGTAACCGCAGGAATGAAAAAGCATAGGCATGCAACAACGCCAGCGCACGCCGGGCAATTCCCTGACGCTGACAGGAAGGATCGACAATGATCCCTACGGCTGCCCGCAAATGATGCGGATCAAAATCGTACAAATCAACTAATCCCACCGAGCGAGCGTCGGCCTTCCGTTCAATCAGCAGACGCAGCTGACGGAGGGTGTAAATATCTTCATGGGCCTGTGCGATGTATTGTTTCAACAAATAGCGGGAATAAGGAGCCAGCGTATTCCCGACAGCCCATAGCGTGGCATCATTTTCCCACCGGTAAAGGACTTCTAAATCTTCCGGCTCCAAAGCTCTGAGGCGAAGTATGTCGTCTTCCAATAATTGCATAACTATTCTCCCGGTGAAACCAACCGGCCGCTTTTAGGATTATAAATATGGTAAGTCAATGTTTTGTTGGGCATGCGATCCATATAAAGTAGCATCTGCTCATAACGCACATCCGGCCAGATAAAGGCAATGTCCGTGAAACGCCGCATCTGGATATTCCGTCCGATAGCATCCATAGTCCGGTTCTCGTCCAGATTCCAACATTTCACTTGCTCCAGCTGGGGCATCCGCTTGCGACATTTCGCCTTCACGGTATCGTAATGTTCAGGATAACCGATAATCAGCAGACGGCGATGAGGCGTCTTCTTTCTTCGGGAAAGTCCCAGAAAACGTACGACTCCAGACACTACTCCCAAGAAATAAACCCCGCCCCGAATAAAAGCCCCCAGCGCCTTCTGTTCCGGATAGTATTTCTGGTAAAAAAGCAGCATAGCCCCATAGAAACGCTTGACAAAAGCCCAATCGCGCTTCGTAGATTCGCCTTTATAGTGCAACAAAAGCTCCGGAATATAATAGTTCTTATATCCCGCCTGGAGAATCTGGTAAGAAAGGTCGATATCTTCGCCATACATGAAATAACGCTCGTCCAGTCCGCCGGCTTTTTCCAATGCCTCCCTGCGCATGAACATGAAAGCACCTGCCAGGACTTCCACCTCGTGCATTTCGTCCGGAGACAGAAAAGGCAAGGCATAACGCGCATATTTCGGTGATTCCGGGAAAAGTTTCGACAATCCCGACAGCTTACAGAAAGACACCCACGGCGTAGGGAATGCCCGCTTGCTCTCCGCCAGGAATTGCCCGTTCCCGTTAATCATTTTCAGACCGATGGCGCCGGCTTCCGGATGCTCGTCCATGAAATAAATCAATGAACGAAGGCAATCTTCGCCCACTACCGTATCCGGATTCAGCATCAGCACGTATTCTCCCCGGCATAATCGGAACGCCTGGTTGTTGGCCTTGGCAAATCCCGGGTTGTCAGCATTCTCGATAAAGGTAACCTGCGGGAATTTCGGACGAAGATAGTCCACGGAGCCATCGGTTGAATGATTATCCACGACGAAGACCTCGATGTCCGACATTCCTACCGTCGCAGCCTGGACCGATAGCAAACATTGCTCGAGAAAGTACTTCACATTGTAGTTGACAATCACAATCGAAAGCGTTACCTTGTCGCGGCCGCCCGTTTCCTCTTCCTCCTCCTCGGATGTATCTATAATTACAATATCGTCTGCATTCATGAGCTTAAAAAGGGATTAAAAGTTTTTCATTCCGTCGCCGAACTCTACCCGGTTGACAATAGAGCGTCCTAAGGTAACCTCGTCGGCATATTCAATCTCGTCTCCGATGGAGACACCCCGGGCAATGACCGTCACCTTCACATGATAAGGCGCCAGCTTCCGGTAAATGAAGAAATTCGTCGTATCGCCCTCCATGGTTGTGCTGAGAGCCAGTAAAACTTCCTTGACATTTCCCTCGGATACCCGCTCCACCAGGCTGTCTATCTCCAAATCGGCCGGGCCTATGCCTTCCATGGGCGATATGATGCCTCCCAGCACGTGATAAACGCCGCGGAACTGCCCGGTATTCTCAATCGCCATCACTTCCTTGACATTCTCGACGACACACACCATCGAATGGTCCCGCGAGGGGTTGGCACAGATGGGGCAAAGCTCGTCGTCGCAGATATTGTGGCACAACCGGCAATATTTCACGTCGCGGCGAAGCGCCGTCAGGGCCGCAGCAAACTGTTCCGTATATTCCACATCCCTACGAAGCATATAGAGAGCCAGGCGGAGCGCCGTTTTCCGGCCTATCCCCGGAAGCGAGGCGAATTCATTAACCGCATTTTCCAAAAGATGAGAAGGATACTTCATGCAACCTGTTGAATTTATTTTTTCATTGAAACCACTTAAAACGGCACCTCATTACTGCTGCCGGCACTCAGGAAATCGGCCCCTGCCGGCGGTGGCGGAGGCAAAGGCATCCCGTCGCCCCCGTGGTTCATGCCTGAAGAGAATTCCCGGATGGGCACATCCTCCTCGATATTCATAAACTTGGCAAACTCGGCCTTGAAACGCAGGCGGACATCCCCTACCGCACCGTTTCGATGCTTCGCGATGATAATCTCGGCCACGCCCACCAGCGAGTTGCCCCGCTCGTCTTCCGTAATCTTGTAATATTCCGGGCGGTGGATGAAACATACCATATCCGCGTCTTGCTCGATGGCTCCAGACTCGCGGAGGTCGGCCAGCTGCGGGCGTTTGCCCTCGGCACCCTGGCGCGTCTCCACGCCACGGTTCAACTGCGACAAAGCAATGATGGGAATGTTCAACTCCTTGGCCAACCCTTTCAAAGAACGGGAAATCGTACTGACTTCCTGCTCACGGCTGCCGAAATTCATCCCGCTGGCATTCATCAGCTGCAAATAGTCGATGATGATACACTTGATGCCATGCTCGCGCACCAGTCGCCGGGCTTTTGTTCGCAGCTCGAAGACCGAGAGACTCGGCGTATCGTCGAGGTAGATCGGCGCATCATAGAGTTCCTTTATCTTGAAATCGAGTTGCTCCCATTCGTACTGCTCGAGACGTCCGCTTTTGATTTTCTCGCCCGGAATCTCGCAGACATTGACCATCAAACGGTTTACCAACTGCACATTACTCATTTCCAACGAGAAGATAGCCACCGGGATATTGAAATTCACGGCCATGTTCTTCGCCATAGACAATACGAAGGCCGTCTTCCCCATCGCCGGACGGGCGGCAATGATAATCAAGTCTGAATTCTGCCATCCCGAGGTAATCTTGTCCAGCCCGATGAAGCCCGAGCGCAGTCCGCTCAAGCCCCCCTCCTGGTTTGCCGCGTTCTTCAGCATCTGCATGGCCTCGCTGATGACCGGATTAATCTGCACCACGTCTTTTTTCAAGTTGCGCTGCGATATTTCGAAGAGTTTGCCCTCAGCTTCCTGCATCAGGTCTTCAATATCAATCGTCTCATCGAAAGCTTTACCTTGGATTTGGGCCGTAAAGGAAATCAACTCGCGCGCCAGGTATTTCTGGGCGATAATACGGGCGTGGTATTCGATGTGCGCGCTGCTGGCTACCTTGCTCGTCAGCTGCGAGATGTAGTACGGTCCTCCGACAGCCTCCAACTCGCCGCGCTTCTTGAGTTGCTCGGTTACCGTCATCATATCTATCGGCCTCTGGCTTATTGCCAAATCGGTGATTGCCGCGTAAATCATCTCATGTGCTTTTTCGTAGAAGCACTCCGGTTTCAGGATCTCACTGACCATGGAATAGGCATCCTTTTCCAGCATCAAAGCTCCCAGCACGGCTTCTTCCAGCTCGCGGGCCTGCGGTTGAAGCCGCCCCATGTCAGGTACGACCTCGGGTGTTTTCCGCCGGCTCCGTGTTATCGTCTTTCTTTCTTCTGCCATCTTATCTTTTTTTTTCGGAGGGCAAACTTAGGGAAAAATCTTCGTTTTTCGGGCCTGCGAAGGGAAAAAATAGAACTCGCGCGGCCGATTGAGGCTCCGCCACACCCTTCGCCGCGCCTCGCGGAGCTTGCAGATCCCGATTATTTCCCTACCTTTGCTTTCATATTTAACGATTAATCTAAAACACAATCATTATGTTTTCTGGTATTGTAGAAGAAGCTGCCAAAGTGGTAGCCATCGAGCACGACAAGGGCAATATCCACCTGACGATGGAATGTTCGTTTGTCGATGAACTGAAAATAGACCAAAGCGTTTCGCACAACGGCGTCTGCCTGACCGTAGTGAGCAAAACCGACCGCACTTACACCGTCACCGCCATCCGCGAGACACTCGAACGCTCCAACCTGGGCTTGCTCCAGCCGGGCAGCCTGGTCAACCTCGAACGCAGCATGCTGATGAACGGACGGCTGGACGGCCACATCGTGCAGGGGCACGTCGATCAGACCGCGACCTGCACCAACGTCGAAGAGGCCGACGGCAGCTGGTATTACACCTTTGAATATACCCTCGACAAGGAACTCGCCCGCCAGGGATATCTGACCGTCGAGAAAGGTTCCGTCTGCGTGAACGGCGTCAGCCTGACCGTCTGCAATTCGCAGCTCAACAGCTTCCAGGTTGCCATCATCCCTTATACGCATGAGCATACGAATTTCTGCCAGATTGAGAAAGGAACGGTGGTGAACCTCGAGTTCGACATCGTTGGGAAATACATCAGCAAACTCATGCAATACCGATAGCCATGGACTTCCATCAGTTAGCCGCACAGCGGCAAAGCGACCGGGCTTACGACCCGACACGCCCCGTAGAGCGCGAAAAAATCCTCCGCATCCTCGAAACTGCCCGCCTGGCGCCCTCGGCCTGCAATTCGCAGCCCTGGCATTTCATCGTGGTCGATGACCCGGAGCTGAAGAACAAGCTCGCCGACGCCGAAGCGAGCCGCCTGATTGGCATCAACCACTTCACCAAGCAGGCGCCGGTGCACGTGGTCATCGTCGAAGAGAAACCCAACCTCTCGGCAGGCTTCGGCTCGTGGATTAAGGACAAAAATTTCGCGCACATCGACGTGGGCATCGCCGCAGCCCATATTGCCCTCGCTGCCGAGGAAGAGGGACTGGGCAGTTGCATCCTCGGCTGGTTCAATGAGGAGAAAGTCCGCGATTTATTAGGCATCCCCGCCAACAAACGGGTCTTGCTGGACATCGTGCTGGGTTACCCCACGTGCGAACAGCACCCGAAAAAACGCAAGACGCTCGACGAAGTGGTATCCTGGAACTCCTACCGCTAAAGATAAGCCGCCGGACCCCTCCGACGGCTCTTCTTTTGCCGTTTTAGTGCTGACCTACCCCTCCGACAGCACTTCTTTTGTTATTTTAGCCCTGGCGGAGGCTCCGACAGCACTTCTTTCGCCATTTTAGCCCTGGCGGAGGCTCCGACAGCACTTCTTTCGCCATTTTAGTGCTGGCGAAGGCCTCGACAGCACTTCTTTCGCCATTTTAGTGCTGGCGGAGGCCTCGACAGCACTTCTTTCGCCATTTTAGTGCTGGCGAAGGCCTCGACAGCACTTCTTTCGCCATTTTAGCACTGATGTAGGCATACAACAGCGCTTCTTTCGTCATTTTAGTGCTGATGTAAGCATACAACAGCGCTTCTTTCGTCATTTTAGCACTGATGTAAGCATACAACAGCACTTCTTTCGCCATTTTAGCACTGATGTAAGCATACAACAGTGCTTCTTTCGCCATTTTAGTGCTGATGTAAGGAGATTTTTATCGAAGGACAGTTACCGGAAGACGCTTTTCCCCTTCCAGCGACCCAAACGGAAGTAAATGGCAGCGATTGTCAGCCCGATTCCGAGGCTCGTATTGATAGCCCACCAAATTCCGGCCTCACCCCACCACTCGCTGAAGCAATAGGCCAGCGGAATGCGAATCAGCCAGAGGCAAAACAGGCTGATGAGCATCGGGAAGAGGGTATCGCCCGCCCCGCGCAGGGCTCCGTTGAAGACATTCAGCCCACCGTGGACGAAAAAGCAGCTCCCGATGATCACCAGGTACTCGTGGCCGATGCGGATAACCTCGGCGTCGGAAGTAAACGCGCACATCAGGCGGTCGCCGAAGAAATAGAGCACCAGAAACATCGAACAGCCGAAGAGCAGATTGAAAAGCAAGGCAAAACGCACGCCCTGCCGCACCCGCTGCATCTTCCCGGCTCCGATATTCTGCCCGCAGAAGGTGGCCAGCGCGCTGGAGAGGGCGAGAATGGCCTGCGTGATGATGGTATCGATTTTTCCAGCCGCGCCGTAGGCCGTCAGCGTGTCGGTCCCGAAGCTGTTGACGATGCCGAGGAGTGCCATCAGCCCTAAAGAGATGGCGCACTGCTGGCCGCTCGAGGGCAGGCCGATACGCAGCTCCTGGCGAAAGATAGCGGCACTGAACAGCAGGTCTTTTTTCCGGATGGAAAGGAGGGGATGGCGTTCGTTCACGTAGTAAAGGGCGACGCACATGCCGATGCCTTGCGCGATGACTGTTGCCCGGGCGGCTCCCTCGATGCCCCAACCGAAGCCCACGATGAAAAGCAAGTCGAGCAAGACGTTCAGGACCGTGGAGAGGAGTATAAAAAGCATCGGACGTACCGACTCGCCCACGCCGCGCAGGATAGAGATGATGCTATTGAAGGTGACGAAGAGAAACGTGCCTCCTATGTAAATACGGAAGTAGCTGACGGCTCCGGGAATCACCTCTTCGGGCGTCTGCACCATGCGGAAGATGGGTTCCGCGAAGATAATTCCCGCGATGGAGAGCAACAACCCCGCGAGGAGCATGAACAGGAAGAAAGTAGAGAAGGCCTGCTGGACTTTCTCGAATTGTTTGGCTCCGAAATACTGCGAGACGACCACCGACGTGCCACTCCCGATGCCGATAACCAGTGAAATCACAAAATAATAGATGAAAAAGGAGGCCGAGACGGCTGCCAGCGCTTCCTTCCCGACGAAACGGCCGACGATGATGCTGTCCGTCAGGTTGTAGAGCTGCTGCAGGATGTTCCCGATGAGCAACGGGCCGGCAAAACGGAGGATGGTGGGACCCACGCGCCCCTCCGTCAGGTCGTTTGTCTGCTTGATGGTGAGTTTCCCGTACTTCATCGCTATAGGTCTTTAAGCAAAATGTTGTCGTTTGCCGCAAGCATGTCGCGACGGGTTTTCAGCAGGGTTTTCCATTCTTTGTTGAAGAGGTGTTCGGTGTCGATTTTGAAATTTTCAGAGCCGAAACGGTCCAGGCGGGAGAACAGATAGCCGACCGTGATCTTATGGATGTCGATGGCGGGCTGGTAATAGGCGACGCGGTCGTCCTCACCCAGGTTGACTTCGATAAGAATGCCCAGCTCCACCAGCAAGTAGAGGATTTGGGTCGTAATGCGGATGGGGATGCGGTAGGAACTCGAAAGTTCGTCGGCGGTATAGGGTTTCTCCCCTTTCTCGAAGCGCTTGACGATGAGCGAGGCAATCAGCAAGGTCAGGAAATCCTTGTAGCGGCGGCTGATATTGCGGCTGTCGCGGTCGAAACTGAATTTCTGGACATTCTGCGAGGCGTAGGACAGCTCCGCACCGAAAAGGCAGATCAGCCACGAGAGTTGCAGCCACAGCAACAAGAGCGGAAGGGCGGCAAAACTTCCGTAAATGGCGTTGTACTTGCTCACCCAGATTTGCCCGCTGATATAAATGAACTGGAAGAACTGAAACGCGCATCCCGCAATCGCTCCAGCAATCAAACCGTTCGAAAACTTGACTTTCGTGTTCGGTAGCGTGATGTATATCCCGGTAAACGTGAGGGAAGTAATCACGTAAGGCGAAACATTCAGGATAAAACCCAGCACGGGCGTGAGGAATACGTAATGACTCAGGAACGAGTTCTGCAACGTGGAGATAAAGATGGAAATACCGCTCGAGGAGGTCATCAACACCGGCAGGATGATGAACATCGCCAGATAATCGGAAATCTTCCGGTACCACGGGCGCGACTTCTGTATCTGCCAGATATCATTGAACGTATCTTCTACCGACGAAATCAGACTGATCACCGTATAGAACAAAAGGATAAGTCCCACTCCCAGGATGACGCCTCCCTGCGCTTCAACCAGATAGCTATCTACATAACCGAAGGCTTTATGGAGTTCCATTTCGTGCCCCGGGAAATACGCAAGCAATTCATCCCTCACGATTTCCTGGAATCCGAAACCTTTCGCAATGCCCAGCAGGACGGCAAGCATGGGGACGATAGCCAGCAGTGTATTATAGGTTAAGGCAGACGCCTTCGTTTGCAGTTTCTCGTTCAAAAAACCGCGCACTGCCAGGATGATTGTCTTAATGATGTTGATATAAAAAACTTTCAGGCCGCTTACTTCGTTCTCGGTAATACGCCAAATATCGTAGGTGACAAAATGGACTACCCAGGTAAGGAATGCTTCGATGCGTTCGCTCAAGGACTTGTGTTCGTTCATTAATTCGGCCTCCTTTTTTCGTTCGTCTCTTAGCAAAAGAACCAGTCTGCCTGTAAGCCGGGTTCTGTTCCCGTCAAAAGGACGAGAGCCTGCCATTTATCTGGTCTTGCCGTCACCGACAAGCTCAAGCGGTCTACCCCCCGACTTCGGACGAGCCATCCTACATGCGCCGGTATACATGACCTTACAACCCATAAGATGTACGGCATCCCGTGTTGCCACAAGACCCGGTGAGCTCTTACCTCACCTTTTCACCCTTACCGCGATAACAACCGCGGCGGTTATTTTCTGTTACATTACTCAGCTCTCACGAACTGCTTCCCGTTAAGAAGTATGGTGCTCTGCGTTGCCCGGACTTTCCTCACGCCTTTCGGCGAGCGACAGGCCGGCAAACTGTTTCTTCGGGCAAAGATAGGTTGATTTTTGGAATAATCCATCAACATGGGAATGAAAATACAGAAACTCCCGGGAAAATTTGCCGGGCCATCGACGGAGAATTGAAAGAACAGCTATGATATTTTCGCTGAAAAACTTACTTTTGCACCCGAAAAAATACGAGAGAATATGCTAACATTAGACAGAATCTACCAGGCTTCGTATGCGTTGCGGAGTGTAATCCGCCGTACCGACCTGATTTATGCTCCGCACATCAATCCTCAAAGCCAGATATATCTCAAGCCTGAGAACTTGCAAGTGACTGGTTCGTTCAAAGTCCGCGGAGCTTGTTTCAAGATTTCACAACTGACGGAAGAAGAGAAAGCACGGGGTGTCGTGGCGTGCTCGGCCGGGAATCATGCCCAGGGTGTAGCGCTCTCGGCTACGGC
Organism: uncultured Parabacteroides sp.; assembly: GCA_944326775.1. Lineage (GTDB taxonomy): Bacteria > Bacteroidota > Bacteroidia > Bacteroidales > Tannerellaceae > Parabacteroides. Next base: position 21,278 of record CALVFH010000038.1, read on the forward strand.
ACACGGCATCAAATCGCTGATTTGCCTGCCCGACAATGCTCCGATTTCCAAAGTAGAAGCCACGAAAGCCCTCGGCGCTGAAGTTTGTCTTGTAGAAGGTGTCTATGACGATGCCTACCAGCGTGCGTTGCAGCTTCGCGACGAAGAAGGCTATACCTTCATCCATCCGTTCGACGATGAAGACGTCATTGCCGGTCAAGGCACCATCGGACTGGAACTTCTCGAGCAGCTGCCCGATGCCGACGCCGTGGTTGTCCCTATTGGCGGAGGCGGATTAATCTCCGGCATCGCGTTTGCCATCAAACAACTGAATCCGAAAATCAAAATCTACGGCGTGCAGGCTCAGGGAGCGCCCAGCATGCAAAACTCCATCAGCCACGGGAAGATTGAACGGCTCGATTCCGTGCGCACCATTGCCGACGGTATTGCCGTCAAGGAGCCGGGCATCCATACGTTCGATTATTGCCAGCAATACGTGGACGACATCGTCACCGTCACCGAAGATGAGATCTCCATGGCCATCCTGGCACTTATCGAGCAGCAGAAACTCATCGCGGAAGGCGCCGGAGCCGTTTCCGTGGCCGCCGCCATGTTCAACAAGGTGCCGATTCAGGGAAAAAAAGTCATTTGCCTCGTCTCGGGCGGAAACATTGACGTTACCATCCTGTCCCGGGTCATCGGGAGAGGTCTGCAAAAGGCCGGACGCTCCGTCAATATTACGGTCGAGCTGGTCGATAAGCCCGGACAGCTGCAGCACGTCTCCGAAATCATCGCCAGATGCGGTGCCAACGTGGTCTCCGTCTTCCATGAGCGCGTAAGCCATACCCGCGACATCAACGGATGCTATCTCCACCTCGAAATGGAGACGCGCAACCAGCAGCAGATTAATGAAATCCAACAAGCCATGAAAGTCGCCGGCTACAAACTGATCAATTAAGCCCCCTCTCTTTCCAACGCTTGTAAAAAAGTTAGGGCAAAGGGATTTTTCACAAAGTCCCTTTGCCCATTCAGGATATAAAATGTGGCAAAACAATTAAAAAACTACACACTATTGATTTTCCGTTCCTGAAAAGGGAATAACCTTTATCGGGTTCAAGCCGACTTCAAACTTTTCCTTCAGCGTACCGTCGCTGGAGAAACTATACACATCGCCATTGTTTGTGTAATCCGATTCCGTCACGAAGAGCGTTTCGGTAGCCAAGTCCGCACCGATCTTATACGGTTTGGCAATCGGTTCCGTGATCCATGCGTCGGTAACAACCTGTTCGCTCAAGGCATTGTAGCGGATGTAAGAGATGGTCTGGTTCCAGTTCGCGTCATATTGCGAATACATCATGAAAATATCGTCTCCGAACAGAGCCATCTCGGTTGCATTCGTGGCGGAAACCGTCTCCACCGCATCCGTCTGCGTATCGATGCGCTGCAACGTATTCGGCACGTCTCCGTAATTCCCCATCGACACGAGATAAACGTCTCCCTGCGCATCAGCCACCATATTGCACGGGTTGATCACCACCTCCAGCTTTTCCGTCTCCGTAAACGAGGCGAGATCGATCACCGAAACCGTCTTGTCATATCCGAGCGGCGTGTTATAATCCATTCCTCCGGAATTTGCGACATACAAC
>CALVFH010000039.1 GCA_944326775.1 uncultured Parabacteroides sp.
GATCGTGGCGGAATGTTGCGATTTGTTCGTTTTAAGCGCTTGTTTTATTTCAAAATATTCTTTCAATGGGTTATTTTGAGGATAATTGTAATAATTCTTGCGTGAAATTCGATATGCAAAAATAGATTATCTATATTTGCAATAATTTAAGAAGCGTTTACTTGACTGGTTCTTTTTGCCGGTAGGTATAGTTCCCACGCCTTCTTTTGTTAACCGCTCTTTGGGGGACTAAGAGAAAAAACAGTGGTATCATGAAACACAAGAATTATGCAGGAAGAGTTTTGGCTCTATGGCTTATGCTGATGTGCGGGGTTTCCCTGTCGGCTTTATTTGCGCAAGTCCGGGTTTCTACGTTGGATGAACTTATGCAGGCGTTGCAACAGCCGGGTACAAAGGCTGGAGAAGTGCGAGGCATACAACTAACGAAACCTATTGCCGTGGCGAAAGAAATTTCAGTTGACAACGGGGCTTTTCAGTTTTTGGGAGAGTCTCTTTATCGTGCGGAAACTTACACCGGGACGATGATAAAGGTGTATAGCGGGAACAGCCTTACAATTGGGAATAAGGTGGATGGAAAGGGAATCTTGAGTGCATCACCCATTCTTGAAATCGAAAGTGGGGCAGAAGCAACGCTTGTGAAAGGCGGGATGATTACAGGGGCGCTCCGGGATGTTACGGGGCAAACGAAAGCGATTATTAAGGTATCTCAAATGCCGTCGGCAGTGGATAATCATGGCACTTTTACCCTTGAAGATGGAGGTCTTGTTTCCGGCAATGCAGTCTATACGGCTACCACAAAGGCCGGGGTGGAACTCGGCGATTTAGAGGTGTGGCCTCCGCAGACAGGATATGTTTCGTATGAATACAGTGCGATACAATCGGATGGTTCGTTAATCCTGGAAGGCGGGACGGTGAAGGATAATGATTCTTATCTTGCTATTCTCAATTTGGGTTCGATGCTTTTACATGGCGAGGCAGAAATCAGCGGACTTGTCTATGCGAATAAGGAGATTACCTTATGTTCTTCTTTGAAATATCCGCTGTCTCTCGGTGTGGCCAACCCTTCTGAAGGAAGGACGTTGATGTCGGGGACTAATTATCGGATTGATGAGGAGGATTTGGCACTGATGGAACTGGCAAGCGAAGAATATGCCTTGGAATTGTCCGGGAGCAATGTCGTTATTGCAAAGAAAGAAGCGATGGTAAATAAGGTGATTACAGAAGAAGATCTGCGGGAAGCAATAGCGGCGGCACCGACCGGTTCGGCGGATCGTCCGACGGAGATTATCATTGAAGGTACCATCGAGTTGAGCAAGGGTATAGTTATTGATAAATACATTTCCTTGACAGGCGGAGGCACAATCTATTGCTTTGGTGGCGGTTTTGAGATCGAGTCGGGGCAGCTGACGACTGAAAATATTACGTTGGATGGTGGGAACTCGGCGACTGCCCACAATGAGGTTTCACTTGTGATACTTCGTGGTGGCGAATTTGTCATGAATGACGGAACAACGCTTTGCGGCGCCGGACTGACCAGCGATATTTCTGCCGTATGGATATTTGGCGGTACGTTTATTATGAATGGAGGTTTCATCAAGGATAATTATTTCTTTGGGGATGTTTCCATGGCAAGCGTTATCTCGGTGTATGAAGGCGGCAGCTTTATCATGAATGGCGGGTATATCCAGGAGAGTCATGGAGAAAATGTCCGGACAATCAGTCTGTTGGGTTACAATGGCAACGTTACGTTTGAGTTTCATGGCGGATTTATCAATTCCGGGGGATTTGTTTACTTTGCCGGCGGCAAGATGTTTATTACGAGCGGCAATCCGAATATGATGATTGTGGATAACATTGAAATTCGGGAGAAGAGCGAATTTTATTTGAGCATCCCGTTGACGTATGACTATACGTTCACCATTGATGAAGGAACGACTTTGCCCGACCGCTTTGTTTTGATGCGTGGAAATAATTACGAAATCAAGGCAAGCGACCTGGAGTATTTGCATGTTCCGGAAGGTTATGGATTGGAGTTGGAAAACAATACGGTGGTGCTTGTCTCCGGATCTTCGGCAACAACGATTGCTACCCAAGCGGAATTGCAAGAGGCTATTGACAACAGCGCAGGAACGAGCGACCGCCCCGAGTTTATCGATTTAGGCGATGCTGAGATTTTAATTCAGAGTCCCATTACCATAAGGAACAAGTATGTCGTGCTTGTCAACGGTACGTTGGTAAATGCGGCATCCGGCGATTTGTGCATGATTCAGGTTAACTCCGGTCTGCTCCGCATTGCCGGGACGGTGTTGGATGGCAACAAAGCAAACCGGGGCAATTACTGTACGCTGATCCGGATGCATGGCGGAAAATGCGAAATTGTAGAAGATACGAAGTTGACCAACGCCCGGGCTCGGGGCGGCAGTGATGCGGTCGTCTCGGTAAGTAGTGGCGAACTGGCATTCAACTCAGGTTCGATCACCGGCAATGACAGCGAAGGCGGCGATGTTGTTTGGGTAAGCGGTGATGGTAAGTTTTCGATGAATGGAGGAACGCTTTCCGGCAACCGGAATACCGGTTCCTATATTATGGCGTGCATTGAGATAACCGGTGGCGAGATGTTGATTAGCAACGGTATCCTCGGCTCCAATACGGGAAATCTTTTTGGTATGTATGTTACGAAGCCTTTTACCTTGGAAGGGGATGCCCAAATCAAGGAAGTGATCATGCTGACTAAGGAAGGGCGTATCGTGGTTGCCTCGCCGCTGAAGCATGATGTGATGATTGGATTTATGAAAGCTTCCATGCCTTCCGGAACTGTTGTTGCAGAGGGAACGAATGCTTATCCGCTGACCGAGGCCGATGTGGAACATTTCAAATACTGGTACGACAATCGTTATAGTTTTTCTTTGGTGAATAACCAGGTGGTTGTGACAAATCTGGATGCTGTCAACCGGACATTCAAGATTGAAGCTGAGTCATCACCTTATGGAACGATTACATTCGATAAAACTACGGCAAAAGAAAACGAACGGGTTTCAGTAACCGTTGAACCCAAAGATGGCTATCAGGTGCAGAAGAACTCCGTGCGTTATAATGAGATCAATCTGCTGTCCTCAGCATCTGTTCCGAATTTGTATGTGTTCGAGATGCCGCCATCGGATGTCACGCTGTCGGCCCGGTTCCTGCCGGTGAATATCGAAATAGATACGGTGGATACCAGCGGCTTTGACCCGGATACCGATCCGACTCCGGATAACGTGATTCTTGTCGATGACCTGCCGGGGCTAATCGATGCCTTGGGTGGAGGAAACCATGAGTTGGAGCCGGAAGCTTCGCCCAGCAGTCCGGAAGATTGGTCGGATGCCTTGGCTGCTGCGGTAGAGAACGGAGAAGATGAAGGTGATATAACCGTCGGTTCGTTGGATGAGTTGCTTTTGCATGTTTCCAAAGGTGACGACGGACAGGTGTTAAAGACGGAAGTGCTCAAGGTGATACCGGGCGGCTGCATTTTGCGGATTTATCTGCCGAATCGTTTGATTGTCAGTCAGCAGCTTCGAGCTACCGGTGGAGCCAGCTATTATATTCTCCGCGACTGTGATGGCGAAGTGGTATCGCTGGTTCCGGAATATGATTACGAAAGCAATAGCCTGACGGTCAAGACGGATAAGTTGGGTACTTTTGTCGTTATGCAGGGTGAGGCTCCGCTTGCCAACGAGCAATTTCAGGCCGAGACAGTCCGGGTTGTTACTCAAAACGGACAGATCGTTGTTCATGGATTGAAGATGGGAGAACGCTTCTCCGTATATGACTTGTTCGGAAGGCTGCTTTATCAGGGAATTAGCGACGGTTCCGCCAGCTATACTCCCGAAATCAGCGGTGTCTATATTCTTTCCACGGAACATGCTGGAAATTATAAGGTAATGATTCAAAAGTGACATTAAAAAGAAAAATCCCTGTCAGCCGGGTTCGGAGGGCAGGGATTTTTTTGCCGAACACTTCGCAAGCAGAAAAAATGAATAATTATACAAGGCGAGGGGTTCGCAAAGGGTGAAAATGGAGTTTGGCTTATGGATTGGCGATGAGTAAGCGTTTAAAATATGGAATGGAAGCCTTTTAGGAAGAAAAATTATTGGGAAAAATATAGTAGATTGCTATATTTGCAGTAATTCTACAAAATTGGAGTCCAGATGATATTGAAAATTGAATTTGAAAATTTCTTCTCAATTAGAGACAGAATAAGGATTGACTTTCGTGCAGCAAATATCAATACGGCATTAGCTCGCGAATTAAAGCATAATGTATTGGAATGGAACGGCATTCCAATATTGAAATCTGTGGGATTGTTCGGTCCTAATGCCTCCGGAAAATCAAATATTTTTAAGGCTATCAATTTTTGTTGTCGGATGATTTTGGATTCACACCTTTATAATGAAGGTACGGTATTTAATTTCGAGCCATTTAAGTTTGATGGGTGGTCCGATAAGTCCAGTAAATTCTTAATCGATTTTGTATGCGATAGTGTAGAGTATGAATATTCATTTGAACTAACGAAGGAGCGTATCCTTTCTGAAAGGCTGTATCACTTTCCGGTTGGGAGACGTGCGAAAATCTTTGTGCGATCAAGTGACGGGAAATATAGTTTTGGGGCTGGTGCCATAACAAAGCCATCAGATGTTGTATTGAATACAAGCAATAAAAACTTGTTTCTTAGTCGGGCAAGTTCAATGAACAGGGAGTTTGCACAGAGGTTATATCGTTATTTTATGAATCAATTTATGCTGGGGCTTGTGAATGTCAATGAAATGATGGTGTTGGATAGTTTCAATACGTATAAGAAAGTCATATTAAAAGCTCTTGAAATATGTGATACCGACATTACCGATATAGAAGCCAGAAAGGAACAAGTTCCTGCACCTGTGGTTATACCGGGACAGTCTGAATTGTCATTCAAACTTGTTGATGTATTGAAGTTCAAGACCGTTCATCGCAATCAAGCAAAGGTGATGTTTGATATGGACATGGAGGAATCGAATGGAACAAGAAAACTTTTCCAAATATTGATTCGTTTATTGGATGTTGTTAAATACAGGAAAAGTATCATGTTGGATGAATTTGATACGGGGCTTCATACCCGATTGGCAGATTTTATTCTCGATTTGATTCATGCATCAGCAGAAAGTCAGTTGTTGTTCTCATCACATAATACAAACCTTATAGATGTCAAGAGGTTGAGAAGAGACCAGATAGTTTTTGTGAATAAATCTATGGATGGAGCAACTGAAGTGTATTCATTGTATGATTTTAAAGATTTCCGCGAAAATATGGATGCTGAAAAAGGATATATACAGGGACGTTTTGATGCTGTGCCCTACGTGGATTCGTCTGTTGAAAGTATCAAACAATTGTTGGAGGGGTGAGTTATGCCAAGCAGAAGAGAAAAAGCCCCATCCAAACAAATGCGAAGAATTGCACTCGTTATCTGTGAAGGAGAAACGGAAGAGAATTATATCAATCTTTTGAAGAAATGGTACAAATCGCCCATAAGAATCATATCCCATATTGAAGGAACAAAGATTACGTCATCGTTAGTTGATAATCGCATGCGGGAAATTAAAATCTCCCGATGGGATAAAATTGATACGTTCCTTATGTACGATATGGATGTACCAACAGTCAATGAAAAGCTACAGGCATGCAAGGCCAACCTTTTGTTAAGCAATCCTTGTTTTGAGATATGGTTGTTGCTTCATAGCAAAGATCAAAAGGCTAATATTAGTACAGACCTTGTTATTAAAGAACTAAAGAAATCTGCATCGGTGTGGAGAAATTATACCAAATCAATATTCACCAATACTCAGCAGGCTTTCTTAAGGGAAAATGTGGATGTTGCGGTAGCAAGAGCAAAAGGTCTAAAAGAATTTCAAAATCCTTCTACTAATGTGTATAAATTAATAGAAATATTGAAAATGGCTTAGCGTAATCCGGGAATTTGTCCAATTATATTGTAAGACAAATTCCCGGATTTTTTAAATTATAAAACGCTATTTCAGAGCGCCAACTCCTTTCCATCATAAAACTCTAGGATTTTTACGCGGAAGATATATTCATATTTGGCTTGCGCTTCTTCGGCGAGGCTTTGGGCATATTTGGTCTTCGCCTCGTTGTATTCGAAAACCGTGCTTTTGCCGGCAGCGTATTTGTCTTCTGCATAGTCGAAGGCCTCTTTCGTGGCCGTTACCGATTTTCCGGCCGATTCGTATTTCTTTTGGGCGGCAATTGCATTGTAGTAAGCTTGTTGAATCTCTTTGTAGAGCGTTTTCTTGGTATCTTCCATCAGTAGTTCCTGGTTGCGGATGGCGATGCGAGCCGAGCGCACGCTGTTGCGCACCTGAAAGCGGTTAAACAACGGAATGGACAGGGTGAAACCGATTGTCTTCCGGCCGTTCTGGTTGATCTGGTCGCTGAACGGCAGCGATTCAATGTCGCCGGTATAATAATGGTAATAACCATTGGAGTAGCTTGCTCCGAAAGAAATTTGCGGATAATAGTACGACTGTGCCACACGGAGCTGCTTCTTCGAGCTTTGCAAGAGGTATTCCTGCTGACGGATTTGCGGTTTGAAGGCGAGGGCATGGCTGTAAACGTCGTCGGGCGGAAGGATGCCGGACATATATCGTTCGATGGGGTCGGCAATTTCGGGAGCCGAGACGTTGAATTGCGATTCCAGCCGTTCGAGTTCCAAGGCTTGCGCCAGGTCGAGCAGAGCCAGCCGGACGTTGTTCTGCGATTCCGTCAGGGTTACTTCGTCCTTAGCCAGTTGCGCCTTCATGTTGTAAAGTTCGGAGAGCGGTTGTTTGCCGGCCTTTACCATCGCTTCGGTTTTGACCACCTGGTCGGCACTGTAATCGACCTGCAGTTGGGCGACGCTTTCCAGTTCCTGATTGTAGAGCACCTGCAGGAAATAGGAAGCGATATTGACAGCCAGGTCTTCGCGAGCTTTGTTCAGGCCCTCCGTAGCCGCTTTGAGGTCCAGCTTCTTGGCCGCGATATCGTTGGGTGTCTTCAAGCCGTCGAAGATCGGCATGGAGAGGTTGATGGAAAACGACGTGTTGGCCGAGTTCTGGTCGGCGATGACCCCTGTACGCGATGGAGAACGGCCGAAGTCGAAATTCTGGTTCAGTGAAGCGTTGAGCGTCGGGAGCCAGCTGAACCGCGAGGTATGCAGTTCCACTTTCTTCTGTTGTTCTTCCTGCTCGCGTTGTTTCAGAGTGATGTTGTTCTCCTGCGCATAGCGGATGCAGTTTTCCAGCGTCCACTCCGCCGGAAGTTTCGTTTCTTGGGCAAACGCCGGAAATGCGAGGCATGAAGCTGCCACGAGCGCGATAATCTGAGGTCTCATAGGCTAATTCTCCTTTTTAATTTCCGCCCCGCGGATTTTGTCCTGCAAGGTCAGGCCTTGTTTTACTTCGATATTGATGCCGTCGGAAAGGCCGGTTTCGATTTGTCTCCGTTCAAAGATCTGCTCCGGGCTCTCCTGTTTGACTAGATAGACGAAAGAAGAGTCGCCTTTGAATTCCACCGTGCTTTCCGGGATAGTCAGGACATCTTTTGCTTCTTTCAGCACAATTTCCGCGTTGGCACTGTAGCCGGCGCGGATAAACGCATCTTCGGGAATCTGGATAGCCGCCTTGATTTCAAACTGGATAGCCCCGTTTTTCTCTTCTCCTTTGGGCGAAACGTATTCCAGATGTGCCGGGAAATGGCGGCTTTCCATCGCCCCGATGGTCAGCTCGATAGGCATGCCGGTATGGATTCGTCCGATTTCCGTTTCATCGACATTCCCTTTGAAAATCATGTCGTTCATGTCGGCAACGGTAGCGATGGTCGTTCCGTCGTTGAAATTGTTTGACATGATGACGGAGTTTCCGACTTTTACCGGAATATCCAGGATCATCCCGGAGATGGTACTCCGGATTTGGGTTGTGCTGGCCACGTTCGAATGTTTCGAGATTCCGTCGCGGACGATTTCAAGTTCGCTTTGGGCAGTCTCCCGTTCTTCTTTCGCTTTAAGATAGTTGGCTTCAGAAGTTTCGAAGTCTTCTCTTGAAATGACTCCCTGTTCGAAGAGCGATTTGTCGCGTTCATACAAAGGTTCCATCTGGCGGAGAGAGATTTCAGCCACATTGACTCTCGATTCCGCGCTGTTCAGTTGTACCATTTCCGGAATCACCTTGATGACGGCGATAATCTCGCCATTTTGCACCATATCTCCAGCTTCTTTTTTCAGCTCGGCAATAATGCCGGAAATCTGTGGTTTGATTTCTACTTCGTGGCGTGGTTCCACATTGCCGGTCGCCACCGTTTTGGTAGCAATGTCGCCTGTTTTCGGCTGGATAATTTCATAGGCGGTTTTTACCGGTTGTGCTTTCTCCCAAAGAAAGTAGAAAGTGCCGACAACCGCAATGCCGACGCAGCTGAGGAGGACGATGCGTAGTCCCTTCTTTACCATCTGATTTTTCATTTGCGTATGCTGTTTTAATGATTATTCTTCACGTATCGCGTCGATAGCCTTGATTTGCATGGCCCTCCAGGCTGGAATCAGTCCGGCAAGCAGGCCGCATACCAGAAGGACAGCCGTAGCCGCGCAGGCTACCTGAATGCTGACCCCGGGATGGAGCAACAACGCTTCGTCGCTGGAAACATCTTGCGCCGTCAGGATCTTATCGATGAAATCGAGGATGAACACGCCGAAGCTGAGGCCGAGAAGTCCCGCAAGGGCGGTCAGCACCAGACTTTCGCTCATCACTTGGGAGATAATGTCCCAGGGTTTGGCGCCTATCGCCCGCCGGACACCAATCTCGCGTGTTCTTTCCTTGACCGTGACCATCATGATATTGCTGACGCCGATGACACCTGCCAAAAGGGTTCCTAAACCAACGAGCCAAATCAGGATGTCGATTCCGATAAAAAGGTTGTTGAAGGTCTCGAACTGTTCGGCAAGACTTACAACGGCAACGGCCTGCCGGTCGGTCGGCGAAATATCATTCTGTTGTTTGATGACGGCTTTGATTTGTTCCAGGAGGTCGGCCATCCGGACATCGGCCCGTGCGCCGACACACAGGAAGTGTATCGTGTCGCCCTGGTTCGAAGTCTGCTGCAGGGTGGTGAACGGAATGAAAACCGTTTCGGAAGCGCGTCCTCCGATATTGACCCCTTCAGCCCGTTGGTTTGTTACGCCAATCACCTGGTAGTAAATTCCGTTTACGCGGACATACTGTCCGCAGGGATCTGTTCCCCGGAAGAGGACGCGATTGACATCCGTACCGATGAGGCAGACTTTCCGTTTTTGGTTCAGGTCGATGCGGTTCAGGAGACGGCCATATTCGAGGTCCTGGGTTTCGATATTGAAGTAATCGTCGCTCACCCCCTTGACGGTGTAGCTGCCGGCCAACTGTCCGTGCACCACATTCTTGTCTCCTTGCGCACCCCACAGGATGGGCGAGATATTCTCAACGCCATCCAGTTTGCTGACATTCTCGACATCTCGTGTGCGGAGACTCCAAAGGCGACCTTTGTTCAATCCTTTGTAAGATTCGGAAGTCCGGTCGGCAAAGATAAAAGCGGAGTTGGTCGAGAAACCGTTGATAGACGAAAACATGGCATTCTTCATTCCGTTGCCGGAACCCAAAAGAATGACAAGCATAAGAATCCCCCAAAAAACACCGAAACAAGTCATCAGGCTGCGGGTCTTATTGCGGGTGATGGTGAGCCAAAGCTCTTGCCAGAAATCTAAATCCAAGAATTTCATCGTTTCGTCGTACGTTAGTTAGTTGTCGCGCATGGCCTCTATGGCTGTAACCTTGACCGCCTTTCGCGCCGGGAAATAACCGGCAAGGACACCGGCGATAATAATCAATGCCGTGGAGGAAAGCGCAATACCGAGATTGACTGTCGGATTGCGGAATGTGCTGACTTCGGGGATAACATCGCCCTCTGCTGCCTGGGCGGTTGCTTCGGCAGCCTCCATGCCGTAGTTGATCAGCTCCGTAAGTCCGATTCCCATTACCATCCCGAGGTATCCGAAGACAGCGGTAACCAATATCGATTCCGAGATGACGAGCATCAGGATGGAAGAGGGTTTGGCGCCGATCGCTTTGCGGATGCCGAATTCTTTGGTCCGTTCCTTCACGGTGATTAGCATAATGTTGCTGACGCCGACGATGCCGGCAGTCAGGGTACCTATTCCGATAATCCAGATGAAGAACGTGATTGCGTTCATCATGGAGTTTAACATGCGAAAGTTGTCGCCCATGTTCCACATCCCGATGGCGTTTTCATCTGTCGGGTCGAACTGATGGCGGCGGGCCATCCATGTCCGGAAATCTTCTTCGAAGGCTTTGCTTTGAGCTTCTGTCGTAACACCTTTCAAGGTGAATGTCAGCGATCCGAAACCATAGCCTTTGTTGTATAAGAGTTGGGCGACGCTAAACGGAATGTAAGCCGGGGCGTTGTTGCTCTTGTTGTCGTCGTTGTAAACCCCGACAACCTGGAACATGAGATTGCCCAAACGGACATATTCCCCCAGCGGATTCTTTTCCCGGAAGAGAGCCTCCGCCATACGCGGACTGAGCACGATTACTTTCCGTTTATCCCGGATATCGACCGGATTGATAAAGCGGCCGTGGTCGTTGTCAATATTGACGTAATTGATGCGGGCATGATCCGGAAGGACACCCTGGGTTTGCCCTGTGAAATATTCGTCGTTGTAGGTGAGCGTGTCGCTATGCGAAATGGTTGCCGAGCAATATTCGATTTCCGGGAAAGCCTGTTTCAAATCGTCAAGGTCTTTCTGCTGGAAAGAGATGCTTCGGTTGGTCGGGAGTCCCTGCCAGGGTTTGGTGGTATAACGGGTCCAGACCTCTACCATGTTGGTTGAAAAGTTCCGGAAATTGTAGAGAATCCCGTTGCGGAGTCCATTGCCAGCCCCTAAAAGGACAATCAGCATGAAGATGCCCCAGGCTACGGAAAAGCCGGTCAGGAAGGTCCGCAACTTGTTCCGCTTGACCGTACTCCATATTTCGCGGAAGTTATCGAAATCAAACATGCCCTTTCCCTTTCTCAATAGTTTCGATTACTCCGTCTTTCAGGCGGATAATCCGGTCTGTTGCGTCGGCGACAGACTGTTCGTGGGTTACGATGACCATCGTCATGCCTTCCAGATTCACATTGCGCAGGAGTTCCATCACTTCGATGGTTGTCTTGCTGTCCAAGGCTCCGGTCGGTTCATCGGCCAGGATAACTTTGGGATGGGCAATCAAAGCCCGGGCGATGGCCACGCGCTGTTTTTGTCCGCCCGACATTTCATTGGGCATATGTTCCGCCCAGTCGCGCAGGCCGACCATCTCCAGATAGTCTAAGGCCAAGGCGTTGCGTTTCTTTCGTCCTATGCCTTGATAATAGAGGGGAAGCGCCACATTCTCCATGGCATTCTTAAATGAAATCAGGTTGAAAGACTGGAAGACAAAACCGATGGTATGGTTCCTCAATTCGGCTGCCCGGCTTTCGCTCAGGTCGCGGATAAGTTGGCCGTTGAGGTAATACGAACCGCTGTCGTATGTATCAAGAATTCCTAAAATATTCAGCAGTGTGGATTTCCCGGAACCGGAAGCCCCCATGATAGAGACCATTTCTCCCTGTTCGATATCCAGATTGATTCCTTTCAAGACATGAAGCGGCGCACCGTTGTAATATGTCTTATTAATGTCTTCCAAATGAATCATTACACTTTCTTTTTGAATGAATAACCAAATTGCGCACAAAGATATAAAAATAATAGGTAGTGCGTCATCTTTAGCTTGTTTTTGCCCGTTGGCGGAATGGATTCATCGCATACCTCCCGGAAACAGTGCTAAAAATCTTCTGGAAGCACTATCGACGCTGACGACAGCGCTAAAAATTTTCTGGAAGCACTATCGACGCTGACGACAGCGCTAAAAATTTTCTGGAAGCACTGTCGACGCTGACGACAATGCTAAAAATTTTCTGGAAGCACTGTCGACGCTGACGACAGCGCTAAAAATTCTCTGGAAGCACTATCGACGCCGACAAGTTATTTCTTGAGGTTTTGTTTGCGGCTCACCCGGAAGATGTAATGACTTTTCTTTAGAAACGGATAGCGTATGGCGGATACCAGAAAATGACTGACAAGAAAGATGTCGAAAAACGGCAGGTTCCATCCGATAAACGGACTTTGCAGCAATCGGGCTGCCTTATGGTAAAGCAGGGTTTTCCCGAGGTAGTACAGCAGATATGAAATTCCCCATGCCGCAATCGGAAGCCAGTCGCCAGTGAGGAAGAACAAGGCTGTCCCGCCAAAGATGCTCAGCAGGAAAAGAGCCAGGAACAGCGGTTCGATGCGCAGGAGGAAAGGGCGCAGCCCGTGGAACTGATGGGCAGAAACCGACCGCTGGAGTTCTTTCTGTTTCCAGTGTTTCCAGGATATGGGTTGCAGGTTGCGGGTAAAACTGTCGGACGACAGGCAGATCCGGATGTTTCCTTTTTGGGCGGTGTCGTAAATAAACAGGTCATCTTCTCCGGCAAGCAGGTCCAGATGGTTGCGGAATCCCTGGGCTTTGGCGAATAGCGTTTTCCGGTATGAAAGGTTTCGTCCGTCGCCCCGGTAGAAACTCGACGACAAGGCCGACGACAGGTAGCTCATGCCATCCGTCAGGTTGGCATAGGCAATCAGTTTTTGAGTCAAGGTATTGTGGAACGGATAAACACAATAACCCAATACGATGTCGGTATCGTTCCGATAGGCTTGCATCATTGCGGCAATCCAGTTTTCCGACACCGGGGAGCAGTCTGGCTCGGTGAAAAGCAAGTAGGGATGATGGGCAGCCTTTATTCCTAAGGTAAGCGCCAGTTTTTTCCGGCTTAAATAGCGGACATCATGGGGAATGTAGGTATGGTAAAAGTTTGTATGCTCTGCCGCAATCCGTTTCAGCAAGTCTTCCGTTTCGTTGTTCCGGTCGTTGTTGACTACAATGATTTCATAGTTCGGGTAATTCTGTTTCAGCAAGATTTCAAGGGTTTGGGGAAGGGTCTCTTCACAGTCGGAGGTATAGAGAATCACGGTTACCGGAGGCTGTGCGGCAGATTCAGGCTGGTTCTCGTTTTTCTTGCCGAAAAGGCGGAGGAAACGGAGTTGGTAAAGCAGCAGTATGATAAAAAGAATAAGAACGAAAAGCATGGCAGAGAACATGATAAATTATAAGTTACGAGTTAAGGGCTTCAGCTCCCCGTTGACGGCAGGGAGCTGAAGTTGATAAATTTGCGTTTATAACTCGTTTGAAAAATAGGCTTTGGGCAATTTCCGGCAATTATATTGCGAGGCCATGATTTCGCCGTAAGCACCGGCGGAACGGATGGCAATGAAATCGCCACGGTGGGTACCGTTCAGTTCGATATCCTTGCCGAAGACATCCGAGGATTCGCAGATAGGCCCTACGACATCGTAATATTCCGTTGCTTCATCGCTCGAAATGTTTTCGATACGGTGGTAAGCGTCGTACATCGCCGGGCGGATCAGGTCTGTGAATCCGGCATCCAGAATGGCGAATTTCTTGATTTCGCCTTCTTTTACATACAGTACGCGGGAGATGAGGGAGCCGCATTGGGCAACGACCGAACGGCCGGGCTCGAAATGCACCTGTTGCCCGGGGCGCAACTGCACGAGTTTATGGAATACCGCGAAATAATTGTCGAAAGCCGGAATCGGCAGATGGTTCGGATGATAGTAGTCGATACCCAGACCACCTCCGAAGTTCAGGTTTTCTACCTGAATGCCTCGTTGTTCCAGTTCGTCCTGGATTTCATTGATGCGGATGGCCAAGTTGCGGAAAGCCGACATATCGGTGATTTGGGAGCCGATGTGGGCATGAATCCCAATCAGCTTTACGTTGGGCATTGCCTGCATTTCGTCCAGCACACCGCCTAACAAGCTCAGGTTGATGCCGAATTTGTTTTCCTTCATACCCGTTGTGATCTTCGCGTGGGTATGGGCATCCACTTCCGGGTTGATGCGGAGGGCAACCGGTGCGACCTGTTGTTTGGCTGCCGCCAACTCATTGATGATGCGCAACTCGGCAAGCGACTCCACGTTGAAGCAGAAGATGTGGTTGTCCAGGCCCAGATTGATTTCCCAGTCTGCTTTGCCCACTCCGGCGAAAACAATCTTCGAAGCCGGGAAGCCAGCCTTGAGCGCCGCCTCGATTTCACCGCCGCTGACGCAATCGGCACCCAGTCCGTTTTGGGCAATCAGCGAAAGAATCTTCGGATTGGCATTGGCCTTGATTGCATAATGGACATGATAGCCATATTTCCCGGACTCCGCCTTAATGACATTCAATGTCTCCTGCAAAAGAGACAGGTCGTAATAATAGAAAGGTGTTTGAAGTTGCTTGAACTTCTCTATGGGGAAAGTTCCTTTTAACATGAACGTAAGATACTTTTAGTTTTTGAAAAGATGATCGCTCAAGGCTTGCAGCGCCCGTTTCTTGTCGCTGGCCTTAATCAGCAGAGAGACGTTGTAGTTGCTTCCGCCGTAAGAAATCATGCGGACAGGAACGTCTTTCATGGCCTGGATAATGCGGGCTTCGAAACCTACGTTGTCCCATTCCAAGTCACCTACTACGCAGACAATCACCATATCGTTGTCCACCGAAACCGTACCGTATTTCTTCAAATCATTGACAATCTCATCCAAGTGCTTGCGGTTGTCGATGGTTACGGAAACGCCGACTTCGGAAGTCGTTACCATGTCGATCGGAGTCTGGTAGTTTTCGAAGATTTCGAATACCTTGCGCAGGAATCCCGTAGCCAGCAGCATGCGGCCGCTCTTGATTTTGATTGAAGTAATGTTGTCCTTGGCTGCCACCGCTTTGATTTTGCCCTTTTCCGTTTCGTTGGAAATCAGGGTGCCTGGAGCATCCGGCTGCATCGTGTTCAGCAGGCGAACCGGGATATTGTTGATCTTAGCCGGCAGGATGCAGGTAGGGTGCAGGATCTTCGCTCCGAAGTACGCCAGTTCGGCTGCCTCTTCGAAATGCAGCTGGCGCACGGGCGATGTCTTGTCCACCACACGCGGGTCGTTGTTGTGCATGCCGTCGATGTCGGTCCAGATCTGGATCTCCTCGGCTTTGATGGCTGCGCCGATCAGGGAAGCCGTGTAGTCGCTTCCGCCGCGCTGCAGGTTGTCGATTTCGCCATAGGCGTTGCGGCAGATATAGCCCTGCGTCAGGTAAAGGTCTGCATCCGGGTTCTCTTCAAGCAACTTCGTCAGCTTTTCGCGGATGTAGAGCGGATCCGGCTCTGCATTTTTGTCGGTGCGCATGAATTCCAGGGCCGGCAAGAGGACCGATTTCACGCCCAGCTCGTGCAGGTACAGATTCATCATGCCCGTAGAGATCAGCTCGCCCTGAGCCAGGACCACTTTCTCCTCAAACAGGGTAAACAAGTCTTTGGTAAAAGAACGGATTTTGTCGAAATGGGAAGTTACCAGTTCTTTAGCCTTCTGTTTATATTCATCAGTCTTGTACAATTCGTCGATATGTCCATAATACTTTATGGCCAGTTTGTTGATGATTTCATTTGCACCATCCGGATTCTTCTTATAGAGGTAATCGGATATTTCAACCAGTGAATTCGTGGTGCCTGACATGGCCGACAGAACTACCAGGTTACAATTGCCTGTAATCAGTTTTGCCACATCTTTCATTCTCTGTGCCGAGCCCACAGAAGTACCGCCAAACTTTAAAACTTTCATCTTTAAATCTATTTTAAAACAATTCTTAGCCAATTATATAACGTGGGCGCAAAGATAGGAAAAATCTCTGGATTTTGGCGAAACAGTTTTTGAAAACATTTATTCCCCGACATCGCTCAGCGTCGCATTTTCGCACTTGACCACCCGGGCGGGGAATGAGCGCACGATGTTGTAGTTGTGCGTTGACATGATGACGGCCGTCCCCTCGCGGCAAATGTCGTGCAGCAGCTGGACAATCTGGCTGCTCGTCTCGGGGTCGAGGTTTCCCGTCGGCTCGTCGGCGAGGATGAGGGCGGGATTGTTCAGCAGCGCCCTCGCAATGCAGATGCGCTGCTGTTCGCCGCCCGAAAGTTCGTGGGGCATCTTGTATCCCTTGGTCTGCATGTCCACCTGCGCCAGGACATTGTCGATACGGAGGTTGATTTCCGCCTTCTTCTTCCAGCCGGTAGCCTTCAGCACGAAAGCCAGGTTGTCATAGACCGAGCGATCGGTCAGCAGCTGGAAATCCTGGAAGACGATGCCCAGCCGGCGGCGGAGGTAGGGGATCTGTTTCCGTTTGATGTGCCGCAGATCGAAATCGAGCAGCCGCGCCTCGCCTTTCTGGATGGGAATCTCGCAATAGAGCGATTTCAGCAGCGTGCTTTTGCCGGCTCCCACCTTTCCGATGACATAGACAAACTCGCCGTTGTGCAGCGTAAAGCTCGTGTCGCGGAAGAGGACATTCTCCTCGCGGCAAATATCGACATTCTGGAGAGAAAGCAGGTATTCCATGGTCAGCGCTATCGGAAGGTTGGGTTATTTGTGCCGTCTTTCCAGCTCGCGGGCGAGGTCCTCGATGCGGAGTCCCTTGCTGGTGAGCAGGACAATCAGGTGGTAAATCAGGTCGGACGCCTCATAGACCAGCCGGTCGTCTGTGCCGTTGGTCGCTTCGATGACAGTCTCCACCGCTTCCTCGCCGACCTTCTGCGCCATGCGGTTGATGCCCTTCTGAAAGAGCGAGGTCGTATAAGAACCCTCGGGCATCTCCTGGCGGCGGCGTTCGATGAAGTTCTGGAGGTATTTCAGGAACATAATATCCTCGTGGTTGCGTTCGCCGAAGCAGGTGTCGCTTCCGGTATGGCAGACGGGGCCAGCCGGAATTACTTTGACGAGCAGCGTATCCTTGTCGCAGTCCGGCGTGATGCTGACCACCTGCAGGAAATTCCCGCTTGTCTCCCCTTTGGTCCACAACCGGTTCTTGGAACGGCTGAAGAACGTCACTTTGCCGGTCTCCACCGTCTTCTCATAGGCTTCCGGGGACATAAAGCCCAGCATCAGCACCTTGTTGGTATTCGTGTCTTGAATGATGGCGGGAATCAGACCGCCCATTTTTTCGAAATTCAGTTCCATATACTACAATTATAATTCTTAAAGTCTTACGTTTATACCATTTTCTTTCAGATAAGCCTTCAGCTCGTCGATTCGGATTTCGCCGAAGTGGAACACGCTCGCCGCCAGCGCCGCGTCGGCCCGCCCGAGCGTAAAGGCGTCGCGGAAATGCTCTTTCTTGCCCGCCCCGCCCGAAGCGATGACCGGGATATGCAGTTGCGCCGTCAGCTCCGCCAGCGCCTCGTTGGGATAACCCTCCTTCACGCCGTCGTGCGTCATGCTGGTGAACAGGATTTCGCCTGCGCCGCGCTGTTCCGCCTCGGCCGCCCATTCAAACAGGCGGCGTTCCGTCGGGATGCGCCCTCCGTTGAGGTAGCAAATCCATTCGCCGTGCTCGAAATTCGCGTCGATAGCCACGACACAGACCTGTACCCCGAAATGACGGGCGATTTCGTCAATCAGATTCGGATTGCGGAGCGCCGCCGAGTTGATGGAGACCTTGTCGGCCCCTGCGCCGAGCAACCGTTCGACGTCGGAGAGCTCGTTAATGCCTCCGCCCACCGTAAAGGGGATGCTCAGATTCGCCGCCACCTTCTTCACCAGCTCGGTGAAGGTCTTCCGCCCCTCGTGCGAGGCGGTGATATCGAGATAGACCAGTTCGTCGGCTCCCGCACGGCTGTAGGCTGCCCCCAGCTCCACCGGGTCGCCCGCCTCACGGAAATTGACGAAGTTAATACCCTTGACGGTCGTCCCGTCCTTGATATCCAGGCATGGAATAATTCTTTTTGCTAACATACTAATTAGAATTTCTCTTCTCCGTTTAACATTCCACGGAACATTCTTCCCCTGTACAGCCAGGAAACTTGCCCTGTTCCTTCGGTCGCAATGCGGAAGAACCCTTCTACATCTTCCCGAGTATCTTCTATCGCGTATTCCTTGATATTTTTCATAATCTTATTCCCGACAAGTTCAAATGTCTTTATGGGGAAGGCATATTTGAACTTGTCCCCCAAAATGGGCAGATCGTCCGCGAGGTTTGTATCCAACAAAAACTCGGTTTCCTCAACCATTATATACGAATTCCTTTTCTTATGGAACGGTTTGGAACTGTCTTGCTTCGTCCAATACTGGGATATTCCTTTTTTATCATCGCCAAACTTCCCAAAGAAGAACGAATTCAGTTCATACATTCCTGCGTAATGGATTAACGCATCCAACGGGATATTGAAGATATAGCAGAATTGCTCCGTCTGGTTGCCGAAAGGCTCGTTCTGTCTGACAAAGGCAAAATGCCCGCTCCGTAAAGACTTGGCGAGCTCTTCCGTCTGCTGTTGATATTGCTCTAAGCCGGTGGCCGTTAAATCGGAATCCTTTGCCGTAATCACCCCAAACGAGCGGATGCCGTTGAAGCCCGCCTTCTCTTTCCTGAAAGCGTTGAAGCTATCTTCGACAGGCTCCTTTTCAAAGCCATCCGTTCTGTTTTCAATAAATTCCATATCTTTTGCTTTGGTAATCTCTGTTTTTTCACACAAACCGCTCCAGCTCCTCCAGCCGAATGCGTCCTTCATAGAGCGCTTTGCCGAAGATGACTGCCGGAACGCCTGCCTCTTCCAGTTGTTCGATGTCGCCGAGGCCGCTCACGCCTCCGCTGGCTATCAGATAGACGCCGGGCACCTCCTGAAGGATGTCCTTATACAGCCCGAGGGCCGGCCCCTCCAGCATCCCGTCGCGGCCGATGTCCGTGCAGATGACTTTGCCCACGCCCTTCTCGTGGTAGTCGCGGATGAAGGGAATCAGCTCCAGCGGCGTCTCTTCTTCCCATCCGCTGATGGCTACGAAGCCCTCCTTCGCGTCGGCGCCGAGGATAATCCGCTCGTTGCCGAAGCGCTGAAGCCAACCGGCAAAGCTCCCGGGGTCTTTCACCGCAATGCTGCCGCCGGTTACCATTTGGGCGCCGCAATCGAACGCGATCTCCAAATCCTTGTCCGACTTGAGGCCGCCCCCGAAATCGATGGCCAACGCCGTGCGCGTGGCAAGCCGCTCCAGCGTCCGGTAGTTGACGATGTTTCCCGCCCTGGCGCCGTCGAGATCCACCACGTGAAGCCGTGTGATGCCGTGGTCTTCAAACGCTTTTGCCACCTCCAGGGGGTCTTCGTTATATACTTTGCGCGTCGCGTAGTCGCCTTGCGTCAATCGCACGCATTTGCCTTCAATCAGGTCGATGGCTGGGATGATTTCTATCATATCGCACTATAAACTTAGGAAGTTTTTCAGGATAGCCTCGCCGACGGAGCCGCTCTTCTCGGGGTGAAACTGCGTGGCGAAGAAATTGTCGCGGTGCAGCGCCGCGCTGAACGGCGTGATATAGTCGGTCGTCGCCGCCGTCCACGGGTTGACCGGCACGTAGAAGCTATGGACGAAATAGACGAACTGCCCCTCGGCTTCGGGACGGAACAGCGGCGCTTTCACGCCCGAAATCGTGTTCCAGCCCATGTGCGGCACCTTGTCTTCGTGCCGCCGCGCGACGAAGCGTTTCACCTCCGTGTCGAAGAGGCCCAGGCACTCCGTTTCGCCCTCCTCCGAATAGCGGCAGAGCAACTGCATCCCGAGGCAGATGCCCAAGACCGGCTGCCGGAGGCTCCGGATCACCTGGTCCAGCCCCGTCTGGCGCAGATGTTGCATCGTCGTCGAGGCTTCGCCCACCCCCGGAAAGATCACTTTGTCCGCCCCGCGCAGTGCCTCGGCGTCGGCGGTAACCAGCGGTTCGATGCCCAGCCTTCTCAGGGCGTGGGCGACGGAATAGATATTCCCCGCGTTATATTTGATGATAGCGACATTCATAAGCGTTTCAAAATCTACGGCTGCAAAAATACGGAATTCCGGCGACAAAAGCCCTCAGACCGTCGCCTTTTTGCCTTGCCACGCGTCTCTTTCCTCCATCCGCCTGCGCACCCGGGCGGTGAACTCGTAGTTCTTCAGCCCCCAGTCCGGCGCGATGAGCAACTCCTTCGGCGACTGCGAGACGAAGCGTTCCACCACGATGGCGGGGCTGAGCCGTTCGACGAAATCGATGGCCAGGTCGATGTACTCGTCCGCCGTGAAGAGATGGAAGTCTTCCGGCCTTTCGGCATACTCGCGGGCCATGCGCGTCCCGCGTATCAACTGTAACTGATGCAGTTTCAGCGTCGTCAACGGCAGTTGCGAGAGCGTCGCCGCGTGCCCGAGCATCTCCTCGCGGCTTTCGCCGGGCAGGCCCAGGATGAGGTGCGCCCCGACGGGGATTCCGCGCTCCGCCGTACGCCTGACGGCATCTTCCGAATCGGCTTCGGTATGTCCCCGGTTGATGCGCAGCAGGGTGCGGTCGAGCGTGCTCTCCATGCCGTACTCAATCAGCACGAAGCAGCGGCGCGCGAGCCGTTCGAAATAGTCCAGCAGCGCCTCGGGCATGCAGTCCGGCCGCGTGCCGACAATCAGCCCCGCCACGCCGGGATGCGCCAGCGCCTCTTCGTACTTCGCAATCAGGCTGTCCAGCTCGGCATAGGTATTCGTGTAGGCCTGGAAATAGGCGAGATAGCGCATCCGCGGATATTTGCGGGCAAAAAACCGGATGCCCTCGTCGATTTGCTGGCCAACGCTCTTCTCCGTCCGGCAGTATTCGGGGCTGAACGTCTGGTTGTTGCAATACGTACACCCGCCGAAGCCCTTCGTCCCGTCGCGGTTGGGGCACGTAAACCCCGCATTGATGGAAATCTTCTGTACCTTGTCGGGGAACGTCCTGAGCAGGAAGTCCCCGAAGTCGTTGTATCGTTTGTTCATGGGGGCAAAGGTAAGAAGAAAATGGCGGCTAATCGAGCACGACGAGCGATTGGGCATTCAGATAATATTTTTCCATGCCGGCAGGCTGCGCATCGTTTTCGCCGAAAGGCAGGCAAAGGCCGGTGGCTTCCACCTCATATTGCCCGTCGGTCGAATAGGTCGCGTCATAGTCCCAAAGGTAATAGACGGCTGTCTGGTCGATGCTCCCCTCGGGCGTATCGGTGATTTTCCAGCATTGGTCGGCTTCGGAATATTGCAACGTGCCCGTGACGGTGCGCTGCGTCGCTCCGGACCAGTCGAGAGCGGTATCTTCATCATCGGAACAGGCAGGCGCAAGCAGC
Organism: uncultured Parabacteroides sp.; assembly: GCA_944326775.1. GTDB lineage: Bacteria > Bacteroidota > Bacteroidia > Bacteroidales > Tannerellaceae > Parabacteroides. The sequence continues at coordinate 21,352 of CALVFH010000039.1, forward strand.
AGAAGGGCTGCGGAGAAGGTCGGGATAAGATGGAGGTGTTTCATAAGGCTGTTGTTTTAAGAATTAAATGATATTTAGGGCAAAGATAGCAGATTTTAAGGATATATTCTTAGTACGATATCTATTTACACCGGTGCAAACAGTCGTTGAAGCCCTTCAGCAGGTAGCCGCACCGGTGCAAAGTATCATTGAAGCCCTTCAACGGGCACTTGCACCGGTGCAAAGTAGGTATTGAAGCCCTTCAACGGGCATTTGCACCGGTGCAAAGTATCATTGAAGCCCCTCAACGGGCACTTGCACCGGTGCAAAGTAGGTATTGAAGCCCTTCAACGGGTGTTTGCACCGGTGCAAGTAGTCATTGAAGCCCCTCAACAGCAGTTTGCACCGGTGCAAGTGGTCATTGAAGCCCTTCAACAGCTGTTTGCACCGGTGCAAGCCCTTGTTTTTTTATTTCAGAGATATGAATTTAATTGAAATAAAAGTTATATCTTCATCCCGTTATTACCTTAAATACATTTTTATATGGCAAATAGAATCAAAAGTTTTGGCATGAGCCGGATGGCCCTGGGCTCGTGCGCCGACTTTCACGACAAGGTTTTGGGCTTTATAACGAAGGCAACATCCGCTTCCCTGCATATTGAAACGCAGGCGACAACATACGAAGAAGCTGTGAAAAAACTGGCTTCCGTAGTGAACCAGCAGCAGGCTTTTGTGTCAACGAAGGCATTAAAAGAAGCTGACCTGCTTCGCGACCACGGATGCGGGACAATCAACTCGGTGGTGAATGCATATCTTAACTCAATCGTCGATGAGAAGCGGGCGGCGGCTGAATTGCTCTCGCCGCAGCTCTCGCCCTATGCGGGTATCCGAAGCCATAGGTATTCAAAGCAAACAGCGGAGGTAAAAGGCTTGTGCGCCATCTTGACAACGGGCGATAACGCGGCAGCAGTAGCCACGCTCGGGTTGGATGCTGATGTGGAGAAATTGCGCGAGGCCAACGAGGAGTTCGAGCGCCTCTTTCTCCAGAAGGCAGCAGAAGCCGGCGAGAAGGCGAAAGTCAGCGAGCTGGATTCGAACGAGCTTATGGCCGAGGCGAACACCCTCTACGCCGAAATCGTGGACATCGTCAACGCCTACGCCCTCATTCAGACGTCGCCGGA
>CALVFH010000040.1 GCA_944326775.1 uncultured Parabacteroides sp.
TTCAGCGGGCATTTGCACCGGTGCAAGTGTTAATTGATGTATTTCAACGGGCATTTGCACCGGTGTAAAAGTGTCATTGAAGGGCCTCAACGGGTGTTTGCACCGGTGCGAGTCGCTGTTGAAGGGCCTCAACGGGTGTTTGCACCGGTGCAAGTCGTCATTGAAGGGCTTCAACAAGTATTTGCACCGGTGCAAACGCCTGCTGAAGCCCTTCGGCGGGTTGCCAAAAGCTTTTTAGCGGAAAAGAGATTCCACCACCGTGCTGTCGCCGTCGTTCGGCGCAGGTTGGATGCCCAGCAGACGGGCGATAATCAGGTGGAGGTTCACGTTGGCCATCGCCGGCAGTTCCACGTTTTGCTTGAACGACGGGCCGGCGGCATAGAAGATGGCCTCCATCTCGGGCAGGAAATTGTCGTAGCCGTGCGCCCCTCCCTGGAAGATGATGGGTTTCTCGCGGAACTCCACGTACGTGCCGATATTCGGGGCGACCACCAGTTCCGGCACCCTCGGATTCTTGCCATAGACGAACCGCTCGGGGATTTCATGCTTCCGCCAGACGGTGATGTCGGGGACGTTCTTCAGAATCTCGTAGGCCTTTTCGGCATAGCCTTCCTTGGGGTAAAGCAGCGTCGGGGTGCCTTCAAAAACGTAGTTGAAACTGTCGCGCGGCAGGTAGTCGTTCAGATTGACCAGATTTTCTGCATAATAAGTGGCCATGCCGTGGTCGGAAACGACGATGAAGTCCATCTGCGGGAAGATGTCGAGCTGCCGGGCCTTGGCGAGGAAATACCCGACGACGCTGTCGCCTTTCTCCGCCATGCGGAGGGTGGCCGCCGAGTCGGGCGTGCAGAGATGACCGGTGTGGTCGGGTTCTTCCCAGTACCACATGATGAGGTGAGGGCGTTTTTCTTCAGGCAGTTGCAGCCAGGCGAGTACCGAATCGGCGCGGGTCTGGAAGGGAACGCTCTTGTCGAACTTCTTCCAGATGGATGGCTGGCCGCTGGGGAGTGCGATTTCGCTCCCAACCCAGTAGAACGAGGCGGTGCGGACGCCCTGCCGTTCGGCGGTGTTCCAGATGGGCTCTCCGCCGAAGAAACGCGGGTCGGCGCAGCTCATGGTATAGACGCTGTCCAGCTCGGGGTCGTAGAACGAGTTGTTGATGATGCCGTGATGGTCCGGATGCAGGCCGGTGGCCATGCTGTAGTGGTTCGGGAACGTCACGCTGGGGTAGCACGGGCGGAATGCGGCTTTGACGCCTGCCTTCGCCAGCGAGTCGAGGGTGGGCGTATGGGCTTTCGCGGGATAATCGGAGCGGAACCCGTCCATGGAGAGGACGACCACATAGCGGTCTTCCTGCCGCATCTTTTTCGGCTGGCAACCGGCCAGGCACAGCGCTAAGAGGCAGCACAGGCACTGCCAGCTGATTCTTTTCATAAACTTCATCATGCTTTTTGTCTTTATCATATCAATTAATTTTCCCGCAAAAGTAGGAAACTTTGCTCCGCTTTCGGTTAAAATGGGATTAAATTCCTTTTTCATCGGGATGGCGTCACTTGGGCATGTTCTGCTCGAGGTAGGCGGCGAAGGTGTCGCGGTAGGCGTCGCTGACGCGGATGACTTCGTTGCCGATATAGAGGCAGTTGTTGCGGTCGATAGCCTTGATTTTGTCGAGGGCGACGATGTAGGAGCGGTGGACACGCATGAAGCGGTCGGCGGGCAGCATTTCTTCGACCGACTTCATGGTCAGGTGGGTAATCACCGGACGTTTCTCGCCTTCGACATAGATATTGACGTAGTCCTTGAGCCCGCTGACGTAGAGGATTCTGGAAAAATCGATTTGCCGCAGCATGCCATCTACGCGGATATACATCGAGGTGGCTGCCGAAGGGGCGGGGGCTTTGCGGTCAAACCAGTGGCGGGCTTTCTCGATGGCGGCGAGGAACTTCTGATAGCGTATGGGCTTCAGCAGGAAGTCGAGGGCGTTCACCTCATAGCTGTCGTAGGCATATTGCTTGAAGGCGGTGGTGAAAATAATCCGCGTGGCAGGGGGCACTTGCCGTGAGAGGTTGAGGCCGTCGAGGTCGGGCATCTGGATGTCGAGGAACAGCAGGTCAACAGGCAGTGAGTCGAGTGTCTCAAGGGCTTGTACGGGGTCGCAAAATGAAGCGGCTAAGGTCAGTCCTTCGGTGCGGGCTACAAAATTTTCGAGCATCTTGACGGCCAGGGGCTCGTCATCTACAATCATACAACTGAGAGTCTTCATGGTTTGATGGTGATAAGAACGTGATATTCGTTTGCTGTAATATTTTGCTGGTAGCTATGCCGGCCGGGATAGGCGAGCTCAAGCCGGCGTCGGAGGTTCTCAATACCGATGCCGGAGCCTATGCGGTCTGTTTCGGCCTTGGGCTGAATGCTGTTGCTTATCTCGAAGCGGAGTTCGGGGTTGGTCCATTCCAGGCGGATGTGGATAAATGAGGGCCTCCGGTTGTTGATTCCATGCTTGAAGGCATTCTCGATGGGCGAGATGAACAGCAGCGGGATGATGGACATGGCGGGAACCGGGTGGGGAAAATCCACCTGGATGTCGGCCGTGTCGTTGCAGCGGAGCCGCATGAGGTCGATATAGTTGTGCATGAATTCGATTTCGTTTTCGAGGGGGACTTCCTTCTGCCGCGAGTCGTAGAGGGCGTAGCGGAGCAGGTCGCTCAGCTGTCCGAGGCTGTCCTGGGCCATGTCGGCATCGACTTGCACGAGGCTGCTGATGTTGTTGAGCGTATTGAACAGAAAATGCGGGTTCAGCTGGTTCTTCAGCCATTCCAGTTCAGTTTCGGCATTCTTGCGCAGCTCTTCCTGGTGCTTCAGTTCCATCTCGTTCCAGCGGACTACGTAGCGCATGCCTGTTGCCCCTGCAATGATGACAATCATGAAGAAGAATATGGCTGTGATGATGTAGCCGAGGATGGACAGCGAGCCTTCGTCGAGCTTCGACGGTGGGACGAAGAACCAAATATCTGCGGCCGTGATGAGCAGAAAGTTGACCAACGCGAACAGCCGGAAGTTTTTCTTCTTGAAAAGGCACCACGGGACAATGAGGTAGAAATTGATGAAATAAAGCAGCATGGGAGGGAACTGCAGCATGAAGCAGATTTTAAATGTTTCCCAAGCGCCTGTCCAATCATGGTAGGTGACGAAGTTGTATGTCGCCGGAAACATGAGAATCATAATCCAGAGGATACCCTGGACAACCTGTATGATTGATGAACTGTTCTTGGAGGTATTCATAAGACAAAGGTAATTAATTTGGAATAGAATAGACCCGCTGTGCTGAGGTAAAAATCACCTTGGGAAGCAGCGGGCCGTTGAGAGAAAAATCAACTATAGGTCTATTGTGGTACAATCATGGTTCCGATGCTTTCGGCATTCTGGCGTTTGTTCATCAGGTCGTCGTTCTGGATGCTTCGTGTTGTCTTCTTGACACTGACTTTTCCTCCGAAGGTATAGCTGATGCTGATGCCGAGCGACTGAACGCCGAAGCGGGAGAGCGTGTGGCTCCGGTAATCGTGGCTGGCGGATACGTTTTCCATCTTCATGCGTCCGAAGTTAAGCGGAGTCATGCCGGCAAGGGTGATATTGAGCCGGTCTTTGAGAAATGATTTGGAGAGGCTCAGCATACCGGCTTGGAATGAGCTGCTCCACCCTTGGAGGTTGTAGGTCTTGCTCGAGGCCATGAGGTTGGCGCTCATCCGGATATCCCAAGGCAGAGTCTGCTGGTATCCGAACATGATGTTTCCTTGCCAGCCGTGGTTCTTTAAATCGAGCTGTTGGCTGCGTACATCCACATAGGCGATGCTTCCGTTCAAGGTGAAGCGGGTCTTTCCCGAAGCGTTCCAGTTGACGAACGCGTTCAAGCCTGTCTGCCGGTTCTTGGTGATATTTCCGTAAGTTGAATTCAGGATGTTGTTCTGATCGTAAAAGCTATATTGTTCGATGCCGTTGTTGTTGATGCTTTGCCGGAGCGTTAGGTTGACTACCCATTTCGGAGTGAAAAGGTTATAGACAAGACTGATATTGTGTACTTCTTCGGCGTCGAGCTTCGTGTTTCCGTAGCTGATGGCTGTCGGGTCGGAACGGTCGATATAGGGATTGAGCAAGCTGATGCCCGGCCGGCTGATACGCATGTTGTAGGTCGCTCCGATATTCTGCGAGTCGCTGATCTTGAATGATAAGTTGGCCGACGGAACCAGGTTCCCGTAATTGAGTTTGAAATTTTCGGTTTGTCCTAACCGGGCCTCTACGTTTTGCCATGTATGTTCGTATCGCAATCCGGCCGTCAGTGAGAAAATCCCCATAGTGCCCCGGTATTCGGCATAACCGGCCAGGATGTGATTCTTGTGGCTGTAGTCCAAACTGCTGGCTTCATCCCAGACTTGCTCTTCGCCAAACAGGTCGTAATAGTCCGAACGTGATTTGTTGTTACGCAGGATGTATTTGGCACCCATGTCGAGTTTATGTCCTTTCGCCAGCGGAGTGGTGAAGTCTGCTTGCCAGGTATGTTCAATCGTGTTGTTTTTCGAATGGGAATAGCGGTCGCTCAGGTCGAGGATGCTGTTTTCCTGATCGGTTTCGAACCAGCTGTAATTCTTGCCTTTCTGAGGAGACGTCGAGATGAGGTAGGAGAGGGTCAGCATCCGCTCCTTGTTTTTGGCGAAGATATGCTGATAATCGATGCTTCCGTTGAACGACAGGTTGGTCATGTCGTTGTCGGTGCGTGTCGAATAACCTAAATCACCCAAATGCGTGGTGGAAAGGCCATGGTTGTCCATGCCGAAGCCCATGATTCCGCCTGAAGCAGACAACAGATTCAGTGAGTCGATTTCGTAGCTCATGTTGAGGTTACCCATCTGGATGTGAAAACTGTTTTTCAGATAACTGTCGCTGTGGGTTTGCATATCCCCCTGTTCGGAAAATTGTGTGCGGTCCATCTCTGTCGTGGTTTCAATCGGAAATGATTCCATCACATTCGCATTGACGGACATGCTAAATTTATTTTTCTGCATACTGAAGAATGCGCCTCCGCCGGCACCCCGGTTGGCAGCCATGCCCCGGACGGTTACGTTGTAATTGTTCAACAATTGTTTGCGGTCGGAACTTGAGCGGTCGGTAATCAAGTTGAGTACACCCCCCACACCTTCTGCATCGTAGCGGGCTCCCGGGTTGGTAATGACTTCAATGTCTTTGATGCTGTTGGCAGGCATATTCTTAAAGATTTCGGAAGGATTGCTGCTCATCATGACATTTGGTTTACCATCCACATATACTTTGAAGCTGGAGCTTCCGTTGACAGTTATCTGGTCGTTTCCGTCAACAGTCACCATCGGTACTTTGCGCAGCATGTCGAGGATGGAATTCGATTTGGCGTCGATATCGTTTTCTACGCTGTAGCTTAGTTTATCCACTTCCATCTTTACCAAAGGTTTTTGGGCAACAATCTCTACACCGGCCAACTGCAGGACATCGTCAGTCACGTAGATGGTGTCGAGTTTGATACGGGTTTGTCCTTTGGCAATCGTAAAGGGGACATCCACATTTTTTCTCCCGACAGAGCTGAATAGTACATGGTAGTTTCCAGCCTTTTTTAGCGTTTGCTCAAAACGACCGTCCATATCGGTCGTCCCCATCGACACGGCATCGGTGGTATTGTTGGCCGGATAGATGCGTATGGTTGCAAAAGGTTCCCCTTCGAGACTGAGGGAATCGACGACTACCCCCTGTATCTTGATATTTTGGGCGATGGCATTGCCCGATAAGAATAGGCTCAGGAAGAGTGCGTAAATGGAATGTTTGAAAATAGCTTTCATCGTAATGTCGTTTTACTTGTTTTTCTTTGTCACAAAACTACATTAAGATGCTGCCGAAACCTATGTTTTTTCGACGAATGCCCATCCTTGATTCGACGAACGGACTCGATTTAGTAAATTATCCTTTTTTGGTTTGGCGGTACTTTTGCGGAGACATCCCCATAAGCTTGCTGAATAACCGAGAGAAGTAGTATGCGTCTTCAATCCCTATTTTGTAGCAAATTTGGTTGGCTTTCATGTCTGTAGTATCTAATAAATAGCACGCTTGGTGTATCTTTAGTAGGTTGAAATAAGCCAGAGGTGTGTGTCCGGTTTCTTTTTTGAAGAGTTGAGAAAAGTGCGAGGGTGAATATTCTACCTGTTTGGCCATATCTTGTAAACTGAGGTGTTTTTCTAAGTTTTCTTTCATGTAATGGATAGCTACCGTTACCATGTTGGTGTCGTTTGTCGCTCCGGCTTTGGCTTGCCGGAACTGCTGTAGAAAGCGTAGGCTGCCCAGATAGTAATGGAAGAGGGAAGATACGTAACGTAGATTTTCATTGCTATATCCTGATTTCAGCGTATTGAACATTTCTTCGAAAAGGGCGATACGGTCACTGATGCGTGAATGTTTTTCGGGTAAAATATCCAATGGAGCTAAAGCTCCCTGGGCGTAATAGAAAGCCAGTTCACCCTTGAAGTGAATCCAATAGATTGTCCAGGGATTCGTATCATCTGCAGCATAGGCATGAGGGATGCCTGCCGGAAGAATGAAATATTGGTTTGCCGAAACGTTGTAGGTATGTTCACCTACCCGGTAACGCCCTGCGCCGTCAGTACAATAAATGAATACATATTGGTTGATGGGTTCCCGACGTTCCCGGTAATGATGCCGTGCTTTGGGGTAGTAACCTATGTCTGTGATGTGCAGCATGGAAACCAGCGGATCTTCTTTCATCATCTTGACAATGACCTGAGGAACAACTAAAGCTCTTTCTCCGCTGAATCCATCTTTTAGTTTAAGCATAATGCGATGAAAAGTTCGTGAAGTTTGTATGTGGCAAATGTACGAAGATTTTCTATCTAAACGACTCAATGTAAAGTGTAAAAGCGATATTTTTTCAGATAAATCGTAGAATTGTCCATCTAAAAGGAAATATATTCTATTTCTTTCCCTTGTGGGATACGCTACTTTTGCCGCATCAAAATACATATAACAGAATCGGTAAGCATCATGGAAAATTATAACAAACCTTTTGTCTATTTTATTTGCCTCGTTTCAGCGATGGGCGGGTTGCTTTTTGGTTACGACTGGGTTGTAATAGGTGGGGCAAAGATCTTTTATGAGCCTTACTTCGGTATTGTGGGTGATCCGGCTATGCAGGGGCTGGCCATGAGTATTGCCTTGGCAGGTTGTCTTGTTGGTTCATTGACTGCGGGAATGCTTGCAGATCGCCTTGGACGTAAGCCTCTTTTACTGATTTCTGCTTTTATATTTGCCACGACAGCTTATGGTACAGGAGCTTTCGATAATTTTTCCTTATTCCTGGCGGTCCGTTTTTTGGGTGGCATTGCTATTGGTATTGCTTCAGGTCTGTCGCCCATGTATATAGCTGAAGTTGCACCTGCATCGGTGCGTGGGCGGTTGGTGTCGCTTAACCAATTGACTATTGTTATAGGTATTTTGGCTGCTCAGATAGTTAACTGGCTATTGGTGAGCGACGATGCGGAATGGAATAAACAGATGGCTTGGCGTTGGATGTTTTGGGCGGCAGCTTTTCCTGCCTCGGCGTTCTTGTTACTGGCGGCTTTTATTCCTGAGAGTCCACGTTGGTTGGCTATGAAAGGATATCGGGAACGTGCTTTGCGTACCTTGAAGCATATTGGCGGACAAAAATATGCGGCAATCGAACTACGTGTTTTTGATGAAATCGCAACCCAGCAGAAGGCTCAAGGCGGGTTGAAAACACTGTTCAGTCGCCCTTATCGTTGGGTGTTGGTTATTGGCATTGTTGTAGCCATGTTTCAACAGTGGTGTGGTACGAATGTTATTTTTAATTATGCCCAGGAAATCTTTCAGGCTGCGGGCTATAATGTGAACAATACGTTTATCAACATTGTCGTAACGGGTATTGCTAATTTAGTTTTCACATTTGTGGCTATTTATACGGTGGATCGTTTGGGTCGTCGTGCATTGATGTTAATTGGTGCAGGAGGGTTGGCCGGTATTTATTTTATACTGGGACTATGTTATCGGTTAGAGATAAGCGGTGTGCTGATGGTGGTTCTGGTAGTATTGGCCATAGCCTGTTATGCAATGTCTCTGGGACCTGTGACGTGGGTGTTACTTTCTGAAATCTTTCCGAATAAGGTACGTGCCGTAGCTGTGGCAACAGCAACTTTTGCTCTTTGGATGGCAAGTTGTATATTGACTTATACCTTCCCTTTCCTTAATGCCTCTCTGGGTACAAGTGGAACATTCTGGATATATGCAGTCGTTTGTTCCCTTGGATTTGTGTTCTTTCTTTTGCGCCTGCCTGAAACAAAGGGGAAGTCGTTGGAACAGCTGGAAGATGAACTGGTGGATTAATTTTTAAAAAAGAATATTATGGTAAAAGCTTGGAAAGAACAAGTGGTGATTCCGACTTATGAGGTGGGACCACCTGAAAAGAACCCGATCTTTTTGGAAAAAAGGGTGTATCAGGGCAGTAGTGGGGTGGTTTATCCATATTCCGTGATTGAGTCTGTTGCAGACGAGAAGCATGAAAAGACCTACCATGCTGTTTATTTGGAGAATGAATATATCAAAGTGATGATTTTGCCTGAATTGGGTGGTCGTGTGCAGATGGCTTACGACAAAATCAAACAACGTCATTTTGTTTATTACAATCATGTTATCAAGCCTGCTCTGGTAGGACTTACTGGGCCATGGATTTCGGGTGGCATTGAGTTTAACTGGCCGCAGCATCATCGTCCAAGTACGTATATGCCTGTGGATTGTACGATTGAGGAACACGCTGATGGGAGTGTTACCGTGTGGGTCAATGAAATGGAACGGATGTTTCATCAAAAAGGTATGGCTGGTTTTACTTTGCGTCCTGGATGTGCTTATTTGGAAATAAAAGGGGTATTGTATAACCGTACGGAGTTACCGCAGACTTTTTTATGGTGGGCCAATCCGGCTGTAGCTGTTAATGACTATTATCAAAGCGTTTTTCCTCCAGACATTAATGCCGTTTTCGATCATGGCAAACGAGCTGTTTCCAGTTTCCCGATAGCTACAGGAACTTATTATAAAATGGATTATTCAGCCGGTGTGGACATATCGAATTATAAGAATATTAAAGTTCCTACCTCTTACATGGCTGTTAATTCACGTTTTGATTTTGAGGGAGGTTACGAAAACGATACCCGGGCGGGGATGTTGCACGTAGCTAATCATCATATTGCTCCCGGTAAAAAACAATGGACTTGGGGTAATGGCGATTTTGGTCGTGCTTGGGATCGTAATCTGACGGATGAAGACGGCCCTTACATTGAACTGATGGCTGGTGTCTATACCGAAAATCAACCTGATTTTGCATGGTTGCAGCCTTACGAGGAGAAAAGCTTTACGCAATATTTTCTGCCTTATCGTGAGCTGGGGGTAGTTAAGAATGCAACCAAAGATCTGCTGTTAAATATTGATCCTGCAGGTCATGGTAAAGTGCGTTTTAAACTGTTTGCTACTTCGTGTCAAGAGGTTCGTGTGACGTTGCGCAATGATGAGGGACATGTTTATTATGAAAAAGAGGTAACCCTCACGCCAGAGGAACTCTTGGATGAAACGGTTTGTTCCGGAGGTGAACGTTTTGATCACCTGAACCTGGAGATTACAGCTCAGACTGGTGGACGTACCTTGCTGACATGGCATGCTGAACCGGATGAGGTAAAACCGATTCCTGATGCTGCTGAAGCAGCTCTCTTGCCTGAAGATATTAAAAGTACCGAACAACTTTATCTGACGGGTCTTCATTTGGAGCAGTATCGTCATGCTACGTGGAATCCTGTAGATTATTACGAAGAAGCGTTGCGCCGCGATCCTTTAGATGTACGTAATAATAATGCCTTGGGCTTATGGTATATCCGTAAAGGGCGTTTCGATAAGGCTGAGTTTTATTTGCGTAGGGCCGTGAAGGTGTTAATGAAGCGAAATCCTAATCCTTATGATGGAGAACCACTTTACAATCTGGGGTTGGCATTGAAGTATCAGGGGCGTTTGAATGAAGCTTATGACTGGTTTTACAAAGCAAGTTGGAATGGAGCTTGGCAGGATGCCGGTTATTTTGCCTGTGCTCAAATCTCTACTTGGCAAGGACGATTGGAAGATGCGCTGGAAGAGGTGGATCGTTCGCTCATTCGTAATTGGCATCATCATAAAGCCCGTGCTTTGAAAGTGCTCATACTTCGTCGTATGGGTCGTAAGGATGAAGCATTGAAACTGGTAGCAGAGTCGTTGGAGATGGATAAATTTAATTATGGCTGCCGTTATGAGCAATATTTGATAACTCATAATGAGAATTTGCTGGCAGAATTAAAAGCGTTCATGCGCCGCGATGCCCATAATTACGACGAGATAGCGTTGGATTATTGTGCTGCTGGCTGTTGGCAGGAAGCGCTGTCGCTTTGGAATGTGGCTATTTCCGAAGACGCGGTTACGCCGATGACTTATTATTATAAGGGTTGGAGCTGTGTGCAAGGAGGAGAGGCCGGTGCAGAAGATGATTTTATCCGGGGAGAACAGTTTTGTTCGGATGGCTGTTTCCCGAATCGCCTGGAGGCTATTTTGGCTTTGCATTGTGCAATGAATCTTCATCCGACAGATGCCCGTGCTCCCTATTATTTAGGCAACCTCTATTATGATAAACGGCAATACGACCTTGCTGTGGAAGCGTGGGAAACAGCAGCTCGTATAGATGGGAATTTCCCCACTACGTGGCGTAATCTTGCACTCGCCTATTTTAACAAGAAAAATTGTCCGGATAAAGCGCTTGCTTGTATGGAGCGGGCTTTCCATTTGGATCCTGCGGATGCTCGTGTTTTGATGGAGTTGGACCAGTTATACAAACGTCTTGGCCGTCCAAATGTCGAACGTCTGCATTTCTTACAGCGGTATCCTGCATTGATTGCGCGTCGTGACGATCTCTTGCTGGAAGAGATAACTTTGTTGAATTTGATAGGTAAATATGGTAAAGCCAGAGAATTGTTGGATAATCATCATTTTCATCCTTGGGAGGGTGGTGAAGGTAAGGTTCCCGCACAATATCAATTTACACGGGTGGAATTGGCTAAACAGGCTTTGCTGGAGAGGCGCTATGAAGATGCTTTGAAACTGCTGGAAGAATGTCTGGTTTATCCTCACCATTTGGGCGAAGGTAAGCTTTATGGAGCACAAGAGAATGATTTTTATTATTTTATGGGGTGCGCTCATATCGCTTTAGGACATCATGAAGATGCAGTGGATTGTTGGGAAAAGGCTACGAAAGGTCCTACAGAACCGGCAGCAGCTATGTATTATAATGATGCTAAACCTGAAAAGATTTTTTATCAGGGACTTGCTCTCTTGTGTCTGGGTAGAAAAGATGAGGCACACGGACGTTTCTACCGGTTGATTTCGTATGGAGAAAAACATTTGTTTGATTCTGTCAAAATGGATTATTTTGCTGTCTCTCTGCCTGATTTGCAAATCTGGGAGGATGATCTTCAGTTACGTAATGTTGTGCATTGCAAGTTTATGATGGCCTTGGGGTGGTATGGTATCGGACATACGGAAAAAGCTCTTAAATTTTTAGATGAGGTCTTGGTTTTAACCCCCTCACATCTGGGAGCTATTGCTTTTCGTAACTTGATAAATTGGTTCAAGGATGTTCAAGCTTTGACAGACAAACCATTTTTTATTCTTAATTATTAAACATGACTCTTATGAAGAAAGATTTATTATTTAGCTTGCTTGTTATGGCGGGCATTTGTACATTGTCACTTTCCTCATGTCAAGAACAAAAGCCGGAATCGATTTCACTGGCTGGCGAATGGGCTTTTGCCATAGATCCCGAAGATAAAGGTACAAGCGAACAATGGTTTACAACTCAAACACTGACAGATAAAATTAATTTACCCGGTTCTTTGCAGGAGCAGGGTTATGGAGAAGATGTAAGCATCAATACCCGATGGACCGGACAGATTGTAGATAGCTCATGGTATCATGCGCCGGAATATGCTCCTTATCGGAAAGAAGGTAATATTAAAGTACCGTTCTGGCTTAATCCGGAGAAGTGGTATGTAGGGGTAGCCTGGTATGGCAGGAAGGTCGTTATTCCTGAAGGTTGGGAAAATATACCGGTGCTATTGGAATTGGAACGGGCGCATTGGTTTACTGAAGTTTATCTTGATGGACAAAAAGTTGGCGAATGTCAGACATTGCAGACACCTCATCGCTATGAATTACAGGGATTAACGCCGGGAGAACATACGTTGGCTATTAAAGTGGATAATCGTTTGCGGGTGAATGTCGGTTATAATGCACATAGCGTTTCTGATCATACGCAGAGTAATTGGAATGGTCTGATCGGACAGTTGACGCTGACGGCTAAACCGGTTGTTTATATTGATTATTTGCGTACGGATCCGGATATCCGGGAGAAGCAAGTTGTTGTCACTACTCATTTGAAGGGTAGGGTTCCGGAGGAAGGTGCGATATTGTATTTGCAGGCAGTTACGCCAGTCGGTAAGAAAGTGGGTGAACCTGTTTCCGTAAAATTGGAACCGGGTCGTGAGAATCCAGTGTACACGGCTACGATTGATTTGGGACCTGATGCCAAGTTGTGGTCTGAGTTTACACCTGATTATTACAAATTGCAGGCAAAGGTAGAAGCTGCTGGTAAAACGGATTATCGGGAGAGTAATTTTGGTTTGCGTGAGTTCAAGTCTGTGGGTACTCGGTTTGAAATAAATGGAAAACAGATCTTTTTGCGCGGCACACTGGAATGTTGCATTTTCCCGCAAACCGGCTATCCTTCGATGGATCCGGCGTATTGGGAGAAGATCTATAAGACGTGTAAAGAATATGGGTTGAATCATGTGCGTTTTCATTCATGGTGTCCGCCGGAAGTGGCTTTTGATGTAGCTGATCGCCAAGGTATGTACCTTCAGGTGGAATGTGGCGTGTGGACTGAAGTGGGAAGTGGATTTCCACAGGATAAGTGGATACGCGAGGAAAGTGAACGGATTTTACGCGAATATGGGAATCATCCTTCTTTTTGCCTTATGGCTCATGGCAACGAGCCTAGTGGCGAGCGCCAAGTAGAATACTTGACGGATCTGGTGACCCATTGGAAGGAGATAGATAACCGCCGTGTTTACACGTCTGCTTCTGGATGGCCTTTCGTGCAGACGGCTGATTATTGTGATGAAATGGCTCCGCGTATTCAGGTGTGGGGCGCTGGTTTGAGTAGTATCATTAATGCACAATCACCTCGCACCGACTATGATTTTGCTTCTATTATTCATAAAGACCGTCCGACCGTGAGTCATGAGGTAGGACAATGGTGTGTATATCCTAATTTCCGGGAAATTTCCAAATATACCGGTGTGTTGAAAGCTAAGAATATGGAGATATTCCAAGAGACCTTGCAACAGAAGGGAATGGGTGATTTGTCAGATGAGTTTCTATACGCTTCCGGCAGACTGCAAACCTTATGCTATAAGGCAGATATTGAAGCGGCACTTCGCACACCGGGATTTGCAGGCTTCCAGTTGTTGGATTTGCATGATTTTCCCGGACAAGGTACGGCTTTGGTAGGGGTGCTGGATGCATTTTGGGATAGTAAAGGTTATGTAGATGGTGCTGAATATAGTACGTTCTGTAATTCGACAGTTCCTTTGGCTCGTTTCCCGAAAATGGTTTGGAAGAATAATGAAACAATGGATGTACCTTTGGAAGTAGCTCATTTTGGAGAAACTCCGATACAGGATGCTGTTGTAAGATGGAGTATTGTCCGGGAGGACGGTTCGGTAATAGGGCGGGGTGATAAAACATTGGAACTGCCTATCGGTAATTGCATTCCTGCAGGTCGGATTCATTGCGATTTGTCCCAAATTGATTCACCTTCGCAATTGACTGTTTCGGCTGAGATTGAAGGGACATCCTTCCATAATCAATGGCATGTATGGGTCTATCCTGAAACATTAGACGAGCTTGATAAACCGATATATGTTACGGAAAAGCTTGATTCTCAAGCGGAATCTGTCTTGTCACAAGGTGGTTCTGTGTTATTATTGGCTTATGGAAAAGTTCCGGAGGATAAAGGTGGAGATATATCTGTAGGATTTTCTAGTATTTTCTGGAATACGGCGTGGACTCATGGACAGCCGCCTCATACGTTGGGTATTTATTGTGAGAAAAACCATCCGGCTTTACAGGCTTTCCCTAATGAAGGAGTTAGTGATTATCAGTGGTGGGACATTGTGAGCAGATGTGATGCTATGGTTCTGGATGATTATCCGGAAGGTTTTGAACCGGTTGTCTATTTGATTGATGATTGGTTTAAAAACCGGAAACTGGGTTTGCTTTATGAAGCTCGTGTGGGAAAAGGTAAGCTTATGGTATGCAGTGCCGACCTGAATAGTGATCTGGAGAATCGTCCGGCCGCTGCCCAGTTCCGTCACAGCCTCTTGCAATACATGTCTTCGGATAGATTTAATCCTGCTCAGGAACTTACTGCGGATTGTCTGTTTCAACATTTGAGTATTAAGTAGAAAATTACCTTAATACCGAAAATCCGGATGTGGCTAAAAGTAAATAGTGGCGATTAGCAGAAAAAAGTAAAGGATTCAAATTGTAATTGTTAAATCGCTTAAATATAGTAGAAAGGAGTAACTGATTAGCATTCAGGTTACTCCTTTTTCGTACCTTTATGGCTTTATTGAAATACGGAATTATATGGATAGACAATTTTGCCAAAGCTGTGGTATGCCGCTGACAGATGGGAACAAGGGAATCCATGCGGACGGAAGCCGCAGCGAAGATTATTGCACATACTGCTACCAAGACGGGAAGTTCACCCAGGACTTCACGATGAGCCAGATGATAGAATTCTGCCTGCAATTCCTTGACCAGATGAATGCGCAGACAGGCTGGAACCTGACTCCCATACAAGCCAAAGAACAAATGTATCGGTACTTCCCGCACTTGAAGCGATGGAAGGAACCGGACGGACGGACACTTCCGGAAAAAGCCGTTTGCTTGCTGGCCCAATGCGAGAACGTGACGGTTGTCTCCATCGATGCCAAAGGTTATCCCCGCCCCGTGCCGATGTCCAAGATAGGAGCAAAAGATTTCTATGAGGTTTGGATGGCAACGGGTGCCGATTCGGTGAAGGTCTGTGATTTTAAAGCAAACAACAAAGCCGGTCTTTGCTATGAACATTACGGCGACAGTGTTGCTCTGCGGGGTACGGTGGAAATTGTTACGGATGATGCCATTCGCCAAGAGATGTGGCAGGATTGGTTTGTTCATCATTTCCCCGGAGGTCCGACTGACCCGAATTACGTGCTCCTGCACTTCACGGGCGAAGAAGCTACTTTTTGGATTAACGGAGAGTTAGCACACGAAAAATTGTGATTCATATTTAGAATCAAATTTATAATGTCCATCAAGAAAGATAGATTCAACTAATGTATTTTATGGAATGTACCTGTATGCTTCATCGGCAAGGTTATGTCTCTACTCCATTGCTTTGTGAATGTTCCAGACAAAGCATTCTTTATGTCTTGCATTCACTATGGAAAGACAAGACTTTTCGGGTAACAATCAGCGAATCTGTTTTACGGGGTAGTCAACATTGTAAAATGCAAATAGAAACAATAAACGATGGAAATACATAAAGAAAAAGCGGTGATTAGAAAAGCCGTAGAAAACGATCGTCACAGTATAGCTACTTGTATCGCAGAAGGCTTTGAACGAGATTTTTCCTTTTTCCGCAAGGATATGGGAACAGTGGCAAAAGCACTTGAACCGGGAATCCGTCCTGAAAGGTTTTATGTGGCAGTAAGTGATAATGCCGTCATAGGCGTTGCCGGTATTTCAGACTGTTTGGGAAGAGTCGTTTATACCAACGGACCGTCATACAGAAAACATTTCGGACTTGTGATGGGAACCATTGCCGTACTCGTTCTGAAAAAAGAATTTGAACAGCCACTGACATATCCCCGTACAACCGGATTTATCGAATTTGTAGCCGTGCGGAAGCAATTCCGGAATCAGGGTGTTGCCTCCTTTTTGTTGAAAGAAAGCATCAAACAAGCCGGGTACGAGTATTATATCCTGGATGTAATCGAAGAAAATCTTCCTGCCGTTTCATGCTACACCAAACTCGGATTCCAAGGTTTTAAAAGGACGAAGAAAAAGAACGGATACACAAAACTGTTTATGGAACTGAAAAGACAAAACATCCAATGACAAAGACGAGGAATACATAATGGTCAAAAGTCTGCATCCTGAATATCCGATACGCCAAGTCACGGAACAAGACATTCCTGAGATGCGGGAGATGTTCCGCAATACCGTCCTATACGTCAATTCGAAGGATTATACCCCAGAGGAAGTAGCAGACTGGGCTTCATGCGGAATCAGCTTTGAGCATTGGAAAGAATTGCTGGCGAAGCATAACTTCATAGTGGCCTTGGATGCTCAAGGCAAAATTATCGGCTTCTCTTCCATGAATACAGAAGGCTATATGCACTCCCTGTTTGTTCACAAGGACTGGCAAGGGAAAGGCGTGGCAACCCGACTGCTTACAGAAACCGAAAAGATAGCCCGAGAATATGGAGTACAGAGAATATGGGCTGAAGTCAGCATTACTGCCCGTTTATTTTTCGAGAAACACGGCTATAAAGTAGTAAAAGAGCAGCAAGCAAAGGCCAACAGGCTGTATCTGACAAACTATATCATGGAGAAAAGTCTTCGTTTTTCTGTTCCTGAGCTGCTTGACAAAATAATTTGAGCCTTCCTACAAAGCATTTTCTTATTTATGCGTTAATTTTGTGACATCCAAAAAATAATGCTGTATGGAAGAATTGAAAGTCCTTGATTATTCGAATGTGTTTATCGCCAGTTATTTCACGGATGACCGAGAATGTACGCATGCCAACAGGGAGCATACGCTGATTTACCTTTGTTCCGGAGAACTGGAAATCACGGAGCCGGGAAAGAAGCATATCCTCCGTGCCGGGGAATGTGCCTTCATGCGCCGCGACCACCGGATGACACTGCAGAAGCATATCCGAGGCGGCGTGCCGTACCGTTCTATTGTACTCAAATTTTCCCGCAAGTTCCTGCGTGAGTTTTACCAGAACATCGCAAGAAAAGAACTGCCCGAGCAGTCGAAGCGGGATAGACGGAGTTTCATGCGTCTGCCTGCCGACCGTCCGGATATCAAGAGCCTGTTCGAGTCGATTCTTCCATTCTTCGATTCCGGAGTCCGTCCTTCTGAAGATTTGTTGAAGCTGAAGATGGTCGAAGGTATGTATATTCTGCTCCATACGGATACGAGCCTGTACGCTTCGCTCTTCGACTTCACCGAGCCTTGGAAAATCGACCTGCTGGAATACATGAACGAGAACTATATGTATAACCTTTCCTTGGAAGAGATGGCCGCCTACACGGGCCGCAGCCTGGCATCCTTCAAACGTGATTTCAAGAAGATAAGCGACCTCTCGCCGCAGAAATGGATTATCAACCGCCGTCTGGAAGCTGCCCACGAAATGATTACATCCGGCAGGCACGACAAGGTGACGGATATCTGCTATCAGGTCGGATTCAAGAATCTGTCCCACTTCTCCAAGAGTTACAAAGAGATGTATGGCTGCCCTCCGACTGCAAAGGTCTGACCAGCGTCAGCTGTCGCTGATTTGAGCCTGCGAACAAAATAATTTGAGCCTTGCGGCAAACCCTTCTTCCGTGTCTCCTTGTACTTTTGTATCCGTAAACAATTACAGGAGAAAACTATGAAGGATATTTTTGAGAAAGACTTGAGCGGGGAGATGGTCTCCCCAAATGAACCGGGATATGAAACGCTGATTACGGCTATCTTTGACACGATGAAGACTGCCACTGAAATGAATACCGGCTATCGTACCCCCGATGAAGTGCATACCTACATGGAACGTATCCTGGGGAAACCTGTGGATGCAAGTACTACAATACTCCCTCCTTTATATATCGACTACGGGCAGCCGGTTACTATCGGGCAGCGATGCTTCATCCAGCAGTGCTGCACATTCTTCGGACGAGGCGGAATCAGCATAGGGAATGATGTGTTTATCGGCCCGAAGGTTAATATCATCACCATCAATCACGACCCTGATCCTGATAACCGGAGCGCCACCTACGGACGGAAAATCATCATCGAAGACAAGGTCTGGATTGGCATCGGAGCCACGATCCTGCCGGGCGTGCGTTTGGGTTACGGCTGCATCGTAGGGGCAGGCAGTGTGGTGACTAAAGATGTACCTCCTCTGACAGTCGTAGCGGGTAACCCGGCAAGAATCATCAAACGGATAGAACTTTCAAAGAAATAGTTATGACAGACAGAAAAGAACGTATTAGCCGCCGTGGATTCTTAAAGACAGCGGCTGCCGCTGGTGCGGCATTGGCCATATCCCCGGCATGGAACAATGTACAAGCTACGACTCGTGCTGTATCTGGAAACAAACCGGCATCAGGCGGAGATGCCAAAGCTGCCACCGTCACGGCACACCGCACATTGGGTACGGGACAGGCAGCCTTTGAGGTCTCGGCATTGGGCTTCGGCGTGATGGGGATGACTTACAACCGGAGCTGGCATCCCGACAAGGCGCAGTGCATCCGCTTGTTGCATGAGGCGATGGACCGGGGTGTGACCTTGTTTGATACTGCCATTATTTATGGCCCGTTGAACAATGAACTGTTGGCAGGAGAAGCCCTTGGTGAATTTCATGGTAAGGTGAATGTAACCACCAAATTTGGCCATGAAGTCATCGACGGCAAGGCTACCGGAAGACAGGACAGCCGTCCGGCTACCATCCGCCGCTATTGTGAGGAATCCCTGAAACGTCTGCGCACCGACTGCATCCCGATGTTCTACCAGCACCGTTTCGACCCGAACACTCCGGTGGAGGACGTGGCAGGAACCATCAGCGATCTGATAAAGGAAGGCAAGGTGTTGCACTGGGGTATGTGCGAGGTCAGCGCCGCCACTATCCGCAAGGCACACGTCATCTGTCCGCTGACTGCCATTCAAAGTGAATACCACCTGATGCACCGCGAGGTGGAGAAGAACGGCGTGCTGGATGTCTGCCGTGAGCTGGGCATCGGCTTTGTGCCCTACAGCCCGATGAACCGTGGCTTCCTGGGCGGTGACCTGAACGAATACACCCAGTTTGACCCCAACAACGACAACCGTACGACGCTGCCCCGCTTCACCCCTGAGGCCATGCGTGCCAACTACCGCATCGTGAATGTGCTGCAACGCTTCGGACGGGAGCGCGGCATGACGGCTGCCCAGCTTGCCCTCGGCTGGCTTTTGCAGAAGGAACCGTGGATTGTCCCCATCCCCGGTACGACGAAACTCTCACACCTCGAAGGAAATCTTCGGACGCTGGACTTCACATTGAGTACCGAGGAATGGAAACAGCTGGAAGATGAAGTCTCCGCCATCCCGATCACCGGTGACCGGTATAATGCCGAACAGCAGAAACAGGTTGGGTTCTGATGTAAAAGCTTTCTAAAGGAACAAGGAAAATTCATCTTGTTCCTTTGGTTGCTATTCCATGATTGCGGACTGGCTGGAAGAAATCAATTATGGTTCATCTGTCATCTTCTACGGCCAAGCCGACGACCCGGACATGGGACACCTGACCATGAGGGTCATTCCTGTCGGTCGTATCACTTCTGACCTTTCCATATTTGATGAGTTGGACAGCCGTATGGAATTACATTTGATAATTAACAAGATTATTCCGAAAGGCCGATTTTTCTGTAATGATATTGTAACTAAACTTTGTCTTTTTGAGGGTGACTTCCTTTTGTCTTAGAAGCCTTGCGGTGCGTACGGGACTTTAACTTATGCAATCAAGAAATCTTGTAAAATCGTAACACTCTGATAATAATAAAGTTACTGCAAATCAGCCATATTGCTAAATATCATTAAATACCTTTTACTGTTTCAATTATTGGGTGTATATTTGGGTGTTGATTTTAATACATCCAGCTATGAACATCAAGAGAAATATCATCTTTGGAAAGCCACAAGAAGAATGGAGTGCCAATCGTGGAGAATGTTCCTATCCGTATGCGTGTGGTTTTTCCATAGCCCAATCCGACATATATTTAGTTAGAACTTTTGAGAAAGAAGAATAGCCCCAACCAGCATCTTTGCCCGAAGAAGCCAAGTTCAAGATGGTAAAGGCAGATTTCATCCGTTTATGCAACTGTACTGTACAAAAAATCATGAAAAAAACATTTCTATTTTTATCTATCATATTGATAGTTTGCCAAACATTAATAGCTCAAGATAAAGATAACAGTGGAAATCTCGTTTCTTGCGTTGAGTACTCAAACATATTCAACAATATCAAAACTATATGCGATAAGGATAATGGGAAACTATGGGGAATTAATTTGTATGCACCCATTTTATGTATAAACAAGAATCGTGATTTGTGGAGTAATCAAAAGGACCCACAAGAACAACTTCAAACATGTGGGGGGTGTTTTATTGGAAAATTTCCAGTCAATAAGAACATTGCCAATTCCACGATAAATGTATTCGGGCAGAAATGGGTGATGGTAGCACTTCCAATACCTACTGATGCCATAGATCGTAATATTTTGTTCTGCCATGAAATGTTTCATTACTGGCAGGATTCTCTCGGTTATGTTCCAAGAACCTATAATAATGTTCATATGGATACTAAGGATGCCAGAATCCTCCTTAAATTGGAATGGAATGCTTTTTTGTCTGCTTGTAAAACAGATGATTCTTCATCACGCAAAATAGCAATTTGTGATGGTCTTACATTCAGAAAGCAAAGGCAACAAAAATATAGTAAATACTATTCAGATGAAACGGCTTTTGAAATCTACGAAGGGCTAGCACAATATACAGGAATAAAGCTATCCGTTTTGTCAGACTCCATGTATCTTCATATACTTGATAAAGAAATAGAATCTTATATGAAAAAAGAAAATTTAGTCAGAACTTTTGCCTACCTGTCGGGGGCAATAATGGGGTATCTTCTTGATAAGAGTACGAGCGAATGGCGTAAACAAGTAGATGGAAATTCAGATTTGGGATTCTTGATTCAGAAGGCTTATGGTATTGTTATTCCTACCGACAAAGAGAGTCATATACAACAAAGAAAGACATTATATGATTATGATAATATTATAGGCTTTGAAAACCAACGTGATTCAATACAAGCAATAAAGAAAAAGCAGTTAATTGAATTATTTACCCAAGATATAAAGAAGTTGCCACTGAAAAATATGCAGATAAGTTTTGACCCCAATTCTATCATTCCTCTTGAAAATATCGGGAATATCTATAAAAATGCCCGTATTGTTGATGATTGGGGAATTTTAGAAGCGAAGAGTAATGGTTATATTCTTATTACCGAAGACTGGAAATCTGTTATATTGCCATATGCAAAAAGAATTAAAGTCAGTAACAACGTAGAAGAAACAGAATTTTGGAAACTTACACTTAAAGGTCAGTAGCAATTTGTGTGGATAAGCATATACCTGTGGCACAGATGATAGTATAGGTGAACGGCGTGCCGCTGGGAACACAGGGGAACTTGCTCTGCATCACCGGCGGGGAAGGTCCGGGAAAAAGAACTATGTGGCAGCCCTGATTGCCGGGGCTGTAAAACTGGAAAACGCGGAAGGCATCGACACGCTGGGCGTTTCCATTGAAGGGAACGCGGGTGCATTCTCTAATAAAATTCCAGTTTTGTGTCGTAAAAACAAGAATATTCCTTATCTTTGCACCGA
>CALVFH010000041.1 GCA_944326775.1 uncultured Parabacteroides sp.
CGGGAACTCTTTCCCATGGGGATTCGATGCAAAGGTAAGTGCAATTTATGAAACTGCAAGGAAAAACGCGGAATTTTTTCCATTCCCATGGGTTTTATCAACGAAAACATAGGTTTTTAAGGACGAAAGCATAGGTTTACGCGTCCCAAACGGCATCGCTCCAAATTCATGCTATCCTTTTTCCAAAAAGCATGGCATCTTTTTCCAAATTCATGCCGCCCTTTTTCCGGAAAGTATGGCTGCAGCTTTTAAACGGCTTTTAAACGGCTTTTAAAATGCCATCTTGTCAGTTTAACTTCGCGAGAATCGATTATTTTCGCCCTCTGATTCGAGAAATTGAAAATATCGCCTTCTCGCGGGCTTTAAAATGAATTAATACGCTATCTTTCTGCCAACTATCCCCTTTTTGAACATCTTTGATTTTTCGCCTGTTTTGGGTAATTTTACCCTAAAAACGGCCTTGAAAACGCCATTTTCTCCTTCTTATACTCCATTTTCGCCGAAAAACGCGAAGAGTCTGAAAAACGTTCTGCATCGCTCCAACGGGTCTTCTAAATGAGGTCCCCGGGTCATTTAGATGACTCCGCACACTCATCTAAATCCCCCGGCGTACTCATCTAAATCTTTTTTTCAACGGCTCGCAAAAACGGAAGAAAACGGGTGCATTTTTGCGGAAAATGAAGAAAAAAGCGGGGGAGGGAGCTGTCAGAATGGCAGGGAAAATGATGGGATAGTTATTGCGGAATCTCCGGATGCTCTTTCAGATACATGTCCCGCAAAGGGATGCTGAGTGCGAAACATACATCCCCCAGCGTCAGTTCGTAAGAGCGCTCTTTGCCTTCTTCATCCTTGATTTTAATAGCCGGGGCATTATAGACAAACATTTTGATGTCATTAAATATGCTGTTGTCGGTATAACCGGCACAAGCATAATTTGCTGCGCTCTCAACATCTAAAGCTGTTTGAGGCTTCATCGCATCAATCTTTGAAAAGAAGAAGTCTTTATTGTTTTGCAGAAAATCTTCTCCGTTTACTTCGTTAAATACCCATTTGCCGGTTTCATTCAATATTCTTGGACTCTTTTTCATACTCATAATGATTGCTGCATTAGGAAATTTCTGAATCAACACTGCTTTGATGGCTGAAACATCTGATTGGCTGCAAATTTAGTGAGAAATATAGACAAGACAATAATAGGAATTAGAAAAAGGAAAGAGTGATAGAGGTTCTTTGGAAGTCGCAATTCAGAGTTATGGTGTAGGCGGTTTGAGAATAGCTGTGGCGAATTGGGGAAAGAAAATAAAAAGGAGCTAAGTTCATCACTTAACTCCTTTATTTTAACCCGTCGGGATGACTGGATTCGAACCAGCGACAACACGCCCCCCAGACGTGTACTCTAACCGGGCTGAGCTACATCCCGTCTGTTTTTCGGGTGCAAATGTAGATATTTTATTTTAAACTCCAAAACTTTCGCGATAAAAATCCATGGAGGAGAGAATGTCTTCCTTGTTCAGTTGCTGGTTGAGACGGACATCGCCGACTTGGCCCAGCAGAGTGAAATTGATGACGTTACCTTCATTCTTTTTATCGTGTTGCATCAATTCGTAAAGCGTTTCATAGTCGTTGCAGTCGAAGGCAAACGGTGCATAGTATTCTTTGATATAATAGACGACTTGGCTTAGTTTCTCCATCGGGAAACCGCAATGCTTGTGGGAGAGGAACAATTCGCTCACGATGCCTGCGGCTACGGCATGGCCGTGCAGCAAGGGACGACCCTTGCGGAACGAAAGGCTTTCGTAGGCATGTCCTACCGTATGCCCGAAGTTCAGGGCTTTGCGGATGCCTTTTTCTTTCGGATCCTGGGCAACTATCTCTTCCTTGACGGCCACCGACTGGGCCACCAACTGGTTCAGGTAGCTGTAGTTCATGGTGTCGATATCGTAGAGCATGACCGGCGTATAAACATCCATGGAACTGATCAGGCCGTGTTTGATCATTTCGGCATAGCCGGAAAGGATATTGTCGCGGTCGAGTGTGCGGAGAAACTCGCAATCGATGAAAACGCAGAGCGGCGGATAGAAAGCCCCGATTTCGTTTTTCAGTCCGTTGAAATTAATCCCTGTCTTTCCACCTACGGCCGCATCGACCGAAGCCATCAGGGTTGTCGGGACGTTGATGGTCCGGATGCCACGCTTGAACGTCGCACCGGCAAAGCCTCCCATATCGGTAACCATGCCTCCCCCCAGGTTGAGCAATACCGAGTGGCGCGTAGCCCCCTCGTTGGAAAGATGCATCCAGATGGATGAGAGGGAATCCAGGCTTTTGTGGAGGTCGTTGGCCTCTACGGTGATAACCGGCGCTCCTTTCAGGGCGGGAATGTCTTTCACCCGCGGGTAACACGCACGCAGCGTGTTCGTATCAGTCAGTATGAATAATTTGTCGTAATCCAAAGACGCCAGGAAACCTTGCAGGTCGTTCTGCAAATTCCGGCAAATCACTACGTTTTGTTCTGCCATAAAACTGTATTTTTTCGTATCCAAAACTATATTTTCTTGAGAAGAAACCATAGGTTTCTTCGGGGAGAAATCAGGGTTTGAAATCGGCGAGCCGCATGCTAACGCTGATCATGAGCGAAAGGGCGGACGGATGATACTGGGCAACGGAAGCTCCGACATCGAACATCTTGATGCGGACACCGGCGCCGGCAGAAAAACCGGCCAGTCCCGTTCCTCCGCCGGAGAGTTTCATGTCCATCCGGGTTTTCGGATTGAATCCGATACCTACCCAGAAATTCTCTGACGGTACATAGTCAACGCCGATGATGAAATGCTTCAGCAAAGCCTGGGCAAAATTGTCGCCGTCCTTTTCTTCGTTGTTGTCTGTTTTTACTTCGTCGGTGTAATCAAATTTCCAACGGTTCAGATACATGGCCGTCAATGAAAAGCGGATGGGGGCGTGGCTCATCTGTTTGCTGATTCCGGCCTGGATATCCCAAGGCATCCGCTGGCGTTCTTCGTAATAGGGTTTCAGCTGTGCCCCGATATTTTTCAAGGCAAAGCCGAATGAGAATTTCTTTTCGGAATTGTAATAACTTAGACCGGCATCGACGGCCAAGCCCATCGACGTGTAATCGGCCAGGGTGGAGTAGAGGAACTTCAGGGAGACCCCGCCTCGCCAGCGTTCACTCAGGTCGTAGGAAAAGAATCCTTGTACGCTGATGTCTTTTGCGGAGGCTTCTCCTAAATAAATATTTTCTACCGAGTATTCATCGATTTTCCCAAAGCTGAAGAAGCTGGCTCCCACGCCCCATGCCCCTTTGTCGCGGAAAGCTTTGGTGAAAATGGCACTTCCGACATTGATGTCGGAGATGTAGTTCATGTAGTTGAGGTTGATCATCCCGTCCATCTCGCCACCGAGCAACCCCGGATTGTGGAAAGCCAACGACGGATCGCTCTCTACCAGAGAAACCGTATGCCCACCCAATGCATTGGCCCGGGTGGATGTCGGCATCCGGAGGAAAGTATAAGCTTCGTTGCCGGTTTGCGCCCAAGAAGGGATAGCGGTAGCCAGCAACGCCATATACATTATTATTATATAATAGCAGATGTTTCTCATACGATTTTTCATGACGCGGCAAAGATACGTCTTTCTGCCCAGTTATAGAAACGGAGAAAACCCCAAAAAGGTATATGTTTCGGATACTTTTTTGAGAAAAATGAAAAAATATAGGGGGCAAACTCTTGACTATTCAAAATAATTCGTATTTTTGCGCAGTAGAAAAACACGAATTTTCTTTATTTAAAAACTAAATTATATGGAAGTAAAAAAATCACCGAAAGCGGACTTGGAACAAACCAAAGGCTTGAGCGTCCTGATGGGATTGGTCATTTCCTTTGCGATTCTGTTCGTGGGCTTTGAATGGAGCTCTCGCGATGTCCAGGTTATCACAAAAGCTGACGAGGTGCAGGATGTAATCGCCGAAGAGGAAATCGAGATTACGAGACAAGAACCGACAACTCCTCCCCCTCCACCACCTCCAGCACCGGCCGTAGTCGAAGAGTTGAATGTCGTTGATGACGACGTAGAGTTGGAACAGCAGGATATCCTTACAACTGAGGATAGCCAGATGGAAGCTCAGACTCAGACTTATGTGGCTCCGACTGAAGTTGTAGAAGAAGAAGAAGAAGAGGCTGCTCAGCAGATCTTTACCGTAGTAGAAAAGATGCCGGAATTCCCGGACGGCGGTATGCAGGGCTTGTTGAAATATTTGGCAAGCAATATCAAGTATCCGGTTATCGCTCAGGAAAACGGTATTCAGGGTCGTGTAGTATGTTCGTTCGTGGTTAACCGTGACGGTTCTATCGTAGATATCCAGGTGTTACGTGGTGTTGACCCCTCTTTGGATAAAGAAGCCGTTCGCGTGTTGGGTACGATGCCGAAATGGAAACCGGGTGAACAGCGTGGTAAACCAGTACGTGTGAAATATACAGTGCCGGTTATGTTCCGCCTGCAGTAATAAGATTGGAAATTTTCTTATCCTATATAAATATAAGGAAGGTTGCTTGCTTGGCGGGCAGCCTTTCTTTTTCTTATTTTTCAGTTAGTGGCTATGTATTCATTTGAGGAAATACAAAAAAAGGTAGAGGCCGGGATAGAAGGGTTACACTTTCCTTATCCCCCGAAGAGCCTTTATGAACCGATAGAGTATATTTTGTCTTTGGGCGGGAAACGTATCCGTCCGGCTTTGGTTCTGATGGCTTATGATCTGTATCGCGACGATGTGGAGCGTGCGATGTCTCCGGCTATGGGGTTGGAGGTTTTTCATAACTTTACTTTGTTGCACGACGATTTGATGGATGAAGCCGATATGCGCCGCAATCGTCCGACCGTTCATAAGGTTTGGAATGCGAATACGGCTATTTTGTCGGGCGACGCCATGTTGATTGCGGCCTATCGTTTGGTGGGTGATACGGAGCCCAAATATCTGAAGGCTGTTTTGGATCTGTTTACTCAGACGGCACTCGAGATTTGTGGAGGTCAGCAATACGATATGGAGTTTGAGAGTCGGATGGATGTGACCGAAGATGAATATATGGAAATGATCCGTCTGAAAACTGCCGTTCTTTTGGCCTGCGGGCTGAAGATGGGGGCTATTCTGAGCGAAGCTCCGGCTGCTGATGTGGATAACCTTTATCAGTTCGGCATCAATATCGGTTTGGCTTTCCAGTTGCAGGACGATTTGCTGGATGTGTATGGCGATCCGAAGACTTTTGGAAAGAATATCGGAGGGGATATTTTATGCAATAAGAAAACATTCTTGTTGATTAATGCCTTCCAGCGGGCTACAGGGGAACAAAAGGCGGCATTGGAACAGTGGGTAGCCCGGAAAGATTTCGATGCGGCAGAGAAAATAGCGGCGGTGACCGGTCTATACAATGCCTTGAACCTGAAAGAACTTTCTGAAGAGAGGATGCAACAGTATTATGCCGAAGCCATGAAGAATCTGGCTTCCCTGAGTGTAGGAAAAGAAAAGCGGGCTGAGTTGGAAAAAATAGCTTCGCGCCTGATGAACCGTCAATCTTAGGATATGCAGCTGATCGATACGCATAATCATATTTATCTGGATGACTTTGATCCGGAGCAGGACAGGCTGATTGCCGAGGCAAAGGCTTCAGGTATTGCGGCCTTGTTGTTGCCGAATGTGGATACCACAACGATTGCCCGGATGAATGAGCTGTGCGACCGTTATCCGGATTATGCTTTCCCCATGATGGGATTGCATCCAACCAGTGTGGACGGGCAGTATGTCGCTGCCTTGAAGGAAACGGAGCGTTGGTTGGGAAAACGTGCTTATTGCGCAATCGGGGAGATTGGCATAGACCTGTATTGGGATAAAACTTTCCTGAAAGAGCAAAAAACGGTTTTTGAAGAGCAACTGCGCTGGAGTATTGATCTGGATTTGCCGGTGGCTATTCATACGCGTGATGCTTATCCCGAAGTGTTCGATAGTATTTATAAGGTGGGGCCGGAGCGCCTGCGAGGCGTGTTCCATTGTTTCACGGGTACGCTTGAGGAGTTGAAAGAAATCGAAAAGCTGGAAGGATTTCGGATGGGAGTGAACGGCGTGGTGACTTTTAAGAATTCCAAGCTGCCGGAGGTCCTTTTGCAGACCACCCTGGACCGGCTGGTTCTGGAAACAGATGCGCCTTATTTAGCTCCCGTTCCTTATCGGGGAAAACGGAATGAGCCGACTTATATTTGGGAAACCGCCAAAAAGGTAGCGCAAATTTTTGGAATTACCTTGGAAAAGGTGGTTGAAATTACAAAAGAGAATGCGTTAAAACTGTTCCCATTTGTTAATATTTCGGTATAATTCTGTAATTTTAGAAAGAGGCGAAATTTCTTGTTCAGATATGATGCATATGTCAATCAAAAAATATAGATTTGCGCACAGAAAACGTTGACGAATGAGAAATTTTTCGTATTTTGCAGCCGTTTTAGACAGGAAAGCCTAATTGGAGAGATGCTCGAGTGGTTGAAGAGGCACGCCTGGAAAGCGTGTATACGCCTAAAGCGTATCGCGGGTTCGAATCCCGCTTTCTCCGCAGGACAAGGAAAGGTGCCGGAGTGGTCGATCGGGCCGCACTCGAAATGCGGTGAACGGGTAACTGT
Source organism: uncultured Parabacteroides sp. (assembly GCA_944326775.1). Lineage (GTDB taxonomy): Bacteria > Bacteroidota > Bacteroidia > Bacteroidales > Tannerellaceae > Parabacteroides. The sequence goes on from CALVFH010000041.1 coordinate 6,673, forward strand.
TCCCAGGGTTCGAATCCCTGTCTTTCCGCCATGTGTGAATACCATGATTGATAAAGAAATTATTAACAACAAAAAGATAAAAACAAATAAGAGAATTATTAATCTTAAAAATTAAACACACAATGAAAAAGTATTTTGCAAAAGCACTTTTGTGCTTATGTGCCGTTGGCACTTCTGCGATGGCATTTGCTCAGGAAGCAGCAGAACAAACGGTTGTTGAAGGTGGTTTCCATCAAGCGTTGAAAACTAAGTTTATTGAAGGTAGTGCCGACTTCATGAGTTTGGTTGCTATTCCTTTGATTTTCGGTTTGGCTTTCTGCTTGGAAAGAATTATCTATCTGAACTTGGCTGAAACCAATCCTTCCAAATTGCTGAAAGGTATTGAAGATGCACTTGACAGAGGTGATGTAGAAGGTGCAAAAACTATCGCTCGTGACACAAGAGGCCCTATCGCTTCTATCGCTTATCAGGGTTTGATGAGAATTGACCAGGGTATCGATGTTGTTGATAAATCAATCGTATCTTACGGTGGTGTACAAGGTGGTCTGTTGGAAAAGAACTTGTCATGGATCGCATTGTTTATCGCGATGGCTCCGTCATTAGGATTCTTGGGAACTGTGGTTGGTATGGTGATGGCGTTCGATAAAATTGAACGTGTAGGTGATATCTCTCCGACGGTCGTTGCAGGTGGTATGAAAGTGGCCTTGATCACAACAATCGGTGGTTTGATCGTAGCCTTGATCCTTCAGGTATTCTACAACTATCTGTTGACAAAAGTTGAAACTATCCTGAATCAGATGGAAGATGCTTCAATCACTCTTCTGGATATCATTATCAAATACAACCTCAAATTCAAAAAATAATTTGACTTATGGCAGTAACTAAAATAAGGAAGGTCTCCAGCTGGACGTTGCTGATTTGTTCTATAGTCAGTGTCATCACGCTGTTGATGTTCTACTTCGGAGGTGTCGTAGATCCCTCTGCAGAAATGAAGGAGCCTGTCTATACGGGTCTTCTATTGTATTGGACATATGTCCTCTTTGCTCTGACAATTGTTGTCACACTCTTGTTGATGGTTTGGCAATTCTCTAACTCACTCAAGGTGGATCCTCGAGGAGCATTGATAGGATTTGCTGCCGTGGCCTTCTTGGCTCTGATCCTGATTGTTACTTATGTAATGGGTGACGGTACGGCTTTGCCAGGATTGAATGCTGATTCTCAAGTTTACAATACTCCGTTCTGGTTGAAAATATCAGATATGTGGATTTATTCCAGCTATGTGCTGATTGTATTAATCGTGATCGCTGTAGTTTGGGGCGTTTGTAAAAAAATGATGAGTAGATAACGAATTAGATAAAACAGAAAAGTAAAATGGCAAAAAAAGGAAAAAGGAAAACCCCGCCAATCAACGCGACTTCCACTGCCGATATTGCTTTCATGTTGCTTATCTTCTTCCTTATTACGACCTCAATGGATACTGATAAAGGTTTGGCAAGACGTTTGCCGCCTCCAGTACCTAAAGATCAGAAAGACAAAGCAGATGTGGACATCAAGAAAAGAAATCTGCTGGTCGTGCTGGTAAACAGTAATAACCAGATTCTTTGCGGTGATGAGTTCACAGATATTAAGCAGCTGAAAGATAAGGTAAAGGATTTCGTTCAGAATGCGAACGATGATCCGCATAAACCTGAAAAAGTCGAAGTAGATGTTCCGTATTTCGGTAAGATGATGGTAACCAAGAACCATATCATTTCTTTGCAGAATGACCGTGGTACTTCTTATCAGGCATATATCGACGTTCAGAACGAGTTGGCGAAGGCTTACAATGAATTGAGAGATGATGTTTCCAGAAGAAAGTTTGGTAAAGCTTTCATGGATCTGGACGAAGAACAACAAGCAGCTGTTCAGCAGATTTATCCGCAGAAGATTTCTGAAGCTGAACCGAAAAATTATGGAGGGAAGTAATCATGGGAAAATTTAGTAAAGCAGGTGGCCGTGAGATGCCTGAATTGAATACCTCATCATTACCTGACCTTGTGTTCGCTTTCTTGTTCTTCATCATGATGGTAACTACCATGCGTGAGGTGACTTTGAAAGTCCAATTTAGAGCACCGCAGGCAACAGAACTTCAAAAGCTGGAAAAGAAATCATTGGTGACTTTCATCTATGTAGGTCAGCCTTTGCAGGAGTTGCAGGCGAAGATGGGTTCTGAAACTCGTATTCAGTTGAACGACCAGTTCGCTGAAGTATCAGAAATTCAGGACTACATTGCTCAGGAGAAGTCAAGTATGAAAGAAGCGGATCAGCCGTACATGACGGTTTCTATCAAAGCCGATAGAGATACGAAAATGGGTTTCATTACTGATATCAAACAGGCTCTCCGTGAAGCTTATGCGTTGAAGATTAGCTATTCTGCCGCTTTGAGAGTTGAGTAAAATAGCTTAATAGCAATAGAAAGAATCCTGTATCCTTGGGGATACAGGATTTTTTTTGGGTTTTGGGGTGAATTTGGAATAATGAAAAATTATTCCGGAAAATATGTGGCAATTCGTTTTATATTCTCTATATTTGTATCAATTTGATAGAATTTATAGACGTAGTAAATAATTATATTGTATGGCACATCATCAATTAGATGAGTTGGATGAAAAAATCTTGCGACTCATCATTGGAAATGCGAGAATGCCGTTTCTTGAAGTCGCCAGAGAATGCAATGTTTCAGGCGCGGCTATTCATCAACGCATCCAGAAGCTTACGAATCTTGGAGTGATAAAGGGTTCAGAGTTTATTGTGGATAATACGAAAGTCGGATACGAAACATGTGCGTATATGGGTTTGTATTTGAATTCTCCGGGTCAGTTTCCGAATGTGACCGAAGCGCTGAAGGATATTCCGGAAGTGGTGGAATGTCATTATACAACCGGGAAATACGACTTGTTTATTAAGATCTATGCGAAGAACAATCAGCATTTGTTGAGTATTATTCATCACAAGTTACAGCCCCTTGGACTGGCTCGGACGGAAACCCTGATTTCTTTTAAAGAAGCCTTTAAAAGACAGTTGCCAATTGATTTATCCGATGAAGAAGAAGAATAAGGATCGCTATTGGAGTTAAAGTGTGATATAAAAAGACCGCGTTTGAGTTTCCTCAGGCGCGGTCTTTTGTGAACAGAAACCTGTTCATGTATTAAAGTATCGCATTGATTTTCTGTTTGAAGATATCCTTGGTTGTTGCTCCTACCACTTTATCCACCAATTCTCCATTCTTGAAAAATAAAATAGTGGGGATATTGCGGATGCCGAACATGCCGACAATGTCTTCGCTGCCGTCGTCATCGACATTGACTTTGCCAATAACGACGCGCCCTTCATATTCGTTGGCTAATTCGTCGATGATTGGAGAAACCATGCGGCATGGGCCGCACCATTCTGCCCAGAAATCTATAACTGCGGGCTTACCAGAGTTGATAGACTCATTAAAATTTTGTTTTGTAACTTTTAATGCCATAATATCTCTAATTTTGTTAGTTAGTTGTTGTATTCGTCCGTCTGTGCGACGGAATTCAAGTCCTCCCTGGAATTGCGAAAGCTATTTCCTCGGGGGAGCAAATTTACGAATTCTTTATCCTATAGCCATGTGCTAACTGTTAATTTTGAAATCCAGTTCATCATTTTCCTGAAGGTAGTCAATCAATTCTCGTGTAACATTAATCCGTGTTTTCTGAGAAAAGAGATCCAGTGAAATGTTGTTTTCACTGTCAATAACCTTAAAATATAACAAACATGACCCTGGATGGTTTTTGATCATTGCAGAAAGTTCGTTGATGGTCGTTTCATCGAGACTGTGGATGGGAATAGAGATATGGATATTTTCTATCAATTTTTCCTTCTCATCCTGCAAAAGACGGATGGAACTGATGTGGAAATCATAGACGTTTTCGTTGTATTTCCGAGGCTCCGTTTTGCCGCTGATCAACACGTAAACACCATCGCGTCCGTATTTAGCATATTCGATGTAGTCTTGTCCAAAGAGAGGTATTTCCCCGCTTCCGGTGAAATCTTCTACTTTCAGAATACCGAAAGGTTTGCCGGTTTTAGTCATCCCTTCACGGAAACCTGTAACAATGCCGCCAGCCAAGACTTCCCGGCCTTTCAAGTTGTCTTTGTCGGCGAATTCAGCCATGCCCGTATTGCAAACGTATTTCAAAATAATCCGGTATTCATCCAAGGGATGTGCGGACAGGTAAATGCCGACCAGCTCTTTTTCTCTGTTCAGTTTTTCAAGCGGACTCCAATGTGCGGCCTGGGGAATTTCCGGCTTGGCGATTGAAACAAAATTGTCGTCCCCGAAAAGAGAATTGCTTGTCGTTGATTTATCCATTTGATATTTGTTGCCGTAGCGAACCAAGGTGTCTAAGAACGTTTCATCTTTACCTGTGTTGGCAAAGAATTGTTCCCGATCTATTCCAAAGTTATCGAAAGCACCGGCCAACGCCAATGATTCGATATTCTTCTTGTTGCAAGTGGAAAGGTTGACACGTTCTACAAAATTGAATAGGTCAGTATAAGGCCCGTTTTTTTGGCGTTCGGCGATAATATTTTCCACCGCACTTTCACCAACTCCTTTGATTGCCCCCAGTCCGAAACGGATATTCTTGCTTTTGTTCACACTGAATTTCAGCATTGATTCATTGACATCGGGACCTAAAACTTGGATACCCATAGCCCGACATTCGTCCATGAATTTGGTAATATCGACAATGTTTGACAAACTTCGGCTCAAGACGGCTGCCATATATTCCGAAGGGTAATTAGCTTTTAGGTAAGCCGTCTGGTAGGCTACCCAAGAGTAACAGGTCGCATGACTTTTATTGAAGGCATACGAGGCGAATTTCTCCCAGTCGGCCCAGATTTTGTTTAACGTCTCGGCTTTGTATCCGTTGGCTTCCCCTCCCTTCATGAACTTTTCTTTCAAGGCATTCATCTTGTCGATAAGCTTTTTACCCATTGCTTTACGTAAGGCATCGCTCTCGCCACGGGTGAAGTTGGCCAAAAGACGCGACAATAGCATGACTTGCTCTTGATAGACTGTGATGCCATAGGTGTCTTTCAAATAGCGTTCCATGACCGGAATGTCATACTTGATTTCTTCTTGTCCATGTTTACGCCGGATAAACGATGGGATATAGTCCATAGGTCCCGGACGGTAAAGCGCGTTCATGGCAATCAGATCTTCGAATTTTGAGGGCTGCAATTCCCGAAGGTATTTTTGCATGCCAGCCGATTCAAATTGGAACGTGCCGGTCGTCTTTCCTTCGCAATAAAGTTTGTAGGTGGCCGGATCCTCCAGGCTGACATGGTCAATGTCAAGATTCTCGCCTGTTGTTTGGCGGATATTCTCGACGGCATCTTTAATGATAGAAAGCGTCTTCAGTCCGAGAAAGTCCATCTTTATCAGGCCTGTCTCCTCAATCACGGAACCTTCATATTGCGTAACAAGCATTTCTTCGCCTGTATCTTTATCCTTGGCCGTGCTGACCGGGACGACATCGGAAATATCATAGCGTCCGATAATAACGCCACAGGCATGGACCCCGGTATTGCGGACGTTGCCTTCGAGCATTTGCGCATATTTCAATGTATCGCGAACCAAAGGATCCGGTCCGGTTGCCGCAGCCTTCAGTTCGGGTACATATTCTATCGCATCTTTCAGTTTGAATTTTTTCATATCCGGAATTTTGTCCGGCACTAATTTGGCCAGACGGTTGGCCTCGGCCAAAGGCACTTTCTGTACCCGTGCCACGTCTTTGATTGCCGATTTGGTGGCCATGGTACCGTAAGTAATGATATGAGCCACTCGTTCGGCTCCATATTTTTCGGTTACCCAGCGAAGCACTTCCCCTCGTCCGTCATCATCGAAATCCGTATCAATATCCGGTAAAGAGATACGGTCCGGATTCAAAAAACGTTCGAACAGCAGGTCGTACTTTATCGGGTCTATCTTGGTTATTCCTAAACAGTAGGCAACAGCCGATCCTGCAGCTGAACCACGTCCCGGACCTACGGAAACACCCAGCTCTTCACGGGCAGCCCGGATGAAATCCTGTACAATCAGGAAGTAACCCGGGAAACCCATGGTTTTCATAATATGGAGTTCGAAGTTTAATCGTTCTTTTACATCGGGTTGAAGCGGATCGCCATAGAGTTTCTTTGCCCCTTCGTACGTTATTTTGGCAAGATAGTCGGCTTCCAGTTTGATACGGTAAAGTTTGTCGTATCCGCCCAACTTTTTGATTTTCTTATGGGCTTCTTCTTCGCTTAAAACAACATTCCCGTTTTCATCGCGTGTGAACTCGTCAAAAAGGTCCTTTTCCGTCAGTCGTTTCCGGTATTCTTCTTCCGTACCGAAATCTTCAGGAATAGCAAATGTCGGCATGATGGGAGCATTGTCTATCGAGTAGAATTCCACTTTGTTGGCAATTTCCAAAGTGTTCGTCAGCGCTTCCGGGATATCCTGAAAAATCTGGTTCATTTCAGCCGTCGTCTTCATCCATTCCTGTTTGGTATAGCGCATACGGTTGGGGTCATTCAGGTCTTTACCGGTACTAAGGCAGATCAGGCGGTCGTGTGCATCGGCATCTTCTTCGTTCGTGAAATGGACGTCATTCGTCGCGATTAATTTAATCTGGTGTTTGTGGGCCAGTTCAACAAGAACCTTATTTACTTCCACCTGGTGTTTATAGACATTCCGGTCTGCATCTTCCCGGTTAGTTTGGTGTCGTTGCATTTCCAGGTAATAATCTTCTCCGAAAAGATTCTTGAACCAAAGTATGGCCTCTTCTGCAGCAGAGATGTTTCCCGCCATGATTTTCTGAGGAATTTCACCGCCGAGACACGCTGAGCAGACAATCAGGTCTTCGTGATATTTTTCCAGCAATTCCTTATCGATGCGCGGACGGCCATAGAATCCTTGTGTCCAGGACAGGGAAACCATCTTAATCAAATTATGATAGCCTTTAAGGGTTTTCGCTAACACAATCAGATGCCAACCGCTCAGGTCTTCTTTTGTAGCCTTCTTATGGCGATTGTTGCGGGCACAATAGCATTCGCAACCGATAATCGGTTTGAAAAGAGAACCTTCAGCTTCAGCGAGGAGTTTGGGAAGTTCTGCCAGGCGAGCTTCTTCTTCTTCGCTCCGTTCCGTTTTTTCTTCCAGTGTCTTTTTCTCTTTTTGCAGGTCTTTGATTGTACCCTGCACTTTCCCATTCTTTTTGTTGACTTTGTTAAAGAACTCTTTAATGCCAAACATGTTCCCATGGTCGGTGATTGCGATGGCTCGCATCCCGTCCTTATAGGCTTTGTCGATAAGGGAATCGATAGAGGCTTGCCCGTCGAGCAAAGAATATTGGGTATGTACGTGTAGATGGATAAACGGATTCATATTGTGTCAGGTTTTTTTTAAGCGGTGTAAAGTTACGCCTTTTTGGGGAATCTTTTATCGAACAGACGTTATTTTAAGCCTTAAATAAAAGAATCCTGTGTATCTTTGCTTTTACATTATTGTAGTTTGCTGATGAGACGATGGTTTAAAAGGGTTCTATTGCTGTGTTTGCTGCCGTTTTTGGTGGCTGGCATAGTTTCGGTGTTGCTCTACATCCCACCCGTGCAGGATTTTGCTGTCCGGATGGCATCGCATTATGCGGGAGAAGCTACAGGAATGCAGATTGGCATCGGTGAAATACGGTTGAAGTTCCCTATTAACCTTTCTGTTCGGAATGTGGAGATTATTCGCGATACATTCCCTCAAGATACCGTATTGTCGCTTCAGACGTTGACCGTCAGTGTGCGTCCCCGGCCGCTTTTAAATAAAGAAGTTCTTATTGATGCCGTGGATTTGGAAGGGGTGCGGGTGAACACTGGGAATCTTATTGAAGGGGTTGAGATAAAGGGAGCATTGGGACGTCTCTATCTTCATGCCGACCGTATCAGTTTGGATAATGAACGGGCGGTTTTCAATGATATCCGCTTATCTGACACGGCACTGACCGTTTTGCTTCGGGCAACGGAAGAAGATACCACCACCTCCGAACCGGTAAATTGGCGGATTGTCCTGGAGAACATAGACCTTAGTCATGTGGCTCTGGCTTGCCAGATGCCGGAAGATTCGTTGCGTTTCTCAACCTATATCCACCAGGCTGCTCTCGAACAGGGAGAGGTGGATCTGGGACATGGCATTTATCGGGCTGATGCTTTCCGACTGTCGGGTTCAGAGTTATGGTATGATGCAAATTATCAAACGCCTGCAGCAGGACTTGACCCCGAACATATTGCTCTTTCCGATGTAGAGATAGACCTTGCGCAATTGCTTTTCGCCGGAAAGGAAATGAATGCGGAATTGCACAATCTGGCATTTCGGGAGCGTTCCGGTTTGCAGGTAGATTCTTTGCAAGGCGATTTTCATTCAGATAAGGAACGGATAGAAGTTCCTGCTCTCCGCCTCCAGACACCACATTCCCAGATGAGCCTTTTGGCATCTATCCCATGGAAGTCTGTTGAAGAACATCCTGAAAGTTCCTTGCAGGCAACCTTGCAGGCAAGTATGGGAAAAGAAGATCTGCTGACTGTTGCAGGAGCTTTGCCCCAGGAAATATCCGAAGTTCTTCCGGCCCAACACTTGCATTTGTCCGTTTCTACAGAAGGAAACTTGGATGCATTACATCTGAGTCAAGTCGCACTCCGGTGGCCGCAAATTCTGGAACTGAATGCCCGGGGCGAATTGCTTTCGCTTTTGGATTCGACCAAGCTCAATGGCCGGATAGATACGGAATTGCAGACAGAGAATCTGGCGTTCCTGCTTGATTTGCTGCCAGCTCGTGAACGAGCTCGTTTTCAGATACCCGGCCAGATGCGTCTGCGTGCCTCGGCTTCCTTTAATCCTCGGGAATATCAGGCGCGTCTCCATTTTCGGGAAGGCGATGGTTCTCTTACCGCTTCGGCTACTTACCGCCCCCGGGAGGAAGCCTACCAGCTGGTTGCTCATATTGACAGTCTGGAGCCAATTCATTTCATGCCTCAGGATTCATTATACTGGCTTAGTGCGTCTGTTGAAGCCGAAGGCGCGGGAACCGATGTGTTTTCTCCGGACACTTGGACAAACCTGACAGGCATTATTTCCGACATCCGTTATGGAAACCAGACTCTGTCGGATGTCCGGTTGGATGCGTCCCTTCGTAATCATTTTGCTCAGGTAGATCTGAAGAGTGATTATCCGTTGGCCAAACTCGATATCAGTCTGAATGCAACCCTTCTTAAAAAGAATGTCGAGGCGATGCTGATTGCCGATATGCAGCATATCGACCTGTACGGTTTGCATTTGAATGAAAAGCCCTTGTCCACCTCTTTTCATCTTTTTGCCGAGGCTTCGACCGATCTGGAGCGTCGCTATGATGCAGATATTTCCTTGGGAAATTGGGCAATAACGACTCAGAAGCAAACCGTTTATCCGAAGATGCTGGTGTTGAAAGCCCATTCGGACAAGGATACTACGGCGGTATCCTTCCATGCCGGCGATTTAAGTCTGACACTTGCCGCCGATTCGGATGTCGTGGCGCTGGCTTCCCAGTTTTCGAAGATTTCGGAAGATGCCGACCGGCAGATGCGGGAAGATTCGGTTCTTCTGCTTCGCAAACTCCGTCCGCTATTGCCGAATCTGAAGTTGACCTTAGAGGCCCGGCAGGATAATCCGCTGTATAACTTCCTGGCACTGTCCGGGATGGAATTCCAGCGGGTGGGGGTTGAAGCCCGGACTTCGCCGGTATCGGGCATTCATCTGGATGGGGGAGTCTTTCAGCTGGCGAGAGATACTTTCCGGATAGACACCATCGATCTTTGTGTGCGTCAGGATTCGGTCGGCATCTTCTATATGGCCAGAGTAAAGAAAGAACCCTATCTGAAGCAGTCGCCTTTTTCGATTACGGTGGATGGGCAACTCCAGAAAGACTATGCCGATGCCTTGTTCCGCTATGCCGACGGTTGTGACAGTACGGGCGTTTTGCTGGGTTGCCGGATCGGGAAGATGGGCGATGCCATCGGGCTGCATCTTTTCCCCGAACATCCGATATTGGCCTACCGGCGTTTTACGTTGAATAAAGACAATTATGTCCTGTACCGGAACGAGAAAGATATCCGGGCCAACTTGCAGCTTCTCGGGGGACTGGATGCTTCTTTCCGGGTGCATTCCCATGTCGATGCGGAAAATATGCAGCAGTTGCACGCGGAGATCAGTCAGATAGACCTGGGGATTATCGCCCGGGCCTTTCCGGAGTATCTCCCCGGCGTTTCGGGCATCTTGAATGGGGACTTCCAGTATATCCCCTCCGACAGTTCCTTTTTGCTGGTCTCCAGTCTGAATATCGACAGCCTGCATTATAATAAAGGTCAGGTGGGCGACCTGTTGATGAATCTGGTTTATCTCCCGTCCGGGAAAGATGAACACCAGGTAGATTTCCATTTGCTCCGGAACCAGGAGGAGATCCTTTCGGCTACAGCCTCCTATCGGACCGGCAGCGAGGAGGAGGAAGACCATCTTGACGGTTTGCTTTCCGTCACTTCTTTGCCGCTTCCGATGCTGAATCCGTTTATCCCCGACAATATGGCGCAACTCTCGGGCTTCTTGCAGGGAGAGATGTCGATTGCCGGCAGTACGGTGCGTCCGGATGTGGAAGGTTATCTGCAACTCGATTCCGCGAACATGTTTATCGGCATGGTCAATTCCACCCTCCGTTTCGATCCGCGCCGCATTACGGTATCCGGCCATCGGATCCGTTTCGACCGCTATGGCATTTATTCCGTCGGGAAGAATCCGTTTGTCATCGACGGGACGGTCGATTTCGGGGACTTGGCCAATATGTATGCCGACCTGACTCTTACTGCCGATAATATGGAATTGCTCAATGCAAAACGTACGAAGGAAAGCATGGCTTACGGCCGGGTATTCGTCGGGATGAATACCACGGTGAAAGGACCGCTTTCTGCTCTTGTGATGCGGGGAAGTCTCCGTCTGTTGGGGGGAACCAATGTGACTTATGTCTTGCAGGATTCTCCGTTGACGGTACAAGACCGCCTTTCCGGTCTGGTTTCCTTTGTCTCTTTTGCTGAAGATACTGTTCGTCGCCGCCGTCCGCTGAACGAATCCTTGTCGTTGGGCGGTATGGATATGTTGTTGACAATCGGAATCGACCAGGCGGTGCAAGCCAATGTCGATCTGACTCCCGACCAGTCGAGCCACGTGAATCTGGAAGGCGGGGGCGACCTTTCCTTCCAATATACGCCGTTGGGGGAGATGGTGCTCAGCGGCCGTTATACCTTGTCGGGCGGAACGATTAAATATTCCTTGCCGGTGATTCCTTTGAAAGAGTTTTCTATCCAGGAGGGAAGCTATGTCCAGTGGGATGGAAACCCGATGGACCCGACCTTGAACCTGAAGGCGACGGAGCGGGTGCGGACCAGTGTGACGACCGGTGAAAACCCAACCCGTATGGTGAATTTCGACGTAGGCATCGCCCTCACCCAGCGTCTGGAGAACCTGGGATTGCAGTTCACGCTGGAAGCTCCGGAAGACGCTACCGTGCAGGAGCAGCTGGCTCGAATGGGCGACGAAGAACGAGCCAAGCAGGCCGTCAGTATGTTGGTTACCGGCATGTATCTGGCCGGCGGTTCCGGGGCGAAACCCAACTTGGACATGGGCAATGCCTTGAACAGTTTCCTGCAAAGCGAAATCAACAACATTGCCGGAAGCGCGTTGAAGACCATCGACATCAACTTCGGCATGGAAAGCTATGATGAGGATGGCGACGGCTCGAAGCGTACCGACTATTCTTTCCGTTTTGCCAAGCGATTCTATAACGACCGTATCCGGGTAGTCCTGGGCGGACGGATTTCTACGGGAGCCGATATCAATCAGGGGCAGGCACAGCCGTTTATCGACGACGTGTCTATCGAATACCGTCTCGATGCCAGTGGTACCCGCTACGTCAAGCTGTTCCATAATAAGGATTATGAGAGTTTGTTGGAAGGCGAGCTGACGGAGACCGGTGCCGGTATCGTCCTCCGGAAGAAGATGCAGAAACTCCGCGAGCTCTTTATCTTCCGGCGGAACAAGGCTTCGGCAGATGAGGAGAAGGCGGTCGAGACGGAAGGAAAATGATAAACAAGACATGAGCATGAAACTTCATAACATACATGGGATACTCTTCGTGCTGTTCGTCGGCATGATGACAGCCTGTTCGGTGACCAAGCATCTGCCTGAGGAGGAGATTCTTTATACCGGTATCAAGGGAATAGAGATTACGGCTCGCGATTCATCGGTCGCCGGTGAGAATACCCTTGCCGAGATTGAAGCGGCACTGGCCTATCCACCGAACAACGCCCTGCTGGGAAGTTCGTCCGTGCGGATGCCCATCCCGTTTGGCTTGTGGATGTATAATGCCTTAATCCATAAGAAAGGCAAGGTGGGGCAGTGGATGTTCCGCAAGTTGGCAGCCAAGCCGGTCTATATCTCTGCCGTTAATCCGGATGTGCGTATCAAGGTGGTACAGAACCTGCTGAAAGAGTACGGCTACTTCCGGGGAGAAGCCTCGTATGAGTTGGTTCCCCATAAGAGCGACCCCAAGCAGGCCGGCATCCGTTACCACGTTGCCATGCGCGACCCTTATACCTACGACAGTATCCGCCTTATCCAGCGCCGGCACCGGACGGATACGCTGGTCCGCCAACGCCGGGTGGAGTCGCTGCTCAAGAAAGGGGATAACTTCAACGTGACCGTCCTCGAGGCCGAGCGCCAGCGCATCTCTTCGCTGCTCCGCAACAACGGCTACTACTTCTTCCGTCCGGAGTATATTGTATATGAAGCCGACACGACCCGCAGGCCCGAGCATGTGGACCTCCGCCTCCGCTTCGTGCCCGGCATCCCCCGCGAAGCACTCCGTCCCTGGGGCATGGGGGATATTTCCGTCTATCTGAATGGCTATAACAATGAACCTCCTACCGACTCGGTGCGCTACCGCAACCTGACGCTTTATTACGAAGGGAAGTTGCGGGTGCGTCCTGCCGCCCTCTACCGCCGTCTGCATCTGCATAGTGGCGAACGCTATACGGCGACCGGGCAGGACCGGACTCAGACGTCTCTTTCCCGCCTGGGTATCTTCCGCTATGCCGACCTCCAGTTTACGCCCCGCGATACGACGGCGGCCTGCGACACTCTCCAGCTGCGCATCAACACCGCCTACGACCTGCCATTGGACGGGGAACTGGAGTTTAACGTCACCACGAAAAGCAATGACCAGACGGGGCCGGGTGCGATCTTCAGCGTGACGCGCCACAACATCTTCGGCGGCGGGGAAGACCTCAGCGTGGAACTGAAAGGCTCTTACGAGTGGCAGACCGGCAACCGCGTGGATGGTGCTTCGTCGCTGATGAACAGCTATGAGTTCGGCTTGAGCAGCACGCTGACGCTCCCGCAGCTCTTCTTCCCCGGCTACCTGAACCAGGAGACGCAATATCCCTCCAGCACGACCTTCCGGGTCTATGCCGACCAGATGAACCGGGCGAAGTTCTTCAAGATGCTTTCATTCGGCGGAAGCGCAACCCTGGAGTTCCAGACCAGCGCCACGAGCCATCACTCGGTGGTGCCTTTCAAACTTGCCTACAACAAGTTGCAGAAGACGACGGCTGAGTTCGACTCGATAACTGGGGCAAACCGCGCCTTGGGTTTGAGCTTGCAGGACCAGTTCGTGCCTTCGATGAGCTATACCTATACCTACGATGATTCGCCGCTCGCCAACCGCCGGCATCATGTCTGGTGGCAGACCTCGATTACCCAGGCGGGGAATATTCTGGCGGCAGCCTATGCGATAGCCGGGAAGGGTTTCAACGTGGAGGGGAAGCAGCTCTTCGGCAATCCCTTTGCCCAGTTTGTCAAGCTGACTTCCGAAATCCGTTACAACTACAAGCTGAAGAAGAAGCACAACCTGGTGGGCCGTCTGATGGCGGGGGTGATTTATGGCTATGGGAATGCCCAGAACCATTCGACGCCTTACAACGAGCAGTTCTATATCGGGGGCGCCAACAGCATCCGCGCCTTCACAATCCGCAGCATCGGGCCGGGCCGCTTCATCCCCGACGCGGCGAACCAGTATGGTTATATCGACCAGACGGGCGACCTGAAGCTGGAGGCCAACCTGGAATACCGCTTCCCGATCTTCGGCGACCTCTACGGGGCGGCGTTCCTCGACGCGGGGAATATCTGGACCATCCACGACGACCCGAACCGCCCGGGCGGGCAGCTCAAATGGGGGCGTTTCCTGAAAGACCTGGCGCTGGGCACGGGCTTGGGTCTCCGCTACGACCTTCAGTTCCTGGTGATTCGCGTGGATTGCGGCGTCGCGCTTCATGTGCCTTATGATACGGGGAAGAGCGGGTATTATAATATCCCGAATTTCCGCGACGGCCTCGGGGTGCATCTGGCGATAGGGTATCCGTTTTGATTTGTATATTTATATCATACCTTTATGTCATACCCCTCAGTCTCGCTTTGCGAGCCAGCTCCCCTACCTTAGGGGAGCTTTTAAAGAATGCTTGCCTTGACGCTATGTTTGATACGAAATCATCTTAGCATGGATATTTAAAGATAGGTGTGTGGTTTTAGTGACGATGCCCTCATTCTGAAAAGCTCCCCTAAGGTAGGGGAGCTCCCCCGCAGGGGGTGAGGGGTCTGAACGGCGCAGAAGAAATAGTTGTTAGGTGTTATTTATGTCATACCCCTCAGTCTCGCTATGCGAGCCAGCTCCCCTATCTTAGGGGAGCTTTTAAAGAATGACTGCCTTGACGCTATGTTTGATACGAAATCATCTTAGCATGGATATTTAAAGATAGGTGTGTGGTTTTAGTGACGATGCCCTCATTCTGAAAAGCTCCCCTAAGGTAGGGGAGCTCCCCCGCAGGGGGTGAGGGGTCTGAACGGCGCAGAAGAAATAGTTGTTAGGTGTTATTTATGTCATACCCCTCAGTCTCGCTATGCGAGCCAGCTCCCCTATCTTAGGGGAGCTTTCAGAATGACTGCCTTGACGCTATGTTCGGTGATAAGAAACTACCTGTTTGTTTGGTTGGCATAGACAACCCTGCCCACAGGCATTGGGCAGTCCTGC
>CALVFH010000042.1 GCA_944326775.1 uncultured Parabacteroides sp.
CGAAGTTCAACTTTGACAAGCCCGAAGTGGCACTTCGGGAAAACAAGGTAGATTTAAATGGTTTTTAAACGTGTTTTAAACGTGGCGGGAAGCGGCATTTTCAAACCTTCTTCTGCCGGACGCTGCCGTTGATTTCCAAGACAGCCGGGTTCTCTTTCAGGAAATCATAGATGCGCCGGTTTTCGACTGGAGCGCCGTGATACAGTGTTTTATATATCAGGTTCATCAATTCAAAATCGGCCTCTTCATCCACCGTGAGACGATAATTCAGAACTTCGGCAGGATGAAAATCCTTACATTGATTATTACGGATAATATAAGGAGTGACGTGTTCATGGTCTCTCGGCTGACTGGCTTGGCGATAAGCCTCCTCCAAGGCGGCAAACCTGAAAACTTCTACGGAAGTGCCCAACGGAGCCTCTTTGCAATAAATGTAATCAGCATCCCCCAGCTGCTCGATCAGCTGGTCGGCCAACTGCCAATCGACACAAGGATTGTCGCAAGTCGCCCGAACAACAAGTTCCGGATTATAAGCCGCCGCACACGTATAAAAGCGGGCTAAAACATCATCTTCGCTGCCTCGGAAATAAGGTATATGCTTCCGGGCTAAAAAGGTAGCCAACTCATCGTTGAGCGAAGTGTCCGGAATGGCAAAAACAATTTCATCGATGCGGGAAGCCTTCTGCAAACGCGCATAGACATGTTCCGCAATGGAAAGATGGCTGTCGCCCAACTCCATCAGAACCTTTTTCGGCAGTCTTGAGGAAGTCAGGCGGGCTTGTACGACACAAAGAGTTTTTACCATATTGTCCACCCTCCATCTACTTGAATATTTTGTCCGACTACATATCTCGAAGCTTCCGACGACAAAAAGACAATAGTCCCTTTCAAATCCTCGGGAACACCTATCCGTTTGGAAGGATTCTTGGCCGCCAACCGCTTGATAAACTCCTGGTTTTTCTGCACAGAAGTGGAAGGGAAAGGCCCCGGAGATATGGCATTGACATTAATATGGTCTCCAATCGCATACTCGGCAAAGAACCGGGTCAACTGGATAACCGCAGCTTTAGCGGCACCATACTGAGGCGGATTGAAATTAGGTTCGCAACCATCCGTATAAACCTTGAAATCAGGGACAACCACCCCATACATGGAAGCGATATTCACAATCTTGCCATATTGCTGCTCCCGCATATACGGGAGAACCTCACGAATACATTTATATACACTGCTGATCAGGCCGTCAAAAGAATAGGCCAGCTCCTTGTCCGTAATCTTTTCCGGGAACTGGCCCGATAGATACATGGCATTGTTCACCAAGATATCAATCTTGCCATAGGTATCTTTAACCGCCGCAAAACACTGTTTTATGCTTTCCGTATCCGAGATATCCAGATACTGGAAAAACACATTCTGCTTTCCCGCAAATACCGACTCGAATTTCTTTTGGTCCCTTGCGGCGACCAAAACGACAGCACCGGCTTCCTGCAAAGCCTCCACGAAAGCCTGTCCCAAATAACCATAACCACCGGTAACTATCGCTATTTTCCCTTTAAGGGAGAAAGAATCCAATACGTTCATATCATTTCCAATTTGATGGATTTAACAACTCCTTTTCCTTTATGATTAGCTGCCCGGCCAACTCCTTGAAATCAGCCATACATTGGGCCGCCTGAATATTCTGCTGCAACTGCCTTACATTATCCACCCCTATCAATACCCCGTCAATATACGGATTCTGAAGAACAAAACTCAAAGCACACATCTCTTTGGAAATCGCATGTTCTCTACAATATCTGTCCATACACTGCAAATACTTTCCCAAGGGCTGCAATTGCGGAGTAAGACGCTCGACATCTCTGAAAAACAATCCTTGTAAAAAAACAGATCTCGTATGTATTTCTACACCTCTTCGTTTCAGTTCCGACAAATAAGGATCAAACTGCCGGTCGAAAATATTATAGGGAAACTGAATGATATCAAAGAGAACATTCCTGTCCAAAAGATATTGCAACTGGTCTGTCGTATAAATGGAAAAACCTATCTTATCCACACTTCCATTCGCTTTTAAGGTCATCATCTGCTCCCATACGTCAGGATTAGACCGGTAGAAATCAAAATGATGGACAAGGTAAGCATACAGATGCGATTGCCGTAAGGCTTTAAGAGAACGAGAAAACACCGAAGAGACCGGATCTTTCCCCTGGGGATATTTGGAAACAATCTTAAAATCAAAATCCCCTCTTCCAATAGTTTTACCAAGAACTTCTTCGCTATTGCCATAAGCAGAAGAGGTATCAAGCGTATGGATATTATGTTCTTTTGCCAACGATAATATCCGATAAACTTCATCTTCCGGAACTTGCCCGGAAGAATTATTAATGCCATAATTAAGCCCAAACTGGACAGTTCCTAAAACCAGTTTATTTACATAATTCATAGCCATTCCGATTTCCTATTGATTAAATATATCGTAACTAATTTCGTAACAAACGATTTTATTAGGCTGGTAACAACAAACGAGGAAGGAATTGGGAAGTGTCAAAGCATCGCCATAACCGATATCCATGGTCCGACTATGAAAAAGAGAAACAGGGGTACCATATATTTCCCCATCCTTTAAATAAGCAACCTGAAATTCATACGACTCGTTGACTACATTCACCAATCTATAGGTAAGAATAAACCCCCCATCATAAGGAGTCATCGACGGAGCCTGCCCTTTAATAGGTATGGTTTTCCAAGTCCAATTCCGTCCCAAATCCGAGCTTATTCCTAACTGCATATACGTATCATTGCCTTGGGTACGGGCAACCATATAGAGTTTACCATCTTCATAACCCAACGACGCTTCATTGATCCGAAGAAAAGGGCTATCCGGTGTACCCAAAGCATCATCAATTCCTGAAATTATCTTCCACGTATTTCCTCCATCTTCCGACCGTACCCACCAGGACTGCGCCCAACGATTATAACAAACCGTATAAATCGCCCCATCTATTTCCACCATATTTCCCCGGGCAGCTGCAAACTTTTCTTCCGCCGGAAACGGGAAAGAAGACAAACTGGTATAGGTATTCCCCAAATTATCCGAATGGAGACATTTTACCGTAGATTCGCTTTCCGACTCCCGTTCAAAGAAACGACAAAGCAAATGTCCATCCGAACGCAAAAAGAACTGAGGATCCCGAGCATCGCTTCCATCCGTACGATAAATCACCCTGCGGTTTTCCCACGTCTGCCCTTTATCATAACTCTCAACCTGGATCAATTCCCCGTCAAAACTGGCATGGGCAGATCCTTCCCGATAAACCAACACAAGCTTACTGCGATCTTCGGAACCCGTAATGGACGTAAAAGCTAAATGACGGTTACTTTTCTCAACTTCAACAACACGAAGCACATTTTCATTTTCCAACTCTTCCAAAATTGGGTCATCCTGAGCACATGCATTAAAACTACTTAAGAGTATTGCACCGAGAAAAAACAGTAAGAAGTGTTTCATAAGGCATTATGTTTATAGATTCATTGCAAATATTCCCATCGGAGAGGCTCACCAAACTCCAGATCCCGATTAACCCGCTTCCCTAAAATCTCCGGCAAATATTTAGGAGCCAGTCCATCACTGGGACGAACAGAACGGACATTTTGTTCCGTAATCAAATCCCCGGCATGCATATTTTGTACGACAAAGAGAGAACGAGCAAATTTCCTGTTTCTCCTGACACTCTCTGTCAGTTCATAGGTTGGTTTTCCCAAGGCTTGTTCTACTTGCCGAATATAAGTTACCATTTCCGAAAACTCTTCCTTATTCATTGAAAAGGCAGAATCCGGTCCTCCGATTTTACGATCCAATATAAAATGTTTCTCCACAATTCGTGCACCAAGAGCCACTGCGGCAACAGCAACAGCAGAGGACATGGTATGGTCGGATAGTCCTACTGCAACTTGGAATTTTTCCCGCATATCAGGAATGGTCATCAGATTTGCCTGGTCTATAGGAGCTGGATAAGAGGATGTACATTTAAGTAATGCCACATCACGATTTCCCATCCGATAACAAGCCGACACCGCCTCTGAGATTTCATCAAACGTAGCTATGCCTGTCGAAATAATAACAGGCTTCTTTTTTGAAGCGACATATTCAATAAGCGGAATATCTGTAATTTCAAAGCTCGCAATTTTATAAGCCGGAACATTCAATGTTTCCAGAAAATCCACGGATGACTTATCAAACGGAGATGAAAAACAAATGATATTCTCTTCTTTCGCTACGCGCATCAATTCCGGGAACCATTCCCAAGGAGTATAAGCTTGCTGATATAACTTATATAAGGTAGTTCCATCCCAGAGTGAACCTTGATGTATTTGAAAATAGGGTTTATCACTATTGAGCGTCAGGGTATCAGCCGTATAGGTTTGCAACTTAATCGCATCCGCTCCGGCTGCCTTGGCTGCTCGAATCGTTTCTATTGCAATTTCAAGGCTATGATTATGATTCGCCGACATTTCTGCAATGATAAACACCCGATTTGAATTATCATCACCGATACCAAACTGTTGAAACAAATTATTTTCCATAAACATACTGATATTTTAAAGCATCTTCGCGATCGCTTTCCAAAGGCTCGAAACCAGCTCGTTCAAAGGCTTTCCGCGAAGCTACATTACTTTCTTTAATATAGGCATATACCTTATGGCAAGACGCATGCATCCCCTTTATCTCACGAATGCTTTTCTGCAACAATACCGGAGCCAATCCCCAACCTCTAAACCGGGAATCCAGACTAATACTAACGACAGACTCCCGCCAATCAGATTCTATTGCATCCATTCTCACCTGGCCTACCAATTTATCCTTCAAGACAAATACAAAAAGTCTGCGCGACGGATCCGCTAAAACGCCCCGCAACCAGGCAATATGCTCATTCCAAACTATCGGACGTGTTGAGAAAGAATTTTGGCGGACTAAAGGATCATTTGCCAGATCGAACAAGGCCTTTGCATCCGATTCTCGGGCTAAAGCCATCTGCATATTGGCTATAGCATAATAAGATAAAGATTTTTTCACCAGACGATCTACCCCGCAAGCATCCATCAGCATCTGTCCACATTCAGATAAGGACCGACGTTTCTCCTCCGGACAAAGGCTGCGCAATGCATTTACCAGATCCATATCATCCCATTTACCAAGAGCATCAATATAAGTTTCTACAAAACCATAATGCTGCCAACCTGCAATATTATTAGACTGATTATCCGCAACTTTATAAATAACAGAAGGCAAACCAGTTGCTGCCAACTCATTAATTGTTTGTCCTGCTGCAGAAATCGCGATATCCGATGAAAGCATTAAATCACGCATTTGCACGGAATTTACATTTGTATAGAGTTTTGTTTGTTTATCCGCCAGCCATTCTACCGTCTTATGGTCTTTAAAAGCAGCTCCCATTACCACTCTTTTCTCCCATTCCGGAAATGATTCTACCAATATCTTCAAAACCCGTGCTGTAACATTCAACGGATCAGTACCCCCAAACGTAATCAAGACAGATGTGATTTCAGGAGAAATGTTTTTCCCCGGACACTTTTTAAACTCTTCGCGCAAAATCACAAAATCTTTACCTAAAAGATACTTGTGATTATCTCCCCCATTATAAGGTAATGACTCTGCACCAACTGTTCCATTCACCACAATTCCCGGAGGATAATCAAGTCGGTTAAAGTCATCCAGATAAATACAAAAAGGAACTACCGATTGAAGGAAATCATAAACTTCTTTTGCCGCAAGATAGGAGTCGATAAGAAGTATGTCTGCTGTTTTCAATTGAGCATGAAGCGCAACATAATCTTCTTGCCAGGCGATGGCTTCTACAGGAAAATCGGATAACATTGAAAGGACATTTGCATCTCCATTCACCAAGAATGATACAGAAATATGAAATTGGCTCAATTTATTAGCAATCGCTAAACAACGGGTTATATGTCCATAGCCCGTGTAGGAAAAACCTTCTGTAAGAATATACAATTTCATAAAAATCAATTTCCAAACAATACTTTTTCAAAATTCCTTGATACTCAAAATTTCTGCCGTTTACATATCTGATAAAAAACTATCCCTAACCGGGTATTATATAAAAGGAAAGACAACAATAAACGGATCTTTAAAGGTACACGCTTTTTAAAATAGATGTTCCGAACATAATGAGGACAGAACAAGCGGACTTCCTTTTGTACTCTTTCTATATATTCCCGAGCTGGAGGGCTAAATTGAGAAAGAGCAATCATGACAGTATTTACATAAAACAACTCAACAAAACGGAATTCTACCTCTTGAGGATAGATCGCATAAAAACCCAAACGCTTCATATGCGCCAAGAACATTTTCGAAGTTTCCAAACGATCAAAATAACGATAATTATTAAGACAACGCGTCGTTGAGATATTATTCATCCGATAATAATATAGCGGAATATCTAATTTAACCGCCTTTTTCGAAGAAAGATAAAGTGCCCCAACTATCGCATTATCTTCATAAAACAAATGTTCCGGGAAAAACAACTGATTATCAAAGAACAATGAACGCCTAAAAATACTCGTCCATAAACGTATTCCATTCAATAAAAAAATTCTATTACGTTCTTTGATAGGTAAGGCAAAGGTCTTTGATTCCAAATTCTTACATATCTGAATATCGGATTCATTCCGATAGATATAGTAATCGCTGGAAACCAAATCCGCTTCTTTTTCCAAAGCTTCCTTATAAAGCTGTTCGTACATCCTCGTATCCACCCAATCATCACTATCCACAAAGGCCAGATAATCGGATTTAGCCAAACGAATGCCGACATTTCTCGCTCCTCCCTGTTTCATGTTTTGTGGCAAATCAACCACCACGAAACGGCTGTCTTCCTGTTCGTAACGACGTAAGATAGATAAAGAATCATCCGTAGAAGCATCATTCACGCAAATTATCTCTATCTGTCTCAATGTTTGGTTCTTCAACGAATCCAAACACTGAGGCAAATATTTAGCTACATTATAAACAGGAACAATGATACTAACTAACGGAATATCCACCATACTTTCCGATCTTTATTTAGAAACAAATTCTATCACCTTTTCTATCACATAGGCCTGTTCCTCATCTGTCAAGGTCGGGAACATCGGCAAACTCAGGCAATGCTCGTAATATTCCTCTACGACAGGGTAATCACCTTTCCGATAACCAAATTGACTATAATAAGGCATCAAATGAAGTGGAATATAGTGTACTTGTGCATAAATTTTGTTTTCACGCAAGTAATTATACAAGCCTAATCTGTCTTTAACCTGGATGATATATAAATGGTAGGCATGATACACATCTGGAGCAACAAAAGGAGTACGAATGCCACTCACCTGAGCAAACGCTTCGTTATATCTGGCAGCAATCTGCTGACGACGATCCAAACCGGAAGAAGCACGTTTCAGTTGCGATACGCCGAGAGCTGCCTGAAAATCAGTCAAACGGTAGTTATAGCCTAAATCGATCATTTCATAATACCAACCGCCATCATTCTGATGAAGTAAGGCCGGATTTTTGGTAATGCCATGAGTCCGATATAAACACAACTTGTCATAGAGTGCCTTGTCATTGGTTGTAACCATTCCTCCTTCACCCGTTGCGATATGTTTAACCGGATGGAACGAGAATACAGCCACTTCCGCATAATTCCCATTTCCGCACAATTGCTTCTGGCCTTTCGTATCCATAAAATATCCGCCGGGAGCGTGACAGGCATCTTCCATAATCCAGAGTCCGTATTCATCAGCCAAATGACGCAATTTCTCCAAATTGACCGGATAGCCGCCAAAATCTACCGGAATTATTCCCTGATAGGTTCCTTTCGGAGATTTGCGCAACAAAGCTTCTACCTTGTCAAGATCCAGCAAATAAGTATCTTTATCCACATCACAAAACACAACATCTCCCCCACAGAAACGCACACAATTTGCCGAAGAGGCAAAAGTCAGCGGAGTTACAATAACCTTACTTCCAGGTTTCACCCCAAGGGCAACAGCTCCCAGATGCAAGCCCGCTGTAGCATTATTCACTGCAACAGCATACTTTGCTCCTACATAATCAGCAAAAGCCCGCTCAAACTCTGTTATTTTAGGTCCCTGAGTCAGATAATCCGACTTCAGCGTTTCTATAACAGCCTGAATGTCTTCCTCTGTGATACATTGATGACCATAAGGAATCGGTTTTGTTATCATTTTACAACAAATTTAGGATCTACATACTTTCTAATATTCTCGCGCATCGACTCAACAGTTTCCCATTCCGTATTCTTGTCAGAACTGTAATGGAAACCTTCCGGAACCTTCACGGCATGGTGATGCTGGATATAATCCTCATAACTATGATTAAATGTAACAGAAGGAAGAATTGCATAATAAGGCCCCAAATCGATTGTATTCATCGCATCCGTTACCGTAATCATTTCCTCATGCAGCTTCTCTCCCGGCCGGATACCCACTTCTACTAAGGGCAAATTCGGCGCAATCGCCTTTGCTACATCCGTAATATGATAAGATGGAATTTTCGGAATAAAGATTTCCCCACCGAGATGATGTCCGATAGCAAACATCACCAGAGCGACACCCGCTTCCAAAGAAATATTGAATCGAGTCATTCGCATATCGGTAATCGGCAATTCCTTTGCACCGGAATCGCGTTTATTGATAAAGAACGGAATTACCGATCCGCGCGACCCCATAACATTGCCATAACGAACCACGGAAAATTTAATATCCCGCGAGCCACTGATATTGTTTGCAGCAACAAACAACTTATCCGAAGTCAATTTCGTTGCACCATAAAGATTAATCGGAGCACAAGCTTTGTCGGTAGATAAAGCTACCACATGTTTCACTCCCGTCTGCAAAGCGGCATTAATCACATTCTGTGCACCATGAACATTTGTTTTGATACACTCGTCCGGATTATATTCAGCCGTATCTACTTGCTTAATTGCTGCCGCATGAATAATTACATCTATTCCTTCACAAGCTCGCTTCAAACGTTCGCCGTCACGCACATCACCTATAAAAAAACGAAGTTGGGGATAAGATGCAGCCGGGTACTTCTGTTTCATTTCAAACTGCTTCAACTCATCACGCGAATAAATTACAATCCGCCTTACACGAGGATAATCCCGCAAGATCGTTTCCACAAATTTCTTTCCAAAAGAACCAGTTCCACCAGTTATCAAAACAGATTTATCGTTCAACATTTTATCACTATTTTAATTCTACCATTATTTATCGCAAACTTACAGAAAAGTATGGAAATATCTTCCAACTTTCAAAAAAAACATCATTGTCCTCGAATATACTCGGAAACAATATCATATTCCTCGAACGGCTTTCCCATATTCCGACATTCCACTTCATTCTGAAACCAGATCACGGCCGTGCTGTTTTCATGATACAATGTCAGTTGATTATCATTCGCCAATAAAAGGACCAAAAGAAACTCCAACATGATATTAGAACGAATGATTGATAAGCCGTAAGGTTCAAAAATACGCAAATCACGGATATGAGGATGTGGCTTTACATAAACCAAATCAAATTCGCCCTGCTCCTTTTTCATTTGCTGGAGAATCTGTTCGTTAACCAAATGGCTGGTCAGATAGATGGCTATACGTTTGTTCTTGATGGAAAGGAACTCTTCGCACCCCCCTGAAAGCTTCAGGAAATAAGGCAATTCATCTTGTAAATGAGAAAGAAATGGTTTTTCGAAACGAAACAAAGCTTTCGAATACCCGGGGAATTGCCGACGATAAAGATCCGGCAAATATAAATACTGCCCGGTAAGGAAGGTAGAGAAACCTACATGCTTGCCAACTCCCGTCAACCGATTGATCAGACGTTTCAACCCTCGTGCATCATCAAAACGATCCCGCCGATAACTGCCGAAACCTTCCTCGAATACATACATCTCACGGAAACGGCGAAGCTTGCTGAAGATGCCGTAAACAAACGACTTATCGACCTCTACAAAAAGCTTCCGCGCCGGATGGGTGAAAAGATAACAATCAAATGCGTATTGAGTTTCGAAATAAAGAACCTCATCCCATGTCGTATCGAGCGCTTTTACCTTATCGTAGAAATCCGAAGCATTCACAAAAAAGCCTAACAAGGCCAATACACGACGAGCCTCACCGGGATTCCAGCCGATATTCCGGATATTAAAATACTGTAACGGTTTTGAGCATACATAGATATCCGTATCCATATCCGTTATGTTTATTCCTGACAATCCTTATTTTTTGCCTTTAAATAAGCATCCCACAACGAAAGCAACTGCTCTTTCGCGAACAAATAACCAACCGGAACGATAATGGTAAACAAAACCATGGCGATTGCCGCATATAATTTGCGGGGAGCAAAAGGCAAACTCTTGGAATAAGCGGCATCAATCACCAGCCCTCGTGTCATGTCCTTTCCTATCCTCAGCATCTCTTCTTCGCGCTTCTGCAAAAGGACAAGATAGACTCCCTGATGGATTTCCTGCTGCCGTTTGTAATCCATATAGGTGCGTTCCTGTGTCGGCACACTGCCCATTTTACTCAGCAACTCACTTTCTTTCTTTTTCAAATCGGCCAAACCTATATCCAAGGTTGACTTTGCATTCTGAATAGTCAGGCGGACACTTTCGCGCATCTTATCCAATTGCTGGTCCATCGTTACCAAAAGCGGGTTGTCTTCCTTTGAATTCCGAAGCATCCGCTGCCTTTCAATTAACGCTTCGTTGTAGGTTGTAATCGATCCGCCCTTTTCGCCTTCCTGAACATTCATCAAGACAGGAACCAGATTGTATTTATTGGCCGGATCATTTACGAAATCTTCCATGAATTGAACGGATTGGATCTGGATCTTCCATTCGATGATGCGGCTTTGCAAATCCTTCATCTGTTCGACATAGAACTGGACATCATACTCCAAATCCGTCATGCCATTCTGAATCTTATAATCTTCAATCAGGCGCTCCGTCCTCGACAAATCTTCCACTACCTTATTAATACGTTCTTCCAGGAACGAAACGCTCCTCGATGCATATTCATCCTTGATGGAATCCGCCTGGATATTATATTCGGCGATGAGCGTATTCAAAAGATCCTTTCCCCTCTGGCGTTCATAATCCTCATAGGTAAACTCAATCACATTGGAATTATCGGAATAAGTATCCAGCATCAACTCCTTGGCCAAGTCATCGGCCACCCAGCCCGCAGGCTGTACCGTGATATACAGTTTGTTTTTCTCGCCTTGCTGGTAAGCCGGGCCATAATTCAGCACAAACCGGTCTGTCCCCACTTCCACCGTGGCAGGCAACGACGAATATTCAAACGAAAACTTCTCGTCGGAGGCTTCGGCCTTCACTTTTATAGTTCCTTTTTTATCCGCTTCCACGACAAATTCCACCGAACGGTCTTGATTTTGCAATGTCTGCGCATCCGGGGCAATTGAAAAAGGAGTATTTTCATACAGCTCATATCCCCACGTATAAGGTTTCACATATTGGGCATACAGTCCCAAACGGGAAACGACTCTCGTCAGCAAATCATGAGAAGTGAGGATCGCCTGTTCGTCGTCGATATTGACACCCGGTCCGCCGGACGTATTCAATCCGAAAGACTTCATCAGTCCGGCCGCGTCGCCCAAAGTAGCATTGCCCGAACCCAGCTCCGTATCGTCCTGGATTTTCATCTTGGCCAGAATCTCATAGGTTTTCGGATAATAGACCAGATAAAGCACTGCCGGAATAATTGAGAACAAGCCGACATACAAGAACAGCTTCCAGTGCATCAGATAATACACAATAATATGTTTCAGACCGATTACTTCTTCGTCTTTCTTTTTTGCCTCCATACCTACCCGATTAGTTCTTCTTTAAATTAACGATTGTAATAACCATTGACGTGATAATTGAAATCGCACTCAACGCGGCCGAGAACAGCGAAACATTGAAGGACTGAGCCTGGCTATAGCGCGAATTGCGTTTCTTGGCATCGTTAGGCTCCACGTAAATCACATCATTCTGCTGCAAATAGAAATAAGGAGACGACAACAGGTCGGCTTTCGTCAAATCCAAATGCGCGAACTCCTTGACGCCGTCCTTATCGCGCACCAGCAGCACCTTCTTGCGGTTGGCGTTTATCGTGACATCGCCCGCATAGCCCAGCGCGTCGAGGATGGAAATCCGGTCGCTCTTCACCGTGAAGATGGTCGGGCGGTTCACTTCTCCCAAGACGGTTATGCGGAAATTGGTTATCTGGATATTTACAAGCGGTTCGTCGATATAGGCTTTCAGCTTCTCCTGCATCATCTCCGAAAGTTCCTGCTTCGAGAGACCTGCCACCTTCAGGCGGCCCAGCACCGGGAAATTGATATACCCGTCGGCATCCACCAGATAAGTAAACATAGACGGAGAAGCCGTCACCGGCTGTTCGCCCGAAGCTGCATAAGAATAGACCGGAGGGTTGAACGGCGTTGTTACAGTCGGGTCGGATGCCGTTACCGTTATCGACAACTGGTCGTCCGGACAAATACGCGATTCATAATTCTGATTCATCATCGCCTTTTGCTCGGCAGTCAGCGATTCCAGGCCTTGCAGATAGGCCACATCCTTGGGCACGGAGCACGCCCCCATCACCACCGTAAACAGCACTAAAAATAACCACTTATAACTCATAACTTTCTAATTTCTTCGTATCTATTTGAAATGGACTGCAAATATAATGTTTTTTTAAGATTTGAGCGAAACAAACCATCTTATATCCTACAATTCTAACGATGCATTTCCGGGCATATTGCTGCACGGAACAAAAAATAAACGCATTTTCGCCGTTTCAGTTTTTCTCTCTACCTTTGCAAAAATTTCAAAGCATGCTAAAGATAGGTAATTACAACACGCTGAAAGTTATCAAGATGCTCGACTTCGGGGCTTACCTCGACGGAGGCGACGGAAAGGAAATCCTCCTGCCTTTGCGCTATGTCCCGGCCGGTTTGCAGCCCGGCGACGAGCTGGAAGTCTTCATTTATCACGACAACGAGGGAAGGCTCATCGCCACAACCCTCCGCCCGAAGGCCACCGTCGGGGAATTCCAGTTTATGAAAGTGAAATCGGTCAACCACACCGGCGCCTTCCTCGACTGGGGCCTGATGAAAGACCTGCTCGTCCCTTACCGCGAACAGAAACTGAAAATGCACGAGGGGCGGTGGTATCTGGTCTATGTCCACCTCGACCACGTCACGGGGCGCATCGTCGCTTCGGCGCGCATCGAAAAATTCCTGGGAAATATCCCTCCCCGCTACCGTCAGAACGAAGAAGTCGGCCTGCTTGTAGCCGACGAGACCGAAATCGGCTACCGCGTCATCGTCAACAATGCCCACTGGGGCATGATTTACCGCAACGAGACATTCCAGCGCCTGGAAAAAGGCGAGCACCTGAAAGGATTCGTCAAGGAAATACGCGACGACGACAAGATAGACGTCAGCCTCACCCCGCTTGGCTACCAGAAAGTCGATAGCCTCGCCCCGCTCGTCCTGCAAGCCCTCGAAACGAACCACGGCTTCCTTCCGGTACACGACAAAAGCGACCCCGACCAGATTTACGCCCTGTTCCGCTGCAGCAAAAAGGCCTTCAAGCAAACCATCGGCACGCTCTACAAGCAGCACCGCATCATCCTCGAGCCGGACGGCATCCGCCTGGCCGGAGAGGAATGATTTACGGCCGGAAAGACGTTCCCTTCACTTGAAAAGTTCCCAGGGACGCCGTCCCTACTTACTTTTCACTTGAAAAGTTCCCGGAGACGGCATCTCTACTTACTTTTCAGTTGAAAAGTGGCCAGATACGGCGTCTCTAACTACTTTTCAGTTGAAAAGTGACTAGATACGGCGTATCTATTAACTTTTATTTTATTTTCGTCTTAGAGACGCCGTATCTATTAACTTTTATTTTATTTTCGCGCCAGATACGCCGTATCTGTAAAGAAGTGTTTCGATTTTGAGTCAGGGACGGCGTCCCCGGGCTTCCCCTCAACCGAAAAGTAGGCAAATATTCCTTCTATCTGAGAATGTTTCACTATTTTTGCAGCATTGGAAATACATAAATCTAATAATACATATAAAAAATGAGTTTGAAAATTATTGTTTTAGCAAAACAAGTCCCGGATACGCGCAATGTGGGAAAGGATGCGATGACGGCAGAAGGAACGGTGAACCGCTCGGCCCTTCCGGCCATCTTCAACCCGGAAGACTTGAACGCTTTGGAACAGGCGCTGCGCCTGAAAGATGCTCACCCCGGATCGACGGTTACGTTGCTGACCATGGGACCCGGCCGCGCCGCAGAAATCATCCGCGAAGGCCTCTACCGGGGTGCCGACAACGGATATTTGCTGACCGACCGCGCCTTCGCCGGTGCCGACACGCTGGCGACCTCCTATGCACTGGCGACGGCCATCCGCAAAATAGGAGATTACGACATCATCCTCGGCGGCCGACAGGCTATCGACGGCGATACGGCTCAGGTGGGCCCGCAGGTGGCTGAAAAACTGGGCTTGCCGCAAGTAACTTACGCCGAAGAAATCCTCAACGTCGATGAAACGGGACGGAAAATCACCGTGAAACGCCATATCGACGGCGGTGTGGAGACGGTGGAAGCTCCGCTGCCGCTGGTCATTACGGTCAACGGGTCCGCAGCTCCTTGCCGCCCGCGCAACGCCAAGCTGGTGATGAAATACAAATATGCTCTGGGCAAACAGGAACGCCCGGCCGAGCTGCCGCACGCCGGACTTTACGAGCAACGCCCCTACCTGAATATCCAGGAATGGAGCGTGACGGATGTCAACGGCGACTTGAGCCAATGCGGCCTCGCCGGTTCGCCGACGAAAGTCAAGGCCATCCAGAACATCGTTTTCCAGGCCAAGGAAAGCAAAACGCTGACGGGCTCGGACGCCGACATCGAAAACCTGATGGTGGAACTGCTGGCCAACCATACGATTGGGTAAATACTTATACACGCAACTAAAAAACGACAATTTATGAACAACGTATATGTATATTGTGAACTGGAAGGCACCACAGTGGCCGATGTAAGTTTGGAATTGCTTACCAAAGGACGGAAGCTGGCCAATCAATTGGGATGCCAACTGGAAGCTATCCTGGCCGGAAGCAATCTGGAGGGAGTGGAAAAGCAAGTCATGCCCTACGGGGTTGACAAGGTACACATTTTCGACGCGCCGGGGTTGTTCCCCTATACTTCCCTGCCGCACGCGTCGATCCTGATCAACCTTTTCAAGGAAGAGAAGCCGCAGGTTTGCCTGATGGGGGCAACCGTAATCGGACGCGACCTCGGACCGCGCGTCTCTTCGGCCCTGACAAGCGGATTGACGGCCGATTGCACGGCTTTGGAAATCGGCCCGCACGAAGACAAACGCGCCGGAAAGACTTACGAGAACTTGCTCTATCAGATCCGTCCGGCTTTCGGCGGAAATATCGTGGCAACGATTATCAACCCGGAACATCGCCCGCAAATGGCCACCGTCCGCGAAGGCGTGATGAAAAAAGAGGTCCTGGACGAGAACTACCAGGGTGAAATCATCCGTCACGACGTGTCAAAATACGTGAACGACACGGATTATATCGTCAAAGTCATCGACCGCCACGTCGAGAAGGCCAAGCACAACCTGAAAGGGGCGCCTATCGTGATTACCGGAGGCTACGGCATGGGTTCCAAAGAGAATTTCGACATGCTTTATGAGCTGGCCAAGGAACTCCACGGGGAAGTGGGCGCAAGCCGTGCCGCCGTGGATGCCGGATTCTGCGAACACGACCGCCAGATAGGCCAGACGGGAGTTACCGTGCGTCCGAAACTCTACATCGCTTGCGGTATCTCCGGACAAATCCAGCACATCGCCGGCATGCAGGATGCGGGAATCATCATTTCCATCAACAATGACCCGAATGCTCCCATCAACACGATTGCCGACTATGTCATCAACGGCACCGTCGAAGAAGTGATTCCGAAAATGATTAAGTATTACAAAAAGAACAGCAAATAATCATGGCAAACTATTATAGTGACATTCCCGAACTTCGTTTCCATCTCAACAACCCGCTGATGGAACGAATCTGTCAGTTGAAAGAACGCGACTACAGAGATAAAGATGAGTTCGATTATGCGCCCCAGGATTACCAGGACGCCTTAGACTCGTACGACAAAGTACTGGAAATAACCGGCGAGATTACGGCCGACGTGATTGCTGCCAATGCGGAAGGTGTCGATGAAGAAGGCCCGCATTGCGCCAACGGACGGGTGGAATATGCTTCCGGAACCAAGCAGAACCTCGACGCCATGGTCAAAGCTGGGTTGAACGGCATGACGATGCCCCGCCGCTTCGGAGGACTCAATTTCCCGATTACGCCCTACACGATGTGCGCCGAAATCGTGGCTGCCGCCGATGCCGGCTTCGGAAACATCTGGTCGCTGCAGGATTGCATCGAGACTTTATATGAATTCGGCAACGAAGACCAGCACAGCCGTTTCATCCCGCGTATCTGCGCCGGAGAAACCATGTCGATGGACTTGACCGAACCCGACGCGGGCTCGGACTTGCAGAGCGTCATGCTGAAAGCTACCTTCGACGAAGCGAACAACTGCTGGCGGCTGAATGGTGTCAAACGATTCATCACCAACGGAGATGCGGATTTGCATCTGGTCCTGGCCCGCTCGGAAGAAGGCACTCGCGACGGACGCGGACTTTCGATGTTTATTTATGACAAACGGGACGGAGG
The DNA here is from genome assembly GCA_944326775.1 of uncultured Parabacteroides sp. Classification (GTDB taxonomy): domain Bacteria; phylum Bacteroidota; class Bacteroidia; order Bacteroidales; family Tannerellaceae; genus Parabacteroides. Next base: position 16,846 of record CALVFH010000042.1, read on the forward strand.
CGTGAACGTCCGCCGCATCGAAAACAAACTGGGTATCCACGGTTCCCCGACCTGCGAGCTGGTCTATAAGAATGCGAAAGCTGAACTTTGCGGCGAACGCAAGTTGGGACTGATCAAATATGTCATGGCACTGATGAATGGAGCCCGCCTCGGCATCGCTGCCCAGTCGGTCGGCTTGAGCCAGGCTGCCTACAACGAAGCCCTGGCCTACGCGAAAGAGCGCAAACAGTTTGGCAAGGCTATCATCGAATTCCCGGCAGTATATGACATGTTGGCATCCATCAAGGCGAAACTCGATGCCGGACGCGCCCTGCTCTACCAGACTGCCCGCTACGTGGATATCTACAAGGCGCTGGACGACATCTCCCGCGAACGCAAACTGACACCGGAGGAACGCAAAGAGCAGAAGAAGTATGCCAAATTAGCAGACAGCTTCACGCCGCTGGCAAAGGGTATGAACTCGGAATATGCCAACCAGAATGCCTACGATTGCATCCAGGTACACGGCGGTTCGGGCTTCATGATGGAATATGCTTGCCAGCGAATCTACCGGGATGCGCGTATCACCAGCATTTACGAAGGGACAACTCAATTACAGACAGTTGCAGCCATCCGCTACGTCACGAACGGCTCGTATGCAGCGACGCTTCACGAATACGAAGCCATCCCTTGCGCTCCGGAATTCGAAGGGCTGCTCAATCGCGTAAAAGAGATGACCAGCAAATTCGAGGCTTGCACGAACATGGTCAAAGAGGCTCAGAATCAGGAGTTGCACGATTTCGTCGCACGCCGTCTGATGGAGATGGCCGCCGTAAACGTCATGAGCCACCTGTTGATTCAGGATGCCACCCGGGCGCCGGAACTGTTTGCCAAGTCCGCCAGAATCTACGTCAACTACGCAGAGTCGGAAATCGAGAAGCATTTCAACTTCATCCGCAAGTTCCAGGCTGACGAATTGTCGGATTATCGAAATTAACTCCCCGTTTTCGTGACATTGGTCTGATATTTGCAAGGAGTCTGATAAAATTAGTAACCTTTTAAAACAAGAGCATTATGTTATTAAGCGAAAAATTAACGGAAGCATTCAACGCACAGGTGAATGCAGAAATGTGGTCTTCTAATTTATATCTGGCAATGGCTGTTTACTTCAAAAAAGAAGGTTTGGACGGCTTTGCTCACTGGATGGAAAAGCAGTCAGCTGAAGAACTGGAACATGCTCACGACATGATCAACTTCTGCATCGACCGCGGTGGCGACATTGCAATCGGTCAGGTAAATGTAGTTCCGACAGCCTGGGGCAACCCGACAGAAGTGTTTGAACATGTTTACAAACATGAGACTTACGTTTCCGAGCTGATCGACAAGATGGTCAATATCGCTGAAGAAGAGAAAGACCATGCAGCCAAAGATTTCTTGTACAAATATGTCCGCGAACAGGTAGAAGAAGAATCTACCGCCAAGTCAATCCTCGAACAGCTCAAACGCTACGGCGAATGCCACATCGGTATTCTTGACAGCAAGCTGGGAAAAAGATAACAAGCGGTAGCCAGCGTAAAAGACAGGGGCTGTCCCGAAACGATTTCGGGATGGCCCCTTTTCTTTTTACAGGAATGAGGCCAGTTTAAAATAATCTTTATCTTTGCCCTCGGGGAGGGCTACACAAACGCTCCCTCGGCTTGGCCCGTGCAGATGAAGGCTCATCAGAGAGTTGAAGCGGGCAATCCACAGGCATATCCATTATTAACTCTAAATCACAAACAACTATGGCACAGGAAGAAAAGATTATCCTGAACGCGGACTTGTACGACAATCCGCTGACCAAGCGCGAGGGCGATTACATGGCCAAGCCGCGCATCACGGGCTCCCTCTACAACAAGGAAATCGCTGCCCGCTTCGTGAACGAACGCTCGGAGTTCCGGCTGGAAACCATCGTGAACATCCTCGACGTGTGCGACCAGCTCAAAGCCGAAGCCGTCGCCGAGGGTAAGAGTGTGATCGACGGCATGGGCGAGTATCTCATCTCCATCTTGGGCGCTTTCGACGGGGCGACCGCCCAGTTCGACCCGAAAGAGCATTCGCTCACCGTGAACTACAAGATGGGCAAAACCCTCCGCGGCATCCTGGAGAACCAGGTGGTGGTGCAGGTCAACGGCCCGGCGACGGTGGGCCCGGTCATCAACAGCGTGGAAGACGCGGAGACAAAGAGCCTCAACACGCAGCTGAGCGTGAACGGGGTTGCGATTATCAGCGGCTCGAACCTCAAGATCGCAGGCACCAGCGAGGAAAACGGCGTTTACTTCGTCCCCGTCTCCGGCGGCGAACCAGTAAAGGCGCGGTTCCTGGCCGTCAACAAGCCCTCGCAGCTGATCGCGCCCATACCCAACCTGCCTGACGGGAAATACTGGGTGAGGGTGACAACGCAGTACAGTCCCGGCTCTATTTTAGTCAAGACTGCCCGTTCATTTGAATATCCTATTGAACTTCAAGTAAGTACCTCACAGGATAAACCAGACGGTCCGTCTATCAGTTGACTGGAAGTTTTCGTGGTGGTCTGCCACTCGGTCGCGTGGCGATGTGCCATACGGTCGCGTGGAGGTTCGCCACACGACCGCGTGGAGGTGTGCCACGCGAGCGAGTGGGAGTGTGCCACGCGACCGTGTGGCGGAGTACCACGAAAACCTGCCGGACATTCACGCGAACCAATCCTGCAAGAAACCCGGCTACGCTAAAAGTTTTCTCTTGGAGATAGTACTTTTATCAAGCATTCTTGTTACCTTTGCTTTCAATATAATATTCTTAAAAAATCTTGCCATGATACAAAGAGTTCTTACTTGCGCGCTGGCACTAACAAGTTTTACGGCCTTCGCCCAACACAACGAGTGGTTAGACCCGAATGTCAATGAAATCAACCGGGCACCGATGCATACCAGTTACTTTGCTTACGAAAGTATGGAAGATGCACAACAAGGTAATCGGGAGAATTCCGAGAATTACATGACGTTAAACGGTACCTGGAAATTTAATTGGGTAGAACATGCCGACCAGCGTCCAACCGACTTTTTCAAAACAAACTTCAACGACAAGGGATGGGACGACCTTCAAGTTCCTGGTATTTGGGAATTAAACGGGTATGGAGATCCTATCTACGTCAATGTCGGATATGCCTGGCGGGAACAATTCCAGAACAATCCGCCCCAGGTCCCGACGACCAACAACCACGTAGGTTCTTACCGCAGGGAAATCACGATTCCAGCCGATTGGAAAGGGAAAAAGATAATGGCCCACTTCGGTTCGGTTACCTCCAACATGTACCTTTGGGTAAACGGGCAGTTTGTCGGCTATAGTGAAGACAGCAAACTCGAGGCGGAATTTGATCTTACCAAATACTTGCGCCCGGGGAAGAACCTGATTGCGTTCCAAGTCTTCCGTTGGTGCGACGGCACTTATCTGGAAGACCAGGACTTCCTGCGCCTTTGTGGTGTAGCCCGAGATTGCTATCTGTATGCCCGCGAGAAGAACCGGATTGAAGACATCCGCATCACTCCGGACCTGGACAGCCAGTATAAAGACGGTACGTTGAATATCGACCTGAAACTAAACGGGAAAGGACAAGTCAACCTCAAACTTGTCGATGCCGAGGGCAAGGAAGTAGCCTCAGCCACCTCGCGCGGAGAGGCAGTCACGATTCCGGTTAGCAATCCGCATAAATGGACGGCTGAAACACCGTACCTCTACACCCTCTATGCACAGATGGGAGAAGGTGACGCGGCCGAAATCATCCCCATCAAGGTAGGTTTCCGTAAGATTGAAATGAAGAACGGACAGATTCTGGTCAATGGGCAAGCTGTCCTCTTCAAAGGAGCCAACCGGCACGAAATGGACCCGGACAAAGGCTATTTCGTTTCCAAAGAACGGATGATACAAGACATCAAACGGATGAAGGAGCTGAACATCAATGCCGTCCGCACGTGCCACTATCCGGACAACAATTATTGGTATGACTTATGCGACCAGTATGGCTTATATATGGTTGCGGAAGCCAACATTGAATCCCACGGAATGGGATATGACGAAAAGACCTTGGCAAAGAATCCATTGTACGCAAAAGCCCACTTGGAACGCAACCAACGCAACGTACAGCGCGGCTTCAACCATCCGTCTATCATCTTCTGGTCTTTAGGTAACGAAGCGGGTTTCGGACCAAACTTCGAAGCATGCTATAAATGGATCAAGAATGAAGACAAATCTCGTCCGGTTCAGTTTGAGCAAGCTCATGGCAACGAATACACCGATGTCTATTGCCCGATGTATTTGCCTTATGACCGTTGCGAACAATATTGCCAGACGCATAACGACAAACCGCTTATCCAATGTGAATATGCTCATGCCATGGGCAACTCGGAAGGAGGATTCAAGGAATATTGGGACCTGATTCGCAAATACCCGAACTATCAGGGAGGTTTCATTTGGGACTTCGTTGACCAGTCTTTGCACTGGAAAGACAAGAATGGCATCAGTATCTATGGTTACGGTGGAGATTTCAATCGCTATGATGCCTCCGACAACAACTTTGTGAACAACGGTTTGATTAGTCCGGATCGCAAATTCAACCCACATGCCTATGAAGTACAATACTGCCATCAGTCCATTTGGACAAAACCGGTAGATATGCAAAAAGGCATCGTAAGCATCTACAATGAAAACTTCTTCAAAGATTTGAGCAATTACTATGCTGAATGGTCTTTGCTTGCCGATGGTGAAATCATGCAACATGGTATCATCAACGACCTGAAGGTACAGCCTCAGCAAACCGTCCAGCAAACGATTCCTTATACATTAGATAATATAGGGACAGAGAAAGAAGTCTTACTGAATATTTC
>CALVFH010000043.1 GCA_944326775.1 uncultured Parabacteroides sp.
ACATTGCGAATCTGGTAGTAACCAGTAATATCCTGTTCTATTTCTTCCCACTTGTCGCCATAATCGCCGCGACGGATAAAGACGCGGTAACCACCGTCGTTTTCTATGCCATCGTGCTTGTAATATACGGTGAAGCTACCACCTTCCCAAGTAGTTTTCTTATCATGGCGAGAGAGGAGTTCAATACCTTCTGCAGCATAGTCTTCTCTGCAATTTACAGGATAGAAATCTTTGTTTGCCAACTTCAATTCATATCTCTTGTAGGTTATGCCGCTACTGCTCTGACCAGACTGGTCAACTACTTCAATATCGCCAACAGGATCGCTGAAGTCGCTATTGCCTTCATCTTCTGCTGGAGTGTATGTATCACTACCTTCTGCATGAGTTAAGTGAATTCGTGCATTTCCAGCTTGAACGTAGATATCGTAATTATCAGGATTGAAGCTGCCATCTGCATGGAAAGCAATATTCTCAATGTAAACATCGCAATGACCATTCGCATCTGGTTCACCTGTCTCAAATGTTACATCAATATTGTTATCAGTGATTTGTTCGCCCGCAACTAAATTGTCATCCTCTATAGTTGTATAGTAAAGAGGTTCACCTTCTTCTATTACATTCTCAAATACGAATGTCAGTGTCAGCGGACGCTGATCGATTCTAATTGGCAATTCATGATAACCATAATACCCTTTTGATTCTTTGAATGTAACATATGCAGTATATGTTCCGGCATCAATAGGAGTTTCATTATAATTATAATAAACATCGTAATCTTCATCTTTGATGAAAGTCTTTCCATTTACCTCCAATGCATCTAATCCATGTTCGTTACCATCATAGATTACATGTTTGCCTTCACCATAAAGCAATTCGCCATCGCTAAGATCACCTTCGCCACCTTTGGTGATGTCACCGTCTTTAACCTCTGTAACCTTTTCGAAAGTAACAGTCATGTAACCTTCACTTTCCTCACCTTTTACGACTTTTACTTTGACTACAGTCTCTTCTGTAACAGTAGATCCTTTTCCGCTGATAGTTAAATCACCGTTTTCATTTACTGCCCAAGTTAAACCGTTTTCCTCGTCAGGTGATAAGGTTGGTTCTCCATCTGTTTCTGCGAAAGACCAGTCATTACCTAATACATAATCTGCAGAGATTGTTACAGTATTTGTTGTGACATCAGGGCTTCCACCAGCGAAAATTCCAACAACATCTCCGTTTTCGTTTACATAAATAGTAACGGAAGCATCAATAGATGCATCTGTCCAATCTTTTGATTCAGGTGTTACAATCAACTTAATGTTGATATCTTTGATTGTGATATCTCCATTGAGGAAATATTGTTTATCTTCCGTGATGTTGATAGTCCAGCCTTCTGCTGTTTGAACATTAAAGGCATTCTCTATGCCCTCTTCATTGGCTACATTAGTTACAGCTTGATCATTAGGCGTTGCACTTCCTTCGAATTTCAGTGTTAGCCCTTCAATGCCAGTTTCTGTAGCTTCCAAATTTAGTTCATCTGCGTCGTAAGATTCCTCTAATGTAGAGTTCTGTTCTACCGTTAGACTTCCTGTGATGCTGATTTCAATTGGATTGATGACGATCTTTGTATTAGTTGTAATACCATTTTCAGGAATATCGATATACGGACAATTCGCTTTCTTCTTGATTACAACCGTATATTCCCCTACATGTTTAGGCTTATTTTGTGTTACCTCGCCATTTGCTTCTTTGTACCAGACTTCAAGGCAATCAGCTACACCTTCTATTTTACTTGAAACTGTTGCGCCGTGCTCTTTATTGCCATAAGTATAAGTGCCGTCACCTTCGCCTTCAACTGTAACGGTGAATGCATCGTTGTAATTTTGGTCTGTGATGTTGTATTCTACAGTCAGCGTTCCCGGTGTTACATTTGTTACCTTGTAGTTCTTATTGTTGCTGGTTATTTGGTCGTTAATCAAACCCTCTTTGTATTCACCCGGCTTTGTAAGATCTACATTTTCAGCAGTTGTAATTGCACCAGTAAATGTTACCTCATCACCGGTGTAAATAGTACTACCTTCTCCAAGCGATAAGGTTTCGGTTTCGCCTAAAGTAGGAGTTGTATTTATTGCAGTCTCTCCCGGTAACGTAATCGTCTTGTCATTGATCTTTACCGTCAACTCTGCTGGACTTACAGAATATTGGATAGTTTTGTATCCTATCAAACCCGATTCAGTTGTTGGAGTAATAACAATCGTATAATCACCTGCATCTTTAATCGTTTTGTCTTCTTGAACGCTTAAAGTGTAGCTTGAGAAAGAAGCATTATTATATGTAACAGATAGGTTTTCTTTTAAATCATCTAATGATACTTCCTCTCCATTATATGTTGATGAACCACCACCAGTTGCACTCCATTCTACCTTGAAGTCAGAATCTTCTGTGATATCTGTTACCGTCTGTTCAAACTTAATCAGTACGTAATAGTCGCCTACTTTATACTTGTTGTATGGGTATTTATTACTATGCTTATATTTTTCAACATGTACTTTAAGGCCACTTTTAATAACTGTAGAAGAAGGAGTTCCAGCTATTGCGATATTATTATCACCAAACAATCCTCCTACAACTATGCTAACATTTGAATCATCAGGCCAAATATTATTTGTTTGTGCGAAATCATAATCGGAAGAATTTAAATCAAAATCATAAAGATTATAAGATTTCCATCCATCCTGATTGCCAATAATCTTCCCATTACTATCCAACATTGCAGTGACAGTTTGCCCTCCAGCGTCCTTTTCATACCATTCTTTGTCACTTGGCACTGGATAAGGGTTCATACTTGCAGATGCTTTCATCTCGCCCCAAACCGCTCCTGACATCGTTGCCAAGAACATCACTAAAAAAGTAAAAATACGTAATCTCATAATGCTTATAATTTAGTTGTTAGTAAATGTTTCCGTTGTTGGCATTTACGACCAACTAAACCAGCATTACAAGTATGGATATAAAAAAAGTGCGGGCAAGTTGCTAATTATCTACAACTAAGGTATCGCCAAACACCTACACAGTCGATAATAAAACAACAGCCCGCACTCTATGCTGATAGATATACTTTCTCCTCATGAAAAAAGTGTACAGCACGAGTGCAAGCATTTATTGTCTATTATTCTGACTGTGTAAAAAATTTGGCGATTTTTAGTTGTAAGAATAATATCGTAAATGCTTTACTATGTATGTCCTTCCAATAAATAGAATCCGCTGATTCCGATTGGAATTGTGGCAAAGTTAGGCATCAAAATTGGAAATGCAAAAGAAAAGTGAAAAAATATGAGAGAGGGGATGAAAAAAGGGGAATACTCAAATATCATATATCTGATTTTTTACCTTATCCTACTGTTTGATCTTCTATGAACGTCAACCTCGGTATTTCGTCCTCTCCGGTTATTTACGACAAACTCCAGCCATTCCTTGGTTGCCCCTGTAAACCGGAAGACCAAAAGTCCTCTATCAAGAATATTGTCAGGAACTTCATAAACTGAGACAACTGCCTTTTCGCTGTGTTCCCTATCTTTTTTGAGTATTGCCCATTTCTTCGCCTGTTCGAAACTTGTAGTTGTATAGAATCCCTTTCCGAAATCTGTCGTTTTACGTCCCTTTTGTACATTAGGGCGTTTTACGCAAACGGTCGAACCGTGAGAATGGGAGCATGGATAAACCAAGTCCTTCTTTATTTTTGTGAATTACTTCCATTTTACTCTATTATTGAATTAACTTATTCATGACTGGTTATTCCCAGGTTTCTTGCAAACTTAAGAACAGTATAGATCAGGAAAGTATCTACACTTAGGGTTTTACTCCTTTTCCGTTTTACAAAAGTAGCAAAGCGATTTTGTAAAACGGAAAAATAAAAGTTCTTTTTACTCATACATGAAAGAATATGATTTTCACTAATGCTATACCAAAAGTAAAATGGAAAATACAATAAAAAGGGGATATAACAAAGAAAGAGAATATCAGAGCGGAAAGTCCGACTCTGTATTCCCTTTCTCATAATCAATCTTTCACCTTAAAAAAGACAGACTAAAAAACACTTATTTAATCATAATTAAACCCGGCGTCTCACGACGCGAAAAAACAGTTCTTACTTTTTATTCTTATCTGCCAGATACACATCTGTCAATGAGAGAGAGTTGTTTAAATATTTATTATTGTTCTGAGTTACATTAATCAGCGTTAAATACTTCCGGTATTGCTCTTTTGTCAGAGCGCCTTTCATCAGTTTCAGATTCGTGTAGAGTGCTTCTTCCATCTGCTCGGCATAACGACTCTTGTCATGGCTAAAGCTTTCACGCTGCTGATCAATAAAATAATCATTAATGCGTGCCACTTCTTCTACCTGCCAAGGCAAAAGTTCCAAATAGACACCAAGACTCCTGATATTTGCTGAAAACGGTTCTTTGGCGTCTTGTGCAAAACCTATCATCGAAAAGGCACAAAGGGCCCATGATGCACAAAATAATACAAACTTTTTCATACTCATAAAATTTAATCTTGATACAACCTAAATCTATCTTCTTGCCATACTTCTCATTGCCCGCGGCAACAATGATTTGTTTGACGTTCTTTATTTCTGATACAAATTTGGGTAAAATCAAAAGAGTTTGTATTCCTTTTGGCATAAAAAGGAAGAAAACCTAACTGAACGCGAAAAAACAGAAAGGAGAATATCAGCTGACCGGAATCTTCAGGATCTGACCCGGACGAATCATGGCATTGGTCAAATTATTGACTTGCTGAAGCACTTTGGCCGTCAGTCCCGGATATTTTTTGGAAATCGTATAGAGGGAATCACCCGATTTTACCGTATAGGAGATGTAACCGTCGGCATTTAACTTAACGGATTGTTTCTGTGTCGTATTCGTATTTTCCGTTGCATTTTTTTGGGCAAACGCCACGCCTCCGTTATCGACATAGAGTTTCAGGCGGCGTCCTTTGGCCACGCGATTGCTTTTCAGTCCGTTCCACTTCCGGATATCACGGGCCGTCACCCCATAGATATTCGCTATCGTATAGAGATTCTCGCCGGCCTTTACGGTATGGGTAATCCGCTCACGGGTAGCCAAAGCCTTATCTTCTCCCGAAAAAGACGTATTCAAGGCGATGCAGTTGGCCAACAAATCCTCTGCCCGATAGGTATAAACCGTATCCTCATGACTGACAAATGCGTAAGTCTCAGCGGCAGGAAGTTTCAACACCGACGGACGGACATTGCCCGGAATGATATCCCGTTTATACTGCGGATTCAACGCCCTCAACTGCTCGATATCAAGATGCAGTACATCAGCCACCTGCTGCAAATGCAACATCTTACGCACCATCACCGTATCCGTAGCCAGAGGCAGATTCGTCTGAATCGGGCAAATATTATGATCGCAATAGAAGTTCATGATATAATTGGCCGCAATGAACAACGGCACATAAGAACGGGTCTCCCGGGGCAGATACGAAAAGATCTCCCAAAAACCCGTTTTCCCCCCTGAACGTCGGATGGCCTTATTCACATTCCCCGGCCCACAATTATAGGCAGCCAACACCAAACTCCAATCTTTATAAATTTCATACATATCCTTAAAATAAAGACAGGCCGCCTCGGTGGCTTTTAAGGGATCCCGGCGTTCATCCACCAGACTGTTTATTTCCAAGCCATAGCTTTTTCCGGTAGGCAACATGAATTGCCACAAACCGCTGGCGCCCACTCGGGAAAGAGCAACCGGATTCAACGCACTCTCTACCACCGCCAGATATTTCAATTCCAGGGGAAGCCCGTATTTATCCAACACACTTTCTATGATAGGAAAATAAAAATCAGCCATACCCAACATATAGCGGACCAAACCGCGGCGCCGCTCGGCATATAAATCGATACAATCGCGAACCACCTGGTTATAGGGCAATTCAATGATGCAAGGCAAACTCTTCAGCCGTTGGGCATAAATCGAATCGGGGAAATAAACATTCTCTTCGTCATCATGGCAAAAATCTTCTTTCTGAGTAAAATACTGCACGTGCCAGGAATGCAACAAGCTATCTACATTCGCATCGAGACTTTCCGGAATTAAACCAACTCGCTCTGTTATCGAATCGGTTGACAGCGAGGAGTAGCGTTGCTCATCCTCCAGAATATCTTCTGTCTGGGCAGCAACCAACCCACAGAGACAGCACAGGAACAATGAAAGAATATATTTTACCATTTCTATCTTATCTATAAATTAGTTATCTCCTTAAAACTTCAAACTGCAATTCAATCCATACATGGCCGAAGAAACAGAGGTCTGAGGCGACACAACCGGTTCCACCCGCATGGACAAATCCGGCGAAATATCAAAATCAAACAACTGGGCGTCCACATAAGCATCAATAATCGACAACGCATAAACGCCTACCGTAATCAAGATACTCATATCCCGATAACGCCGGAAACTGTCTTTCTTATATTTTATACGCTCCTGGAACTGGGAATCTTGCACATAATCCATCGGATCAGCTCCGGCGGAAAGCAAATCCTGCCAGCTCGTACTCAGGTCTGCGGCCATAATCTCCTGCCTTTCCCCTTCCGGCAGACGGTTGTTGTTCGTTATCTTCTGGCTATCCATCATAATATCCCGATACGCCGTCGTATATTCTTTCAGGTTCCGATTATTCCACGTAATCGCATAAACGCAACCCATCAACCCGCCGTAAACAATCGGCAACTTCCAATACTTCTGGTTGTAAATCTGCCCCAGACCGGGAACCAACGCCAAAAGGACAGCCTTGGTAGGGTTCGGCTTAAAAGCAGGTTTGATTTTCTTCATATCCGCCGTAGCCGCCGAGTCGGCCGCATGCAATACTGCCGTAACGGTAGAATCGGCTGGTGCCACAACCGTTGTATCCGCCTTTTCCAGTTGCGCTTTAACCGGAACAACAACGAGCAATAACGCCAGAAGTAACAGGAACGAGGCTCTCATTTGATATTATCCAGCAAACTGATCAATTTTTCCAATTCTTCTTCCGAAGCAAAAGGAATCGTAATCTTCCCTTTTCCCTTACTATTGCAGCTCAACTGAACCTTTGTCTGGAAAAAACTGGACAAATGCTCGCGCAGCAACTTATACTCATCGGAAAGGCCGGGGACATTTGTCTTCGGCTCTGCCTTCTTCTTTTCCAGCTCACCGCCGGAAGCGACAAACTTCACCAGTTCTTCCACATTGCGCACCGACAGCCCCTCACTCAAGATCTGTTCGTAAAGAGCTATCTGCACCTCCGGATCTTCCACGGAGATCAAGGCACGGGCATGCCCCATGTCGATACGCTTATTTTTCAAGCCCATCTGAATTTCAGCCGGCAACTTCAAAAGACGTAAATAATTGGCGATCGTCGTGCGCTTCTTGCCCACGCGTTCGCTCAGCTGTTCCTGCGTCAGTCCGTAATTATCAATCAGTTTCTGATAGGCAAGAGCAATTTCTATCGCGTTCAGATCTTCCCGCTGGATATTCTCGATAAGCGCCATTTCGACCACATTATCATCTTCCGCCTTCTTCACGTACGCCGGAATCTGGGTCAGGCCAACTTTCTGCGAAGCCCGGTAACGGCGTTCGCCGGAGATAATCAGATACTGCCCGTCGCTCGTCTCTTTCACCGTAATAGGCTGGATGATTCCCAACGAACGGATGGAAGCGGCCAATTCCTCCAGACTTTCCTCATCGAATGCAGAGCGCGGCTGTTCGGGGTTAGGCTGAATCTTGCTCAACTCAATCTCGCAAATAGACGAAGAACCGCTTGTCCGCAGGTCGTCCATCGTGATCAAGGCATCCAAGCCACGCCCCAACGCCGATTTTTTCATTAAAGCCATACGCTATTCTCTTTCTCCTTTTATAGTTATTATTTGTTCTTGTCGATAACCTCTTGCGCCAGCTGCATGTAGTTGATTGAACCTTTCGAATCGGGATCGTACAGCAACACCGGCTTTCCATAGCTCGAAGCCTCGCTCAACTTCACGTTCCGCTGGATGACCGTCGTAAACACCAGATCCTGGAATGGGCGTTTCACCTCCTCGTAGATCTGGTTGGCCAAACGGAGGCGCGAATCATACATCGTCAGCAAGAATCCCTCGATTTCCAGGGACGGATTCAGCTTCGACTTAATAATCTTGATGGTATTCAACAATTTGCTAATTCCTTCGAGTGCAAAATATTCGCATTGCACCGGAATAATCACCGAATCGGCGGCCGTCAGCGCATTGACGGTAATCAAGCCAAGCGACGGAGAACAGTCTATCAAAATAAAATCGTAGTCCGCCTTCAACGGAGTCAGCAGACGCTTCAAAATCTGCTCGCGGCTTGGCATATTCAACATCTCAATTTCCGCTCCCACCAGATCGATATGCGAGGGGATGATAAATAAACCCTCAACCTCGGTCGGAGTGATTGCATCTTTGGCGTCATCGCCATTCACCAGGCATTCGTAAATTGAAAGCTCCACCTCACGGATATTGATACCCAATCCGGACGAAGCGTTGGCCTGAGGGTCGGCATCGATCACTAACACTTTCTTCTCCAATGCCGCCAACGAAGCAGCCAGATTAATTGTCGTAGTTGTTTTTCCTACGCCCCCCTTCTGATTTGCCAAAGCGATAATTTTTCCCATACTAAATCTCCAATTTATTCTGCACGGCAAAGCTAACCATTAAAAACCGAACTCTGCCGGAAACCTCCTATACATTGCTTCTTTTGTTGATAAATCAGGCAAACTGTTGATAACTCCCCCCGGTTTCCCGCGCCTGATTTTTCAGAACATTTTCCGCACCCGCTCTATGCCCGCCGCCAGGACATCCACTTCTTCCTTCGTGTTATAGAAAGAGAATGAGGCGCGTACCGTACCTTCGATGCCCAACGCCTGCATCAGCGGCTGGGCGCAGTGATGGCCGGTGCGGACCGCAATGCCCAAATGGTCGAGCAGCATCCCCATGTCGTAATGATGGATATTCCCGACCAGGAACGAGAGCACGCCGCTCTTCTCCCGGGCCTTGCCGAAGATGCGCATCCCTTCGATGGCCTCCAGTTTCGCTTCGGCGTAGCGGAGCAGCTCGTGTTCGTAGGCCTCGATCTCCGCCATGCCCAAGGCTTGGACATAGCGCAGGGCCTCGGCCAGTGCCGTACTCCCGATGAAATCCGGCGTCCCCGCCTCGAACTTGAACGGAAGCTCGTTGAAGGTTGTCTTTTCGAACGAGACGGAAGCAATCATCTCGCCCCCACCCTGATAGGGCGGCAGGCGGTCGAGCCATTCCTCTTTCCCGTATAAAACGCCGATGCCCGTCGGCCCGTAAATCTTATGGCCGGAGAACACGTAGAACTCCGCGTCGAGATCCTGGACATCCACGGGGATATGAGGCACGGACTGGGCCCCGTCAATCATCACCGGGACTCCCTGTTCGTGGGCGATGCGGACAATCTCCTTCACGGGATTGACCGTTCCCAAGACATTAGACACATGAGCCACCGAGACCAGCCGCGTCTTCTCGTTGAAGAGCTGCCGGTAGGCTTCCAGATCCAGTTCGCCGCGCTCGTTCATGGGAATCACCCGGAGGGAAATCCCCTTGCGGGCCGCCTGGATCTGCCAAGGAACGATGTTGGAATGATGTTCCATGACGGAAACAATCACCTCGTCGCCCGCCGACATGCATTCGTCGGTAAATGACGACGCCACAAGGTTGATCGACTCGGTCGTCCCCCGCGTGAACACGATTTCATCCGATGAGCGGGCATTCAGGAACTGCTGGACCGTCCGCCGGGCTTCCTCGTGCGCTTCGGTGGCCTCCTGGCTCAGGAAATGCACGCCCCGGTGGATATTCGCATTCTCATTATAATAGTTATAGACTAATTTATCGACCACGCAGCGCGGTTTTTGCGTGGTTGCCCCGTTATCCAGATAAACTAACGGCTTGTTATAAACTTTTTTACTCAGGATCGGGAAATCCCGGCGTATCGCTTGTATATCTAATGCCATATTCAGATAATCTTCCTATAAACCTCGCAAAGATACACAACTTTAGGATATTCCCAGCAGTTACCAACCAACTTTAATCTCCGCGCTGCCTTCCTTGCCGAGCGGGCGGAACATGGGCGCAGGCCCGAAGCGGTAGTCATAGACGTTCTGCTGGTAATGGATGCCGATGCCGAGCGTGGCGTTCGACCCGATCTTGAAGTTCACCCCGGCGCCCACCCCCGTGTGGTTCAGCAGCGGGTTCATCTGGTACATCGGGACGCTGCCGTCATCGTGTGCCGACGGGTAGATTCCCCAGCCCCACAGTTTCACGCGGTCAGACACCACCAGCTGCCCGGCCTGCAGGTTCTGCCCCACCATCAGGGGCGAAAACAACGGCGCGGTCGAGGGTGAATAGACCTTGTAGGACACCTTCGGCGCCTTAAACTCGTAGGCGGTACGCAGGATAGGCACCGCCGTCAGCTTTCCCGCATCGTTCAACATGAATTGCAGGCGGGGCAAATCTTCCTGCGCCTCGGCGGGACGTGCCATCAGGCAAACGAACATCAGCAGATATAAAAATTTCATCATTTCCTCCTTGTCTAAGAACTTGTTGCAAACTTAGCGAAAAAATTTGGGGTTGTCTAAAGCTTTAGACGGAATTTCGAAAGGTTCCGAAAAGTCGTCTATAGCTTTAGAGAGGTCTCCGGAGGCCTCCGGCGAGTTCCCTAAAGCTTTAGAGAGGTCTCCGAAGGGCTTCGGCGAGCTCCCTAAAGCTATTGGAGGCCTCCGAAGGGCTCCGGCGAGCTCCCTAAAGCTTTTGGGAGGTCTCCGAAGGGCTTCGGCGGGCTCCCTAAAGCTTTTGGCAAGGTTTTGAAGGCCTTCAACGGGTCGCCTAAAGCTATTGGCAAGCCTCCGACGGTCCTCAAAAGGTCGCCAATACCTATTGGCAGGCTTCCGACGGCCCTCAAAGGGTTCCCTATACCTATTGGCAGGTCTCCGACGACCCTCGAAAGGCTCCCTATACCTATTGGCAGGTCTCCGACGGCCCTCGGAGGGTCGCCAATACCTATTGGCAGGCTTTCGCCCTTACCATTCGATGAACTTACCCCTTTGCCGGCGTTTCTCCAGCTCTTCTTCCAGCAGCTTGCGGCGGTCTTTGGCAATATAGCGGCGGGCGAAGATGTTCGGCACGGCAACGCCGAGGGAAATACAGAGGATAATCAGCGCCGAGTTGATTCCGTTGGAGAACGCATGCGTCACTTCACCTATCACGCCGTGCATGTTGATGAACGCAAGCAGCGAACGGTACATCAACACCCCGGGGATCATCGGGATGACCGACGGAATAGTCAGCACGTGGTTGGGCACGTGAAACCAGTGTACCGCCTTCACGGCAATCAGGCTGACCACGAAGCTGCCCATGAACGAACCGATGACCGGACCGTAGCCCAGCTCGAAATTGACGAAGTTTCGCGTGCAGACGGCAATCATCCCCCCTAAGGCGACCACCCACAGCAGGCGGCGCTGGATGTTGAATATCATGGAGAAGCCCATCGCGGCGATGGCAGCCGCCAGGGCATAGACGTAGTAGGAATCGTGGGGCTCCATGCTCAGTTCCGAGAATTTGACGTCGATCTGCACGTCGTTCATCTGGAAAAAGCGGAGGGCGAAGGCGATGCCGAAGGTCATGGCACCGAGAATCATGGCGGTATTCGCCGCCCGCGTGATGCCGACCAGCAGGAAGTTGTCGATCATGTCATCCACGAAGTTGATCAAAGGCACGCCCGGGACGATGAAGAGGGCGCACGCCAGGAGCGGATGGTAGGGCGTGTCGGAAAGGCCTGCAAACGTGGAGGTATAGGCCAGGCACGTGGCAATGAGCGCCGCAATCGCCATGCTCATATAGGCGTTGATGCCGAATTTGATGCAACGCGCACGGACCAGGAAGCCCAGGTAGGCGCAGAGCGAGGCGAGGAAGAAGGCCACCCAGTCGCCGCCGAACAATTTGCAGAATCCGCCACAGGCAAAGCCCGCACAGATGGCAACTAGCCAGTGTGGATAGTTGGCGGGGCGGCTGGAGATGCGGTCGAGTTCCTGCTCGAAGCGGTCCAGGGAATAGTCCTGCTCGATGGCTTTCCACGAGAGGTCGCTGATTTCCGAGATGACCGTCATGTTGACCTTATGGTTCTCGCATTTCTGGAATTTGGAGAAAGAATGTTTCTCGTCGCTCACGTTCACCATGATGATGGTCCACCGGATGTCGATATGCAACTTCTCTTCGGGGATTCCCATGAAGGCGGCGACGCGCTTCATGTTGCGTTCGATGCGGTTGGTATCGGCAGCGCTTTCCATCAATAACTTGCCCGTCCGCAGCAACAGGTCGAGCTTGCGGCGCAACAGGAGCACTTCTTTTTCGGAGATACCTGCAATCGCTGTTTCTGTCATATATGTCTGTTTTAAGCTGGTTGTTTTAAGTTAAATACACAATCCGGGGCTGTTCGGTTCATTTCCGTCCGAAATCCGCCGGAATCTCCCCCCACTCCGAGGTTTCCCATTTCAAAATCCGGGTAGTATAGGTGTTCTCCTGCAGCCATTTCTCTGCCCGCGCAATCAAATCGAATATGGGCGCATTGGCTTCCGTACGTTCCAACAAAGTCTTGCATTTTTTCTTCTGCACCCACAAAATGGCATTGCGGCTATCGGAATAGAGCGGGTAATCGCACTGTTTTTGCTTCAACAGAGCCAACCCATGCACCAAAGCGAGGAATTCCCCGACATTGTTCGTCCCTTCCCGAAGCGGTCCGACATGAAAAATCTCTTGCCCGGTTGCGGTATAGACCCCACGATATTCCATATCGCCCGGATTACCGCTGCAGGCTGCATCGACGGCAAGACTTTCATTGATTGGCTTTCCAGCCGGAGCCTCGACTTTCCACTGGGGGATCCGCGGAGCGGCAGCCGCGCGGCGAAGATAAGTTTCATAGCCTTTCCCGAAGGCTTCTACGGCCAGTTCCCGAGTCTCGAAGGACTTATATTTTGCATCTGCTTGCCCATCAACCTGTTCCTTGCAATCTTTCCAATTCTCATAAATCCCAGGATTCAGCCCTTTCCAGACCACATAATATTTTTTCTTCGCGACTCTTGCCATATTCAACCATTTGGGGTGCAAAATTACGAATTACTTTTTATGCAACAAATAGTCAAGGCATTCGCGGAATGTTACCGCCTTGCTCAACCACATCAATAAGATATAGATAACAGCTGCAACCACGATTTTCAGACTCAGAAGGAGATAAAGATTGTCCACATTCCTTGTCGCCAGGTATGCCCCTCCCATCGCGACGACAGAAAGGAAGATAAACGGCAACGTATCTTTCAATACCGCCAGGAAACCTAACTGTATTTCCCGGTAAACGAAATAAAACCAAACCGACAACCACAAAATATTGATTCCCACAAACAAAAACACCATCCGATACAGGCCATAAGGATAGGACAACAACATCACGACAAGCTGCAATACGCCCAACGCAACCGTACAACCTAAATACGTATCAGACTTTCCCTTGCTGATCAACAGATTCGAACAAAGAGAGACTATCGGAAGGAAAGCCCCGCTAACCGCCAATAATTGCAGGATATGCGCACTGGGCAACCATTTATCCGTAATCATAATGGTAATCAGTTCCGGAGCGACAAACGAAAGGCCGA
This sequence comes from uncultured Parabacteroides sp., assembly GCA_944326775.1. Classification (GTDB taxonomy): domain Bacteria; phylum Bacteroidota; class Bacteroidia; order Bacteroidales; family Tannerellaceae; genus Parabacteroides. Next base: position 13,726 of record CALVFH010000043.1, read on the forward strand.
ACATAGCGGGAAAAGAAATAAATGAAGTAAATCGCAACATCTTACGGAACACCCGGCACTGCCGCTCCGTATCCTCAGCAATCTTGGCAAACAGAGGCTGGGCCACACTCCCGACCATTCCCGAAACCAACGAATGCCCCATGTAATTCCATTTGTTGGCTTGATTAAACTGACCGACTTCCCGTTCCGAATAAAAGCGACCGAGAATAATCGCAAACAGGTTGTTGTTGATATGATTGAATATATTCGTAAACAGCAATTTGCTTCCAAAAGCCAACATGTCCTTCAGGGGAGAAAAATCAAAATGGAAAGTAGGCCGCCAGGGACAGGAACACCAGACATAGACCGTCAAAACGAAAATGTAAACCAGACTCTGCGTCGCTATTCCCCAATAAGAAAAACCATAATAAGCTAAAAGAACGCCCGTAACTCCCGACAAGACAAGCGCAAGGATTGTCCCCACAGCCTTTTGCTTCACCTGCAGATTACGAAACAGATAAGCGGTAGGCACAATACCCAAGCCGGAGATAAAAAAACCAATAAACGAATACCGGGCCAATGACACCAATTCCGGGTTATGATAAAACCAGGCAATCAACGGAGCCAGAAAAAACAACAACCAATAAAGCGAAAAACTGACCAACGTGGAAAACCAGAAAACCGCATTAAAATCGCGATGCTCCACCGTCTTTTTATTGGCCAATGCAGCGATAAACCCACTCTCCTGTATCGAAGCGGCAATAAACGAAAAGACACTCAACATCCCCACCATACCATAATCGGCAGGCGTCAGCAAACGAGCCAGGAAAATACCAAAAAACAGATTGAGCAATTGTTGCATTCCGTTATTGATAAATCCCCAAAAAAGCCCACTGGCAGCAGATTGTTTGAGTGAAGATGCCGGCATACGTTAGATTATCGTCCTATGCAATAGTATTCAAAGCCATACTCCTGCATTTCTACCATATCATAAATATTCCTTCCGTCGATTACCAATGGACGAGCCATCAGTTTATGAATAGCTGCCCACGAAGGCAAGCGAAAGACCTTCCACTCCGTCAACAGCAAAAGTGCTTCCGCATCGACTACGGCATCATACATATCCTTGGCATAATCGATCTCATTTCCTAAACGGCGGCGTGCCTCATCCATCGCCTCCGGGTCGAAAGCCACGACCTGGCAACCCGCCTCAAGCAATTTCCGGATAACCACCAAAGAAGGCGCTTCCCGCATATCATCCGTCTCCGGCTTAAACGCCAACCCCCAAATGGCAATACGTTTCCCTTGCAAATCCCCGATATGTTGCTGAAGTTTCCGGAAAAGAATCGATTTCTGGGATTCATTAACCTCCTCTACGGCTTGCAAAATGCGCATCGGATAACCATGTTTGGAGGCTGTTTTTATCAGAGCTTTCACATCCTTGGGAAAACAAGAGCCTCCATAACCGCATCCCGGATACAAAAAGCGATGCCCAATCCGGATATCTGAGCCGATTCCCTTACGAACCATATTCACATCGGCACCAACTATTTCGCACAGATTGGCAATATCATTCATAAATGAGATTCGGGTAGCCAACATGGCATTCGCTGCATATTTGGTCATTTCAGCCGAAGGCACATCCATAAAGATAACCCGGAAATTATTCAACAGGAAAGGCCGGTAGAGACGAGTCATCAATTCACGGGCCCTGTCGCTCTCTACGCCCACCACAATACGATCCGGACTCATAAAATCCTTGATGGCAGCTCCTTCTTTCAAAAATTCCGGATTCGAAGCGACATCGAATGTCAAAGAGGAATGCCGTTTATCCAATTCCTCCTGAATCACCTGACGGACTTTCCGTGCCGTACCGACGGGGACCGTACTCTTGGTAACAATCAGCAGATGCTTTTCCATATAGCGGCCCACCGTACGGGCCACCTCAAGGACATAACGCAAATCGGCACTACCATCCTCATCGGGCGGGGTACCCACTGCACTGAAAACGACTTCCACCTCATTGAGACAGGAAGACAAGTCCGTCACGAAATGCAACCGTCCGGCTTCCTTGTTACGCAATACCATCTCCTCCAAACCCGGCTCGTAAATCGGCAGGATACCTTTATTCAGATTGGCAATCTTCTCTTCGTTCACATCTACACAGAACACGTCCGTGCCCATTTCAGCAAAACAGGTTCCGCTGACCAAACCGACATATCCCGTACCAACTATCGCTATCTTCATGATTTCGCTTCGTACATTCTACATATTATATCCACCACTTTCATCCCTTCCAGGACATTCGTTGTAATTCCTTTCCGAGTATCGCCCGAAAGCACTTCCACCACATTGCGAATCACAAAATTATGATTCTGGGCCGAACCTTTGTAAGGACCATAGTCGTTGCCCGGATTCGTTGGAGCCAACTCAGGCATCTCGTAATCCTTTATATGACAATAAACCACCTCATTCATGTATTGTCCACCAATCTTCACGCTTCCATTCTCAGCTACAATCAGCAAACTGCTCTCCAGATTCTTATCATACACAGAAGTAGAGAAACTCAGACTGCCCATTCCTCCTTCCACAAAATCGAAAGTAACCATACCGGAATCTTCAAAGTCCGTCAGATTCTGGTGATTGAAATCAGCCATCCGAGAACGGATATTCGTAATATCACCAAAAAGCCAATACATGATGTCGATAAAATGAGAGAACTGGGTAAAAAGCGTACCACCATCCAACTCCCGGGAACCATGCCAACCTCCCGGTTTATAGTAGCGCTCGTCACGATTCCAGAAACAATTCAACTGAACCATATAGATTTTACCCAACTTGCCGGACTCAACCAAATCCTTAATCCAAACCGAAGGTGGCGAATAACGGTTTTGCATCACACAAAAAGCCTGCCGGTTATAGCGCAAGGAAGTGAAAACCACCTGCTCGGCATCAGCTTTCGTAAGCGCCATCGGCTTTTCTATCACCACATGATAACCTGCCCGCATACAACGGATCGCCATCTCGGCATGCAAACCGTTTGGCGTACAAATATTGACAACATCTATCGGAAGCCCGGCCTGGAGCAATTCATCCAAAGAAGAAAAGAAAAGGACATCATACGCTTCAATGCCCAACTCCGATTTCGGACGGATATCGCAAAGAGCAACCAACTCTGCCCCCTTATCGCGTGTGACCATTTCGGCATGACGTTTACCGATATGCCCGCAACCGATAACCGCAAAACGAACCTTCCGTGCTTGTCTGTTTTCTGTCATATCTTTCTCCATCATCTCAACTATTCTCTTTCAGTTGTCTGATTACGTAATCAATCTCTTCCTCCGTCATTTCCGTATGAATCGGCAGGGAAAGGACCTCGCGGGTCAACTGCTCTGCTTCCAGCAATGCACTTCCTTTCCGCGCAAAACCATAAAAAGCTTCCTGCTTTTGCAAAGGCAGCGGATAATAGACCATTGAAGGAACTCCCTGCGCTTTCAACCGGGTCTGCAGTTCATCACGCCGTCCATTTTTTACCCGTAAGGTATATTGATGATATACGTGGGTGGAATACGAACGCCGTTCGGGAATCAGCCACGCAGGATGATCTCTCAACGCTTCATCATAACGGGCAGCCACATGACAACGATTCTCAGCAAACTCGGCCAAATGAGACAGCTTCACGTTGAGAACAGCCGCCTGTAAGGTATCCAAACGCGAATTACAACCGACAATCTTATGATGATATTTTACCTGCTGCCCGTGCGAAGCAATCATTCTCATGCGTTCTGCCAAATAAGGATCTGAAGTTATCATCGCGCCACCATCACCATAACAAGCCAGCGGTTTGGAAGGGAAGAATGAAGTAGTCCCGATATGTCCCATCGTCCCGGTCTTTTTCTTCGTCCCGTCGGAAAAAGTATATTCTGCACCCACCGACTGAGCGTTGTCCTCAATCACATACAGGCCGTTTTGAGAAGCAATCCGGAGAATCGGCTCCATATCACAACTCTGTCCGAAAAGATGGACTGCCACGATAGCCTTCGTCCGTGAAGAAAGCGCACCTTCAATCAAGGCCGGATTGATATTGAAAGTTCCCGGTTCGACATCCACCCACACCGGGATAAGTCCCAACAAAGCAACCATTTCAGCCGCTGCCACATATGTAAATGCCGGAACAATCACCTCATCACCCGGGCGCAAATCCAATGCCATCAATGCTATCTGCAAAGCATCCGTCCCATTTCCGCAAGGAATCACATAAGGCACCCCCAAATATTCGGCAAAACGATTGGCAAATTCCTGCACCTGTGGACCGTTGATAAATGCCGTACTCTCTAAAACTTGCTGCATCGCCAAATCTATTTCCGTCTGGAGACGGAGATATTGGCGATGCAAATCTACCATGAATATCTGACCATTCATTTCACTTCGCTTCCCGGCTTTACTTCCTTCTGCGGCATGATTACCGACAAGTCGCCATCAAAGTTTTCTGCAGAAAGAATCATTCCTTCCGAAACAATCCCTTTCAGCTTCCGCGGTGCCAGATTGGCCACAAAACATACTTGCTTTCCGACCAGCTCTTCCGGTTTATAATGTTTGGCAATACCCGACACAATTGTCCGTTTTTCCAAACCATCGTCAATCAGGAACTGAAGCAGTTTATCCGCCTTCGGTACCTTCGTACATTCCAGAATCGTACCGACACGGATATCCAATTTGGCAAAATCGTCATACGAAATATTCTCGCGAATCGGTTTCGCTTTATAATTAGCAGCTTCATTCGCTTTTTTCGTATTCAGCAGTTTCTGTACCTGAGCCTCAATCACACTGTCATCAATTTTTTCAAACAGCAGCTCTGCCTGTCCCAATTGATGGCCGGCTTCCAGCAAATCCGTTGAACCCAGACGGCTCCAGTCGAAATGTTCGGCATTTAACATCTGATACAGTTTCTTCATGCTGAATGGCAAGAAAGGTTCAAAAACAATAGCCAGGTTGGCGGTAATCTGCAACGCAATGTTCATAATGGTAGCCACCCGCGCCATATCGGTCTTTGCCAGTTTCCAAGGTTCCGTATCAGCCAGATATTTGTTTCCCAGACGCGCCAGATTCATCGCTTCTTTCTGAGCGTCCCGGAAATGGAAATTATCAAGCAAACGTTCTACATTTCCTTTTACCAACTTGAATTCCTCCAAGGTCTCGCGGTCATAATCCGTCAATTCGCCCAAAGCCGGAACCTTTCCGTCGAAATATTTCTGAGTTAAAACCAACGCACGATTCACGAAATTACCCAAGATAGCCACCAGCTCATTGTTATTGCGTGCCTGGAAATCCTTCCACGTAAAATCATTGTCTTTTGTTTCCGGCGCATTTGCGGTCAGCACATAGCGCAACACATCTTGTTTTCCGGGCAAATCTTCCAGATATTCGTTCAACCAAACAGCCCAGTTGCGCGAGGTAGAAATCTTGTCGCCTTCCAGATTCAGGAATTCGTTAGCCGGAACATTTTCCGGTAAATTGAAAGTTCCTTCCGCTTTCAGCATTGTCGGGAACACGATACAATGGAACACGATATTATCCTTTCCGATGAAATGAATCATCTTGGTTTCCGGGTCCTTCCACCATTTTTCCCAGCTGTCGGGCAACAGTTCTTTCGTATTTGAGATATAACCGATCGGTGCATCAAACCAAACATAAAGCACTTTGCCCTCGGCACCTTCGACGGGAACAGGAATACCCCAATCCAGGTCGCGGCTCACGGCACGAGGCTGCAACCCCATGTCGAGCCAGCTCTTACACTGCCCATATACGTTCGGTTTCCATTCTTTATGTTCGTCGAGAATCCAATGACGCAGGAACGGCTCCCACTTGTCGAGTGGCAAATACCAGTGTTTCGTTTCACGCATCACCGGCTTGCTTCCGCTGATAGCCGACTTGGGATTGATAAGCTCCGTCGGGCTGAGCGAAGTACCACACGCTTCACACTGGTCGCCATACGCATGTTCGTTTCCGCAATGCGGGCATGTCCCCGTAATATAACGGTCTGCCAGAAACTGCTTGGCCTCCTCATCGTAATACTGTTCACTCGTCTTCTCGATAAATTCCCCCTTATCATACAAAGTACGGAAGAAATCCGAAGCCATCTGATGATGGACTGCCGAAGTCGTGCGGGAATAAATATCGAACGAGATCCCGAAATCCTCGAATGATTTCTTGATGATACCATGATAATGATCTACGATATCCTGCGGCGAAACCCCTTCCTTTTTGGCGCGGAGCGTGATAGGCACCCCATGCTCATCCGAGCCACCGATCATCAATACTTCCTCGCCTTTCAAACGCAGATAGCGGGCATAAATATCGGCAGGCACATAAACCCCGGCCAGATGGCCGATGTGTACCGGACCGTTCGCATACGGCAGAGCCGTAGTTATCAATGTTCTTTTAAAATGTTTCTCCATACGTTATGAATCTGTATTTTGGCAGGCAAAGGTACGGAAATTTATTGGCTTATAACGAGCCATCCAAAAGCTTTTTCAGTAACCGAAGCGTGAGGTATCCACTTCCTTCTGCTGCTTTTTCTGATAACCGCCGAAACGATACGTAAAAGAAAGCGTAAAATTGCGGGTTGTCTCCAGCATCCGCATCCTGAGCTTCTGTCCCCGGTAATCCGTATATACGTCGGGCATCGAGGAATTGAACAGATCGTTTCCGCTCAATTTCAGTTCGGCTTTCCGGTTGGCAAAAGTCCATTTCAGTCCGGCATCGATTTTCCACACGTCGGTCAGCGTCATCAGACCTTGTAACGGCGAGGAAACATACATGCCGTTCAACTCGAAACGAATGTCCGGTTGAGAACACAGGCGGAACGTGTTGTTCAGGACAACGGCACCGATGAAACGGCCGCGGTCGATACGGATTTCATGATAGGGATCGCATTTTTCTTTCCGGTAATTCCCGCTCAGCGTCAGATTCGCATTCCACACGTGTTTCACGCTGAAAGGAATTATGAACGCCATGTTCACATTCTGTTGATAACGGAAGTTGACAAACTGATATATCAGCGACAACTCCTGCTGGCTCTGGTAGGGCAATTGGGCAAAATAATCCTTCGTATAACTATAGGATAGCTGTGCGATGTATTTGCCACGGAATATATACGTCAAATTGGCTGTATAATCGGAAGATGGACGCAGTCCGGGATTGCCGAGAATCTTTGTGTAACCGTTCAGATAATTCACCGTATTCTGGAGCGTCCAATAATTCGGATAGGTCTTATCCGAAGAGAAACCGAGTTGCATGATATGCGCCGGATTCAGTTGATAAGTGAGTTGAAAAGTTGGGTATATCGCCCATTTCTCATACTCCTCCAAGCGATAATACTCGCCCGCCACGGAGAGCGCAAACGACCATTTGTCGGAGAACACCTTTTCCGTCCCGGCATAGAAATTATAAGTCGATTCCCGTATATGCGTATCGACATCAGAGGCCGGTCGCTCCCCATCCAGCATCAAATACGTCTGCCCGCTCCGCTCGTCGGCGAAAGTGAAGTCTATCCCGTAATTAAAGTTCCAGTCCCGGGGCAGGACGTGTGTCTGTCCGGCATAAACATTCCAGCGGTTGATGCGTTGGCGGTCATCCACCAGAAAATGTTGCAAAGTTTCGCTCCGGTCGGTAAAATCCTGGCGTGCGGGACTGTCGTAACGAGTGTAATCCAGTCCGATATTCAGTCCGAATCCCGAAGTATAGTCCGCGGAGACATTGTGCATCTGGCTTTGCGAGGT
>CALVFH010000044.1 GCA_944326775.1 uncultured Parabacteroides sp.
CTACGGAAACGGGAGGCAAGAAGGACAAGCGTATGTCTGTAACCTTTCATCATGGTGTATAGAATTTGCAGATAAATGTATATGGCTGCAAATGTAACGATTGGAAAGATTATGACGATGGATTTCGAAGCACTTGTTGTCCCAAAAATTCACGCTTGTTGTCCCAAAAATTCACGCACGGCCGTAAGCGGCTTGCTTTCAAATATTTATAAAATAGTATTTCCAAGGCCTTTTCGGACGCTCTTTCGGAACTCATCCGGCCTTACGCCGAATTTCAGGAAGAACTGCGTGTAGAAAGCGGTCCGGGACATGCCACAGCTTTTGATAACCGCATCGATAGACCAGTCGGGATGCTCAATGAAAAGCTCGTTGGCATATTCCATTCTCAGGTTCTGGATGTATGCGGTAAAGGTCGTCCCAGCAAACTGCTTGAACAGTCCGGCGAATTTGTTCTGCGGCACAGGGATGATTTTAAGCAGTTCCGTCCGCGAAAAGTCCGGGTTGCGGAACAACTGCCTGCTCTTTATTTCCAAAGCGATCCGCTCGAAAAGAATGCGGTCCGCCTCCGTCCATCCGCCTTTGCTGTCCTCTGGCGCATCCTTAATTTCCGGCCTTTTCATCGACATTCCTTTGGACTTTACCTCCTCCAGTTGTGCCAAAGCCTGCTCCAGCCTGTCGCGCAAGGCAAAGTTCTCTTCAATCTTGCGGTCAAGCTCCTTCCGGTTCGCCATGTGTTCTTTGGCACGTGCCACCAGGGAGAGGTTGCGCCGGTTGATGGCCCTGTTCTTGCGGACAATGACGCAGGCAAAAGCCCCCACGACGACCAGCAGCAGGCACACGCCGCCCGCCACCGCCCACGCGATCCGGTTCTCTTCCTGCTCTTCGCGGATTTGCAAATCCTTCTCCCGGCTGTCGTAGAGAGCGGCATAGTCCTGCGCCGCACTTTCCTGCTCGCGGTATTTCAGGCTGTCGCGCAAGTCGGAGAGCCGCTCGAAATAGGCGGACGACTGCCGGTAGTCGCCCACGTCGCGGTAGGCATAGCCAAGGAACTTCAACACGGAAGTCATGTAGTAGTTCACCGTGTCGCCCTCTTCGGTGAGGAAGCGCTCGCGCGGCAGGTTGATGCGGAAGATCTCGTCGTACTGCTTCGTGTCGAACAGGTAGGGCATGATGAGGTAGCTGTTGCGGCTGAGGTCTTTATCGAGCTGACAGAATTGCCGGTAGCTCTCCGCCGCCTCCGCCTTGCGTCCCAGCCTGGACAGGGCCACCGTGCGCATGGCGCAGAGGTCTTTCCGCTCGCTCTGGTCCAGCCCGTCGATGGCAGGCTCGCTTCCGGTGGACGCGGACACGATTTCCTCCCAGGCATCCAGGATGCGCAGCACGTCGTCGTGCCGACCGTCGCGCTCGTAGAACAACACGAGAGTCTTGTACTCGTAGCGCAGGTTGTCGTATTTCAGGCGATAGTCCGTGGCGGCCATCATCGCAGCCCCCTGCTCCATGTAGCGGTAGCCGCGCTCCTTGTCGCCCTGGTAGTGCAGGCTCTTCCCCAGATTGAACAGGGCGATACTCTCCATCGGGCGGTCGCCGAGGCGTTTGGCCAGCTCCATGAGCCGCTCCACGCAGCGCATCTTGCCGGTCTCGTCGTGCAGGCCGTCGTAGCAGGAAATCTGGCGGTGCAGCAGCTCCATGCGCAGGGTGTCGTTGCCCTTCACGTGGGCGCTTTCCAGGGCGGCGTTGTAGTGCTTCAGCGCCTCGCGGTTGCGCCCGGTGTTGTAGTACAGGTCGCCCTCGATGTAGTCAAGTTCCCAGTCGGGGCAGGACTTCCGGCGGCGCATCTCGGCCATGATGCGCTCCGAAAGGTCGCGGTCGGTATAGAGGTACTTGTAGATGCAGTCTTCGTTGAGCAGGCTGTCGGGCAGGCTGCCGCCTCCGCCGGCAAAGGCGGGACAGGCAAGGGCGAGCCAGACGGCCAGCAGGGGAATGATAGATTTCATCTTGATGACTTCCATAGATGCAGCACGAACCGTCTCAGACGATTAGATTGGCGATAAACTGGATGAACAGAATCAGAAAGACCATCGCGATGGGATATACCGTCGCATAGGCTACGCTTGGCGCCGAACTGTCGGACATGGAGTCGGCAGCGGCCAGCCCCGGCGTGCTGGTCATGCCGCCGGCGATGGTTCCGAGCAAATCGAGGATGCTGATTTTAAAAATCCAATAGCCGAAGACCAAGGCGACAATCATGGGAACCAGCGTGATGGCCATGCCGACCAGGAAGAGAGTCCACCCGCTTTCCTGGAAGGTCGAAACCAGGTTGACGCCTGCCGAGGTGCCGACTTCGGAGAGGAACAGCAGCAAACCGAACTGGCGGAGCAGTTGGTTGGCCGAGCCGGACATGGTCCACATGATCGGCCCCGTCTTTCCTATGGCACTCAGGATGAGCGCCACCATCAGGATTCCGCCCGTCAGTCCTGGGGAAAAATTAAAGCTGTCCGAGAAGGAAAGCGTGAGTTTCCCGAAAAGGACACCCAGAACGATTCCCGTAGCAATGGGAAAGAAATCGGTGTCGGAAAGTTGCTTTTCATTATTTCCCAGGAACGGGCCCAGTTCCTTCAAGCCTTCCTTCTCGCCGGCCACCATCAGCTTGTCGCCCAGTTTGAGCGTCAGGTTCGGATTCGGAGACAGGTCAATACCGCTTCGGCGGATGCGCGTAACCGTACAACCGAAGGTGCCTTGCAAGTTCAGATGGCTCAGCGACTTGCCAACCACCTGTTTATTGGTTACCAGCAACGACTGGAGCTCTTGCGTGCTGGTAAACGGGATATCTTCATTCACCAAATCGCCAATCAAGAGGCAAACTTGCTCGATGGAACGGTCGGTACCGACTACACGGATCAAATCGCCCTGGTGCAACACGGTCGTAGGCTTGGGCATATAAATATGGTCACCCTGCTTGATGCGGGAAACCACGGCACCCGTCATACTCCGGATTTGCAACTGGGCAAGGGAATGTTCCAGGACATTTTCATGATCCACGCGGAGCGTAACGGCCCGCATGGCAGGATACTGGCTTTTCCGCTCCTGGTCCAGGCGTTTGGCTTCGGCATCCAGATCGACACGCAACAATTTGGGCAGCAATTTGACAAAAAGAATCACGCCGATTACGCCGAAGGGATAAGCAATCCCATAAGCGATGGAAGCCAAAGGCGAATGGGTGCTATCGATAGCCACGGCCAAACCCGGCGTACTGGTCAAAGCCCCGGCAATCAGCCCGACAAGGCTCGGCGTATCGATTCCTAACAGATATTTCAAAAGAATCCCCGTCAGACTGGCGGAACCGACTATCAGCAGTGCCAAGATAATCAATGTCTTTCCTTTTGAACGGAACGAATCGAAAAAACCGGGCCCCGCCTGAATGCCAATGGTAAAAATAAACAAGACCAGCCCGATGTTACCCAATTCCTTGGGAATGACAACCCCGAAATGGCCGAAAAGCAACGCGACGAAGATAACCGCCGACACGTCGAGCGACAATCCTTTGATTCGGATTCTACCCAAAACAAAACCCAACGAAATAATCAGGAATAGCGCAAAATAAGAAGTCTGCAAAAGGGACTCAAACATAAGATAAAGAGTTTTTAAGATGAATTCGAGACAAAGATACGGCTTTTCCCATAATTAACAAGACACGCGAAAACTTTTAGAAAAACGTCAACTCATAACTTTTTACTATCTTTGCACCTCGTAAAAGAGCATATGTAAATTAATTCATAAATAAAGTACAATGGCAAAAGAGCTGAAAGAACTGACATCGAGAAGTGAAAACTACTCGCAATGGTATCAAGACCTGGTAATCAAAGCCGATCTTGCCGAAAATTCTGCCGTACGCGGATGTATGGTTATCAAGCCTTACGGATATGCTATCTGGGAAAAGATGCAGCGGATTCTGGACAACAAATTCAAAGAAACCGGACACGTGAACGCTTATTTCCCACTGTTGATTCCGAAATCATTCCTCAGTCGCGAAGCTGAACATGTGGAAGGTTTCGCCAAAGAATGTGCCGTGGTAACCCATTATCGTCTGAAGACCAATAGCGACGGGACAGGTGTTGTCGTCGATCCTGAGGCAAAACTGGAAGAGGAACTCATCATCCGCCCGACTTCTGAAACCATTATCTGGAATACTTACCGGAATTGGATCCAATCATATCGCGACCTGCCAATTCTTTGCAACCAATGGGCAAACGTCATGCGCTGGGAAATGCGTACCCGCCTCTTCCTCCGCACGGCCGAGTTCTTGTGGCAGGAAGGACATACCGCCCATGCTACGCGCGAGGAAGCTGAAGCCGAAGCCCGCAAGATGCAGGAAGTTTACGCGGATTTTGCAGAAACTTATATGGCCGTACCGGTCATCAAGGGGGTAAAAACTCCGAGCGAACGTTTCGCCGGTGCCATAGACACCTATACTATTGAGGCGATGATGCAAGACGGCAAAGCTTTGCAGGCCGGAACATCGCACTTCTTAGGACAAAATTTCGGTAAAGCATTCAACGTAACCTTCATCGACAAAGACGGCAAGAGCGATTATGCCTGGGCTACTTCATGGGGTGTTTCTACCCGATTAATCGGTGCATTGATCATGGCACATTCGGATGACAACGGGTTGGTATTGCCTCCTCATCTGGCTCCTATCCAGGTAGTCATCATCCCAATCTATCGCAGCATGGAACAATTGGACCAGATTCGCCAGAAAGTCTATGGCATTATGGACAATCTGAAGAAACTGGGAATCTCCGTAAAATTCGATGACGCAGATAACCGTAAACCGGGGTGGAAATTTGCCAACTACGAATTGAAGGGAGTTCCCGTCCGTTTGGCTATGGGTGGCCGTGACTTGGAAAACAACACCATCGAAGTTATGCGCCGCGACACGCTGGAAAAAGAAACCGTTTCTTGCGACGGCATCGAAACCTACGTGCAGAATCTTTTAGAAGAAATCCAGAAGAACATCTACCAGAAAGCTTTAAAACTCCGCCAGGCACGGACGATTAAAGTTGATAGCTACGATGAGTTCAAGGAAAAAATCGAACAAGGTTACTTTATCCTGGCTCATTGGGACGGCACGGCTGAAACCGAAGAGCGCGTAAAGAATGAAACCAAAGCAACCATCCGTTGTATCCCGATGGACGATGACAACGAACCGGGAAAATGTATGGTTACCGGACGTCCGTCTGCACGCCGTGTGTTGTTTGCTCGCAACTATTAATCTTATAATAAAATCCACACGTAGGGACTTGGTTTTTACCTTGTCCCTACCATATTTGAACCCGACTATTTCCCGATAAATCAGCGTTATGTTCAGATTCTTTTCTCTCATATTGACAACCTTTGTCTCTCTCCTTTTTCTCTCCTGTTCTACAGATGAACCTTCCGTTTCACCAACCCGAACGGTTTTAATATATATGGCTGGAGAAAACAGCTTAAGTTCAGTCATTACCCGAAACCTGGAATCTCTTGAGGCCGGATGCACGCAAGAGAATTTAAACGGCGGAAATCTTCTGGTCTATGTAGATTCGCAAAGCAATGCCCCTTGCCTGTATCAAATAAGGCCCGGAGCGAATGGAGAAGGAGAACGCATCCTGATTCAGGAATATGAAGAAAGTAATTCGGTTTCTCCGGAAACAATGCGAAATATCATCCGCCAGGTTTCCGAACAATTCCCCGCACAAGGAATGGGACTCATTTTGTGGAGCCACGGGACAGCCTGGTTGCCTTCAAATCTTACTTCTTATTTGCGATATTTCGGACAAGACGGGCAAAATTATATGGAAATCAATGAGCTGAGCGAAGTCCTGAATGATTTTCATTTTGATTTTCTGGCTTTCGACGCCTGCTATATGGGTAGCATAGAAGTCGCTTATGCCTTAAAAGACTGTGCCGATTATCTGATAGCCTCTCCTACCGAGATTCTGAGCGCCGGATTTCCCTACAACCAGATTGTACAACCCATGTTCGCCTCCACAGCTAATGTAACCGATATTGCCCAGAGGTTCTACAATTATTATAATGAAATGTCCGGAATGATGCAGTCAGCTTCTATCTCTGTCATTCGAAACGAAGCACTTGAAGAAGTAGCTACCGCATGCTATGACATTTTTTCTCACATAACAGGAGAAGAATTGTGGAACGTGCCGCTCCAGGATGTCCAAATCTTGGAATACCTATCAAACAACTACCATAGCCTTTATGATTTTGACGACTATGTAGCCCATCTGACCAGCAATCATCCGGAATTATACACACATTTTCAGAATGCTTTAAACCAATGTGTTATTTATAAAGCCAGCACTTCCAAAAACTATTTTTCCAGAGTTGGTATGGTGTCCATTGAAAATTATTCAGGTCTCTCTGTATATGCTCCTCAACAAGAACTATCAAAACTAAACACTTGGTACCAACAATTAAGCTGGTGGAACCGAGTTTATACCGCCTGGCCGGACTAAGAAAAACATATCATCTCCACTTTACGTTTTTACTGATTAAAATTGTATCTTTGCAGCCGCAAAAAGAAATAGGTTATGATTGATTGGATACAAGAAACGTTCCTCCAGCCAACCATGATACAAGCTGTTATCATCATCTCTATTGTATCGGCAATTGGATTGTATTTGGGACGCATCAAGATTTTCGGTATTTCCTTGGGCATCACATTCGTATTTTTTGCCGGCATCTTAGCCGGGCACTTAGGCATAACCGTCAATAAAGACATGCTGTTCTTTGCCCAAAATTTCGGACTTATCATTTTCGTTTATGCCTTAGGGTTACAAGTTGGCCCCGGTTTCTTCTCTTCCCTAAAACACGGAGGAGTTGTACTCAATTCTCTTTCCATAGTCATCATTGCCCTTGGACTTATCTTAGCGTTAGTGCTACATTACATTACCGGCATTGAGATGTCCGACATGATGGGACTTTTAGCTGGTGCCGTAACCAACACACCGGCATTGGGTGCTGCCCAACAAGCGTTGATACAACTCGACCCGACTGATACCAAAGGAGTAACAGATATGGCGTTAGCTTGTGCCGTCACTTATCCTTTAGGGGTTATTGGGGTGATTCTGGCTATCATCGTTTTAAAAGCCCTGTTCCAAAACAAGGTAGCTACTACAACACCTATGCCGAAAGACACTCAAACCTACGTGGCTGAATTCGGTGTCTGCAACCCGGCCATCTACCACAAGAGTATCAAAGAAATCATGAAGCTGACCGATCGGCATTTTGTCATCTCCCGTGTCTGGAGAAATGGGAAAGTAAGTATTCCAACCTCTGATACCATCCTTGAAGAACATGACCATCTGCTGATCATTTCAGTCAGAGCAGACATAGAAAACATCAAAGTTCTTTTCGGCGAACAGGAAAATGTGGATTGGAACAAAGCTGATATTGATTGGAATGCCATTGACAGCCAACTGATTTCACGACGCATCCTGGTTACCCGCAACCGAATCAACGGAGTAAAGTTGGGTTCACTCAGACTTCGCAACTTATATGGAATCAATATCACACGTGTAAACCGTGCCGGCATTGACTTATTCGCCTCTCCCAACCTCCGACTGCAAATTGGAGACCGGCTAACCATTGTCGGTGAAGCCAACTCCGTCAACAACGTAGGAAAAATTTTGGGCGACGAAGTAAAAAGACTTGAAAATCCCAACTTGTTAGCCGTATTCATCGGTTTAGCTTTAGGGATGATTTTAGGTTCCATCCCTATTGCTCTCCCCGGAATGAGCACACCAGTCAAATTGGGCATTGCCGGAGGTCCGATTATTGTAGGCATCCTGATGGGAGCTTTTGGTCCCCGATTCCACCTGACCACTTATGCTACCCAAAGTGCCAACCTGATGATGCGTCAGTTTGGTATTATTATCTACTTGGCTGGGTTAGGTATCGATTCCGGAGAACACTTTTTTGAAACCGTATTCAGAACAGAAGGTTTGCTATGGTTAGGAGTAGGCTTTGCCCTGACAATCATACCCGTTTTAATTGTCGGTTTTATTGCCTCGCAGTTTATGAAAATAGACTATGCACAAAACGTAGGAATGCTTTGCGGAAGTATGGCTAATCCCATGGCCCTAAACTATGCAAATACGACCGTAGATGGAGACGAACCTTCTGTTGCTTATGCGACCGTATATCCTTTATCTATGTTTATCCGGGTTATTTTGGCACAGATTGTATTGCTATTGTTGGGGGCGTCATAAAAGGATTACACTTTATGCCCCCGAATCAAGACTCTATCACCGTTCGATAAAGTCGTGCCAAAAAGAAAAACATCTCCCCCATCTTTAATCTGGCATTTCTTTTTTAGTTCATCAGCTGAAAGCGGAAAATTCCGAACCGCAATATTTGCCTTCGGAATCTCTCTCCCCAGTTCTTTACATTGCCGATTATTAAACGGATAGACCTTCTCCACTTCAAATATACGTCCAGGAAAATCCACCTTTAAAGCATCCGAAGCATATAAATGGCTATTAACCTGCAACTTTTCCAACCCATAACGAAGAGCAACAATTTTAAATGCTCCAGCTTTCATCAGAGAAGCATTAGGCTCATAAAGATAATACCGGACCTCTTTGGCATAAGAGAGCAACGAATCCCGCTCTTCCGATATTGTAAACTCAAAAACCTCTTCCTCACCCACGGAAGTAAAATTCACCGCATGAACAACAGGTTCTTTTCCTTCCAACCTTTCCCGACGAATGTCAAACAACAATTCCTTACATTCATTTCGTACAGAAAGCACATGAATTCCCACCGTTCCCGGAAGCACTGATAAAGTTTGCTGAAGATCCGCCATTGGAGAAATCTTTGCAATTACGCGAGGAGATAACGACAACAATTCAGGCAGCAAAGCAGGAAGATTGGGTTCACAATCGCTCAACGCATATACCCGCTTGTTTTCTTTTCCCCGACGTGCAGGGTCTATGTAAAATACATCAAACTCACAAAGCCTGTTCAAACAATCAACAGAATCTCCATGAATTATTTGAATATTCCGAGCTCCCAAGATTTCAAAATTATCCCGCGCGATATTACAATATTCAGAAAAGCGTTCTACATAACAGACGGATTGCACCCGAAGAGAGAAGTAGAAACTATCTATCCCCAGACCTCCCGTCAAGTCACAAAGTTTATCAGTCGGTTGCACCAGACGTTGTTTATAGAGAGCCGTCTGCTCCGAAGAACATTGTTCGGCCGTTATCTTAGCAGGGAATAACAAATCTTCATTCGCATACCAAGTAGGCAATTTTTCCCGAATATGCCGACGTATCAAAAGCTGGTCACATAAAAAAGGAACATCCAAATTCGGATAACGGGATGCTTTTAGCAACAACTTTGGAATGTCATCCGAAACATGTTCACGCATAAATACCCTCTGTTCTTCATTCAATTTCATAGGACAAACTTATGAATTTTCCGCGAATCTCTAAAAAAATCATGCCAATGAACGATTTTTTCAAAACAAACAAACTGTTACAAAAACGCCTATCTCAAATAAAAAATGTAATACAGGCAACTTTACCCGAGTTTATATTTACTAAATAATAGTTTAATTACATATATATTATATATTTTACCTCATAATCGATATTACTAGCATAATCAGTAAATTAACTGTAATTATATAAAGTAAATTTAATATAAAAATCAGGCCATTTTGCCTGTATTGCAAACTATTTGTTTATACATCAAACTAATAATATGTAAGAAAACCCGGATTTCCATGTTTTAAACAAATTGATATGATTAAATATTTTATCAAATAAAATTTGCATATATCAAAAATTATATCTTACTTTACATCGTGAGAAATGAATGAGTCATTTTGAGTTTTTTAATATATTGTGTTTTCGACTAAGGATATTGGTTTTTGACATGACTTACCCAATGTAAGTCAGAATAAAACAACTATGAAAATCTACATTCATGTAACCTTAACGGAAAAATTTACGTTCAAACAACCTTAACTATGTGAGGAAAGTTGTGGGGCGGGGTTTATACCCGTCCCCCTCTTTCCAAAACTTCCCAACCTTTCGGCAGATAAATTCCGTGAACAACATTAATTCCCAATATTTCTTACGCCCCATCTTATTCTTTCTTCATTATTTTTTCTACCTTTGGCCCACTAACAGGTATCGTTATGCAGCTATTGAACCTCTATATATCCCTACGCGAGTTTACAGCTTCTGCGAATAAAGAAACGCATGGAAGCTTTTCGCTTTTCCTGCAAGACCATTGTGTCAACTTAGCCCGACAAAGAAAAGAATCGTACGGCCTTTCTCTAATTCGAGAAGCTATCCGCCAATACGAAATCGAACAAGGGTTACAGGCTCTTAATGCCAGCAAAGCAGCTATTCCCTTTTTCCGGAGCCATCAGGCAAGACTTATCGGTCCCGAAATGACGCTATTCAGTTATTCCCTGTTTGAA
Organism: uncultured Parabacteroides sp.; assembly: GCA_944326775.1. GTDB lineage: Bacteria > Bacteroidota > Bacteroidia > Bacteroidales > Tannerellaceae > Parabacteroides. The sequence goes on from CALVFH010000044.1 coordinate 10,490, forward strand.
AAGACATTTGTTCCGGAAGAAGTCCGACAATCCTCTTTGCCCTGGCTTCGGATAAGCATCGACTATGCGTCACTGGCCGAATACTGCCTGCTCAACAATTTTTATCTGATTCGCTGCAAATACAACCAGGAAGAGAACCTTCACTATCTGAAACAGAAAATCGCAGAAGAATATGAAGGCATCTTTTTCAACGAACAGGAAACGGGATTCAAACCCAGCTCCCGATTCTTTTCTCTCCTCTATCAGGCTTGCCTTGAAATGGAACAACCGGAAAATGAAAACAGAGCGGAATGGCGCATCCTGGCGATTGCCCCTCCTGAACATGCGTCGTATCGCTATGAAAACGACACGCTCCTTTCCTATTTCACGGCAGACATCCCGCTGACGTGTATCCGGGAAATCCAATTGCTACCCGACTACCGGCAGCAGATAGCCAACTATACTTCCCTGATCGGCCTTCTAAGCCAACTGGGATTAAGAGCCGGAAGCCTTATCAAGGAAATGAAAGACGAAGATTCGAACGATTTTAATAACTAAAAGCAATGAGATCGAGCATATATACCAAACTTCAGGAATTACCCGACGAACAAAAACAACTCTTTGTTCCTCTCTTCGGTAATTTAGAGCGTTTCTATGCAACCGTTTACGAAATTGTCCATACCGAACATGAAACCGAACTCCAGAAACTCGACCATCTGGAGGACCGGTTGCAAGTCATCCGCCATATCAAGCAAAAAGTCATAGACTTCCTGTCTGCTCATGAACTTCCGGGCGAAACGATTTGGGACGACATCGCCAGCGATTATTTTGAAGACTACGTGGCTTACCGCGATCCGGAAATCACTCCGCTCGAGCACACTGATTTCATCGGCATCCTGAATAAGTTGCTTGCAGAATCCGACCACTAAAAGCCCGTGCCGAAGAAAAGCGGACATATTACGCGCAAGGTTGTCTGGGGATACCTGCTGCTGACACTCATCGCGATCGGCTCCGTAGCGTACATCTACACAGTCGTACGGCAAATGGCTTACGACGAAGAACCCGATCCGAAAACCCGGCAGAAGGTCTATTTGGTCACCCGCACGCTCTCCCTGCTCTACGAAAGCGAAGCCTTAGGCCAGCTCATCGGTCCGGAGAGCGATTTCCGGCATTTCGACCGAACGCTGCGGCGGGCCCGGCAAAATATGGACTCGCTGCGGATGCTCCTCACCGATTCCACCCAGATCTTAAAAATCGACACCATCGAAACCCTGCTGGACCACAAACGATGGAACACCCAGCGCCTGCTCGAAACCTTGCAAGAGCTGAACACCGGGCGGCTCTACCGGCAAAACATCGAACGCGCCATCGCCGTGCAAGACTCTACCGCCCTCCTGTCAACCGACAGCCTCTATCGCATCCGGCCGGACTCACTCCTGCTCGAGGCTCCCCCGCTGCGCCGCGACACCTTGTGGGAAAAAGCCAACCCCGCGCATTCCGTTCCCGAACTGGAAAACCGGATGATTATCCGGGAACGCATAGAAGTCCAGCAAGATACCATCGTCCTGCCCCGGCGCAAACGCGGCTTCTTCCGGCGCCTGGCCGATGCCATTACCGGAAAAGAACAAGACACCAGTTTCATCGTCAACAAGACAAGGCACATCGTTACGGATACCGTATCCTTCCAGTACAATCCGTCCGATACGATTGTCAGCATATTGCGAAGTCTGCAAGACAGTGTAGCCTTCCAGCACCAGCAGTTGACCGAACAATTGCTCCAACGGGCCACCAGCCTGCGCTATGACAACAGCATCGTCACGCGGCGTATCAATCAAATCCTCCGGGACATAGAAGAAGAAGAAATGACGCATTCCCTGCTCCGGATGCAGAAACGGCAAGAGCTGATGCATGAAACCTCGCGCCTCATCGCCGGCGTCGCCCTCCTCTCGGTCTGCATCGCCGTCGTTTTCCTCTTCGTCATCATCCGGGACATCTCCCGAAGCTGGTATTACCGGACGCAATTGGAAAAATCGAAGAAAGACGTGGAAAACCTGCTGCACAGCCGCGAAAAACTGATGCTCACCATCAGCCACGACATCCGCGCCCCGCTTTCGTCCATCATGGGCTACATTGAACTGCTGACGCGCCGCCATCCCGACGAACGGCAACAATATTACCTGGAAAACATGAACGGGTCTGCCCAGCACATCCTTTCGCTCGTCAACGACCTCCTGGATTTCCAACGCCTCGAATCCGGACAGATGGAAATCCACGAAGTGCCCTTCCGCGTGCCCTCGCTTTTCCGGGAAATCTACGACAGTTTCCGGCCTATCGCCGAAGGAAAAGGATTGCAGTTCCAGCTCGACATCAAGACGGACAAGGGCACGGAAGACAAAGTCTATCAGGGCGACCCGATCCGCATCCGGCAGATTGTAGGCAACCTCCTTTCGAATGCCATCAAATTCACGCCGGAAGGCTTTGTCCTGCTGTCCGTCTATCTGGAGAAGAAAGACGGAGACAAGGCGCAGCTCACCGTACTGGTGCGCGACGCCGGCCCCGGAATCCCCGAATCGGAACAGGAGCGCATCTTCGGAGATTTCGCCCGCCTTTCCGAAACGGAAGAAACGGAGGGCTTCGGACTGGGCCTCGCCATCACCCGGCGGCTCACGCGGCTGATGGGCGGCACACTCTCGCTGCACAGCCAGGTCGGCAAAGGAAGCGACTTCATCGTCGTCCTCCCCATCCAGGTTTCCCAGGCCGAACTGCCCGAACAGCAAACCTCCGACAAGGCCATCCAGGAAGAAAGCCTGATCAACCGATTTGAAAACCAGGATGTCTTCTGCCTCCTCGTCGATGACGACCCGCTGCAGTTGGCGCTGACCGAAGAGTTGCTGAAGCGCAGCCATGTGGAAGTAACCTGCATCAGCAATCCGCACAGCGTGCTCGAACTGTTGCGCCAGACGCGCTTCGATGCCATCATCACCGACATCCAAATGCCGGGCATGGACGGCTACCATCTGCTGCGCATGATTCGCGAATCGGGCATCCCCGGCACCGCCGACGTGCCCATCATCGCCCTGTCCGCCAGCGTGGCCAAGGAAAAGACGCACTATCTGGAGGCCGGCTTTACGGCGTTCCTGAACAAACCATTTACCGCCATCCAACTCATTTCCTTGCTGAACGACCTGCTCACGACCCATCTGCAACCGGAAACCAGCCTCGATTTCTCGTCGCTGACGGCCTTTGCCGGGGAAGATACCGAGGCGCGTAATTCGATTTTGAAAACTTTCTCGGAAGAAACGCGCAAGAACCTGCAACTGCTGAACGAAGCCTGGCAGCAAGGCGACCGCACGGCATCGGCCCGCATCGCCCACAAAATGATTCCCCTCTTCACCATGCTGGGGGCCAATGCCTTGGTCCAGGAGCTCCGCATTTTGGAAAAGAACGATGCCGAACTGACCGACGACGGATGGAACCGTCTTTTGCCTTCCGTCATCAAAAAAGCGACTGAGATCGTAAGCAAGACTGAAGAGATCGTTGGCGGAACGGCCGGGCAACAAGCATAACCCTTCTGCTAAGCGGGGCTTGCCTTTTTTCTTTTTCCTTTACTTTCCGATTCGCTTCAAGCACATCATTTGTCGAGAAATGATGTGTTGATCCCAATCAAAAACATCATGCGTCTTGCATTGATGTGTTGATTCTAATCAAAAACATCATGTTTCGAGGAATGATGTTTTTGATCTACTACAAAAACATCATGCGTCGTGCATCGATGTGTTGATCCCAATCAAAACCATCATGTTTCGAGGAATGATGTTTTTGATCTACTTCAAAAGCTTCATGCGTCGTGCATCGATGTGTTGATCCCAATCAAAAACATCATGTTTCGAGAAATGATGTTTTTGATTCACTTCAAAAGCTTCATGCATCGTGCATTGAGGTGTTGATTCGCTTCAATAGCTTCATGTTTCGAGAAATAAGGCGCTGAAGTCGATCAATAGCCTCATGCAGACTGCATGATAAGATCGATCAGGGTCAAAAAAAAGGGGGAACTTAATCCCCCAGACTTTTGTTGATTTCTTCAATGTAATTCAGGATTTCCTCCTTCCCCACCTTTTTTTCGGAAGAAGAATAGAAGACCGGAGGCAATTCCTCCCAAGTTTCAAGCAAACGATTCTTATAAACCTCGACGTTGGCCGTCAGCCTACCCCGGCTGATCTTGTCGATCTTCGTGAAGATGATGGCGAAGGGCACGCCGTTCTCGCCTAGCCATTGCATGAATTCCAAATCGATTTTCTGAGGCTCGTGACGGCAATCCAAAAGGACGAAAAGGCACGTCAGCTGCTCGCGGCCCAGGATATAGCTCTCGATGATTCGCCGGATGTTCTCGCGCCCCTCTTTGCCGCGCTGGGCGTAGCCGTAGCCGGGAAGGTCCACCAGAAACCATTCGTTGTTGATAAGAAAATGATTGATAAGCACCGTCTTCCCGGGCTTCTGCGAAGTCATCGCCAGCCCCTTCTTGTCGGTAAGCATATTGATGAGGGAAGATTTTCCGACGTTGCTCCGCCCGATGAAGGCATATTCCGGACGGTTTCCTTCCGGGCATTTCCGCACATCCGTATTACTGATGACAAATTCCGCACTTTTTATTTCCATACGATTTAAGCATTTTTAAATTGTTTGACCCACACTGAACTAACCCACAAACCGGCAAACGTAATCGCGCCGTTCAACATCAACATCTCGTATCCGAAAGCATAACCGAGAAAACGCTCTGATAAATAACTGATTAAAAAACATATCACCGGAGATGCGATGCAAAGATAAGGAACAAAGCGGTCATTCGCCAAGCGCTTTGTAAATAAACCAAAAACGAAGAGGCCCAAAAGCGGCCCGTAGGTGTATGACGCAATCATGTAAATGGCATCAATCACACTCCGGTTGTTTACTTCCTTAATCACCAGGATGATGAGGGCGAACAGCACGGAAATCAGGAAATGGACGCGAAGGCGTATGCGTTTGGCGCGTTTCTCTTCTTCCTGCTGGACGTTCAGGATATCCACGCAAAAGGATGTCGTCAGCGCCGTCAAAGCCGAGTCGGCACTGCTGAATGCCGCCGCGATGATGCCGACCGTAAAAAAAATCAAAATGCTCTCGCCGAGAATGCCCGAGGTGCAAAACATGGGCAGGATGTCGTCGCTCAAGGCCGGCAAGGCAATCTGCTCGCGCTCGGCCACAATCAGCAGCAAGATGCCCAAGGTCAGAAAGAGGAAATTGACCGGGGTGAAGGCAAAACCATAGGTGTACATGTTTTTCTGGGCATCATGCAGGCTCCGGCAGGAAAGATTCTTCTGCATCATGTCCTGGTCCAGTCCCGTCATGACGATGGTAATGAAAATCCCGCTGAAAAATTGCTTCACGAAATGCTGGGTGCTGTGCCAGTCGCTGAATTCAAAGAGATGGAAATGCGGATTCGAGACCACGGCCTCGGCCATTTGCCCGACATCCATGCCCAGCTTTTCTTTTACCTGCCAGATAATCATCAGCAGCATGGCAACCAGGCAAATGGCCTGAATCGTATCTGTCCAGATGATGGTTTTGATGCCGCTGCGAAACGTATAAAGCCAGACCAGCGCGATACTCAGGACGACGGTCACGGCAAACGGAATGTTCCAGGCATCGAAAACGTAATGCTGCAAGATCAGGACAACCAGGTAAAGACGGGCGGCAGCCCCCACAATCTTGGATACCAGAAAGAAAGAAGCGCCGGTCTTATATCCCCTCGGCCCGATGCGGTCCCGGAGGTAAGTATAGATGGAGGTCAGCTGCAACCGATAATACAGAGGGAGCAAAACCTTCGCAATCAGGATGTATCCGACGAAAAAGCCCAGTACCGTCTGCATATAGGTCATGTCGATGCTCCGCACCATCCCCGGGACGGAAACGAAGGTAACGCCCGAAAGCGACGTGCCGATCATCCCGATGGAAACAATGTACCAGGGCGACTGACGGTTGCCGATGAAAAAAGCATCGTTCCCGGAGCTTTTCCGGCCGGTAATCCAGGCAATCAGCAAAAGCAGGGCGAAATAAACGGCGATGATCAGAAGGATAAAAGAACTATTCATGCGGATTGTCAATATCGTTTTTCAAGTTCCGCACCCGGAAAATAATGAGCCAGGATCTGCTTGTAATCATAGCCCTTGACGCTCATGACTGCCGCACCGATCTGGCACAACCCTACGCCATGTCCCCAGCCGGCGCCAATCAGGACAAATGCGCCCGGAATGCCGTCTTGTACGTCTTCCTTATCGACTACGAACGCGGAACTGTACAGATGATCTTTCGACAAGACCCGGCGGATCTCCAACTCCTTGCCAATCGTGAAGGTGAGCTCGGTACCCACGATTTTCAACTCTTCAATACGTCCGGAGGTGCCTCGTTTCACAGGCACAAGGTCTATGATGTCGCCAAAATAGCGGCCGCTTTTCCGTTCCACCAACGCCGTGAGTTCTTCTTGCGTATAACGAACTTTCCAACGGTAAAAATCGGTTGTGGCCTGATCTTGGGTGTTCAGGATGGTCTTGAGCAAATTCGCATCTTCCGTGTGGCAAAAAGAATCCGGCTGATTCCGGATCCAACGCTCCGCTTCTGCTTCTTGCGTCAAATCGGGATGCCGGCCCTCGGCATTATCGCCCGTTGCCTGCAAGTAGGGATGCGGCACGTCCTCGCCCCAACAGGTTTCAAACAGTTCGGTGACTCCGCCGCAGCATTTCGAAAAACGGGTGTCGCAGATGGCGTCCTCATACATCAAGACTTCGCCACGGGTAGCCTCGACAATATCCATAACCTTGGGATTGATGACTTTCGTCAGTCCATGGTAACGCTGGCAATGGTCGTCGGCACAAACATCGAACAACTGATGGTCTTCCCGGTCATACCAGCGGATCAGCTTCTCCGACGTTTGACAAACCGAAGGGACAGCCGGTACACCATTCCGCTGGAACCGGTTTTCCACTTGCGCCAAAACCCAGCTACGGGAAATAACCGCATGAGCCTTCAGAAATTCCTCCGGAGCATTGGCATTCATTTCCGAAGAGATCACGCTGATCAGATAATCTTCAACATCCACCTGATTGATTGCCACCAGGCCCTCAGGAGTCGCGACCAGGTTCAACGCTCCCTTGAAGCGCTGGTCTTCCTGATGTTGCCAATGAAAATCGGTTCCAATCGTTACTTCCTTCAAGTTGAAGGTAGCCGTAGGTGAGGAAGGTTCGAAAAAGAGTTCCGTATATAACTTACCATTAAAGATAATCTTTCCGCCTACTAAAAGAGCACGCTGTTCGCCTTTCAAGAAAGTCCCCGTTTCCGTGTGAACGTACTCTTCATTAAAGACAAAAGCGACGGCTTTCTTCTGAAGAAGGCCGACATTAATCACTGGTGCTTCCATCATTGTTTCCTTACATTTATTGAACTAAACGCTAAATAGACAATCAACAAGATATACATTCCCAAAGCAAGCCATTCGGCCGCATGGCTCGAAGCCCATTCGGCCTGGTAAAGGTCTATTCCGCCGAAACGGAGCGCGGCACTTACCACCCCCATCAACGCCCCGCCTGCAATGAATCCCGAAGAAAGCAAGGTGCCTTTCTCCAAGCGGGCGGCATTCAGGGCGGCATCCTTGCTCCGGCTGCCCACATACCAGTTGATAGCTCCGCCAATCAACAGCGGCGTATTCAAATCTATGGGAATAAACATACCTAAGGCAAACGCGAGGGCCGGTATCCCGCAATAGTTTAATACGATAGCCAGCACGGCGCCTATGCCGTACAAAGCCCAGGGCGCACCCTCGCCACTCATCAAAGGTTTGATGACAGCGGCCATCGCGTTGGCTTGGGGAGCTGCTAACTGTCCGCTGCTGAACCCGTATGTCTGGTTCAGAATCAGAATCACCCCGCCTACGGTAGCTGCCGAGACCAAGGTTCCCAAGAATTTCCAAGTCTCCTGTTTGGCAGGCGTTGTCCCCAACCAATATCCGATCTTCAAGTCCGTGATGAATCCGCCTGCCATGGATAGTGCCGTACACACCACCCCACCGATAATCAGGGCGGATACCATACCTGCCGTGCCTTTCAATCCGGTTGCGACCAAAATGATGGAGGCTAAAATAAGCGTCATCAGCGTCATTCCCGACACCGGATTCGTTCCTACAATCGCAATGGCATTGGCGGCAACCGTCGTAAACAAGAACGCGATCACCGCAACCAGCAACAGTCCTACGACCGCATAAAACCAATTGTCCAATACGCCGAAATGGAAAAAGAGGTAGGTCACGATCAAGGTCAGGATTACCCCGATAGCAATCACCTTCATCGGCAGGTCCTTCTGGGTGCGGGGGATATTCTTTTCTTCCTGCACACCCTTCCCTTTCAGTTCTTTAACTGCCAAACCCAGTGCACCCCGGATAATTCCCCAGGATTTGATGATGCCAATCACTCCCGCTGTGGCAATGCCGCCGATTCCGATGTGGCGTGCATAATCCGTAAAGATTCCTTCGGCACTCATGCCTGCGGTCTCGGGTAAGAATACCGGCATGAACGGAATGATAATCAACCAAACCAGAAAAGAACCCGCGCAAATAATCAGGGAATATTTCAAACCAATGATATAGCCCAAACCTAAAACAGCTGCTCCGGTATTTACTTTCAGCACGATTTTCAGCTTTTCGGCCAACAGCTCGCCGGCACCGACAAGCCGTGTGCTCACACTTTCGCCCCACCATCCGAAAGTCGCAATGATAAAATCATACAAACCGCCAATCAGACCGGCAAAAATAAGCGGCTTGGCCTGGTTTCCGCTTTTTTCTCCGGAAATAAGGACTTGGGTTGTCGCCGTAGCTTCGGGGAACGGGTATTTCCCGTGCATATCCGATACGAAATATTTACGAAAAGGAATCAACAGCAGTATTCCCAGGATACCTCCCAGCAAAGAGCTCATGAATACTTCAAAAAAATTAACCGTAATCTCCGGGTATTCATCTTGTAATATGTAAAGTGCCGGAAGTGTGAAAATCGCTCCCGCGACAATAACGCCGCTACTTGCTCCTATCGACTGGATAATCACATTCTCGCCCAACGCATTCTTCCGTTTGAACCCACTCGACAACCCCACCGCAATAATGGCAATCGGAATAGCAGCCTCAAAAACCTGCCCTACCTTCAATCCTAAATAGGCAGCGGCGGCACTGAATACCACCGCCATCACCAATCCCCAAAAAACCGACCAGGGGGTTACTTCCTTATATTTCTTCTCTGGAGAGAGAATCGGCACATATTTTTCACCGTCTTTCAATTCACGATAAGCATTCTCAGGCAGTCCGCTCACTTGTTCTTTAGCTGCATTTTCTTCCATCTCATTTAAATAGTTTGATTATCATCTTTCATTAGTTTTCCTTCATACCGTCTGAGAGACAAATTTATATTATCTTTTCGAATATCGCAAATATTACCCGATTTCAATCTTTCTTCCCGAAAAGAGTTTTTTTCTTCCACCCTACTCTTGCAGATTCAAAAATAATCTCTACCTTTGCACCCGCAAACGAAAAACAAGCGATGCCTCTTTAGCTCAGCTGGCCAGAGCACGTGATTTGTAATCTCGGGGTCGTTGGTTCGAATCCGACAAGAGGCTCAAAACAAAGGGCAGTTACCAGAGTGGCCAAATGGGGCTGACTGTAACTCAGCTGGCTTACGCCTTCGGTGGTTCGAATCCATCACTGCCCACTTCAAGGAGGGTGTGTCATAATATATGATTCACCCTCAATTACTTTTTAACAATAAATCACTTTATCTTTAGTAAGAAAATAATAGACACCAAGCCCTGTAGCTATACCCAACAGACATGACATAAATGTTCTTTTAGGTTGATCAACTTTATTCTTTACTATATAGTATGTAATTGCGCTTATCCCTGAGCCTATTATTATTGATGTTACCTTTGGATTCTTGTGCATCTCATGTGAAATCTTGTTGAATATTTTCCTAACAGCACTAATGTTATCGGCATCCTGTGTATCCTTCATAAGTTTTTTCTCGTTAGCAAAATAACTTGCCCCTTTATGAGGGATGCTTTTGTGTTCATCTGTTTTAACCAAAATAGCAATGAGATCCTTTCCTATGTTGTAGGCATGATGCACTGTGTAACCAAAAGGAGCAAACCCATTCTTTAGCTTTTCTAAATCTTCATCGCTGAATTTCTCTCTTACTTTGGGATCTTTTAGAGTAAGTTGATATATCAAACGGCAGGCCTCGGACATTTGCCAGTTGTAATTGCTTTTATCACTGCCGTGCTCTGCCCATACACTATCAGTATAGCAATTTTTGACTCTAACTTCGACTCCATCAAACGCTGGAACTAAATAACGTATCAGTTTCCCTTTAATGCAATACTGGAGAGTTAGACTATTCTCTGACTTATCACCTCCACAATTTATTTTTTCATATTCATTAATTCCATAACATTTTTAATGTCATAAAAAAATAAAACACTCAGCAATAATGTATTACCCAACATTTCGTCATATCAGAAGATTTACTTAACTTAATGTTACGAAATAAAAATCAAACAAATCTTCATCAGACATGACTAAAATACAAATAAAATCTGAACTAATCACACCTTTTGGTGGAATTTTTTCTATTATGAAACAATTTAATGCTCTATTGTCTGGCATTTCCATTCTACAGGCAGGTCTAGGAGTTCCGCCATCTGGGTGTCCGTCTTTCCGAAAGCACACTGGGCGGCTGGTTCAAGCCTGTGTGTGAACTGCTGAGACCACTTTATGACGAGCTGGTCCGGCTGGTTGTCGGCTGCGGG
>CALVFH010000045.1 GCA_944326775.1 uncultured Parabacteroides sp.
GAAAATTTTTAGTGCTGTCGACGCAGTCGACGATGCTTCCAGAAAATTTTTAGTGCTGTCGACGCAGTCGACGATGCCTCCAGAAGATTTTTAGCGCTGTCCCCAGCGGGGACGATACTTATCCTGTAGGATTTCGACTGTCCCCGGAAGGTATGCTACGAATCAATTCCGCCAATGGGTTATTCTTTTTATTCTGGTGTACAAAAGTATGGATAATCCTTCTACAAACAAAAGAAATGTATTCAACGTTGGGGAATATCCACAGAGGTATCTTGTTTATCAAGAAGATACAGAGAAAAGTAATCAACCATACGCCAATAAAAATATTCGTCCATGTCTCCGAACCCGTGCCGCTGCTGTGGGAGAATGAGTAAATCGAAACGCTTATTGGCCCGTATCAGGGCATCTACTACGCGCAAGGTATTTCCTGGATGGACATTATTGTCTATGTCACCATGCACCAGCATTAGATGGCCTTTTAACTGTTTGGCAATCTCCGGATTCGTCTGGATGCTATAAACGAAAGTTGTATCTCCTTTATCGCTTACAGTTTCTTTGACTCCGTGGTGAGTTTCGCTCCACCAGCGGTTATAAATACGGTTATCATGATTACCGGCACAAGATACGGCGACCTTGAAAAAATCCGGATATTGCAGGATGGCCGCTGTTGACATAAAACCGCCTCCGGAATGTCCGTGGATGCCTACGCGATGGATGTCAATAAAAGGATAGCGGTTGGCTAATTGCTCGATCGCCGCTTTCTGATCGGCCAAACCATAGTCGCGCAGATTGCCATAACCATAATTATGATACCATTTGGAACGGCTTGGGTGTCCTCCGCGATTACCTACAGTAATGACGATAAAGCCTGCCTGCGCTAAACGGTCCGTACGGACAGACATCCGGGTAAACGGATAAACCGTAGCCTCTACCTGTGGCCCCGGATAAACATAATCGATAATGGGGTAAATCTTCGTGGAATCGAAATTGAAAGGTTTATACATTACCCCATACAGATCGGTCACGCCGTCGGCTGCCTTCACCTTAAAGGGTTCGGGGAAATGATAGCCTGCCACCAGCAACTGTGAGAAGTCGCTTCGCTCCAGTTCCATTACTTTATTTCCGTTCCGGTCGTATAAATCCGTTGCTGGGACTGTATTTACTCGTGAATAGTTGCATACGAAAAAACGTGCATCGTCGTCCATCTGAACTTGATGAAAATAATCTCCAGGAGAAAGCTGGCGCAATCCGCTTCCGTCCAGGTTGACTCGGTAAAGATGTTCGTAATAAGGATTTTCTCCTTTTTCACGCCCATTAGCCAAGAAATACACCGTACGGTTCTGTTCATCGACCTTCACAATCTGATCGACATGCCACGGGCCGGAAGTAATACGATTCTTCAGGTTGCCCAGGTCGTCATAAAGGTAGAGATGTGCCCATCCGTCGCGTTCGCTCCAATGGATTAGCTCCTTTCCATTCTTGAGAGCTGCCAGCGGACGTAATTCAATATAGGTATTCATCCGTTCTTTGATTAGCGGGACAACCGTGTCCTGTCCCAGCGTATAAGAACAAATATCGATGCGATGTAGATCCCGGCTGCTTCGTGTTAGGAAAAAACGAGTTTCATTACCCAACCAAATCCGCGAAACCTCTTCTTGGTCGCGTTGCTTCTGCATGAGCGGACGCTGTGCCACTCGGTGAGTCTGGTCTTTAAACGCTTTTGTCCCGATTTCCTTAAACGAATTATCTTGAAGATTGAAGAGCATGATATGTTCTACCGGTGCATCTTTCTCTCCAGGCATTTGATATTTGTAAGTTTCCAGCGTAGGGCGAGGCGAGGCCATAGAATTGACAACCCAAAGCTCTTTCACCGCCCGCATATCCGTCTTCGTAATTACAAAATGACGGCTGTCGGGTGACCAAAGTAGGTCGTCGGGATAATGCCGTTTCCCGTTGCACAGGGTATCGGTATTCAGCACGCTATAAGGTTCACCATAGCCGAAATACCTTACTCCGTCGGTTGTCAATTGTACCTCTACAATCGTACTGTCTTTTTCATTCCGTTTCGCTTTTTCGTAATCGGCGCGTGACATACGGTAAAGATTCAGGTCTTTGGCATAGACTACTGTCTGTCCATCAGGAGAGATGGAAGCCCATTTGGCCGGCTTTTCGTCTTTTTCCTTGTCTGCCAGATGAACCAGCTTTCGGTTTATCCAGTCATATGAAAAATAGAAAGTATCTTTTGGGGCTTCCTGACCCGAAGAAATAAAAAACGTGAAGTTGCGTCCGTCAGCTTCGGCCTTCAGGTCGTTCAATGGTAGCTGCTGTGCTACGAAAGGATCTTTTACGATTTCTGTCAGCTCGGCAGCTAATTTGTCGCGGTCGAACAGCGGTTGTTTCGTGCGCTGTACGGGATCTACTACATACCATTGTGTCCCGTCGCTGGTTTTATAAGAATACCAGAAGCGGTTTCCCGTTTGAAACCAATGTGCATCTACTGAAGTAGAAAAGAGCATCGTTTTCAATTTATCGCTAGTGAAACGCTGCGCTTGTGTATATCCCGGGAGTGGGTCGGTTGTTTCCTGAGCCTGAATGGTCGTACAAATCTCCACGATTCCCAATGCTGCCGCTAAAGCCAACAAATAATGTTTTTTCATGATGTCAATGATTATAATTCCCCACAAAAGTAGCCAAAACGAACAAATATTCGTACCTTAGGCCGCTCGAAAAACAGCTTTTTCAACTAAAGGCCTTTGATTCATGCTTCGCCGTATCATTCATATCGACATGGACGCTTTCTATGCGTCTATAGAACAGCGCGACAATCCCGAGTTGCGGGGAAAACCTATTGCAGTAGGTCATGCTGATCTGCGGGGGGTAGTGGCCGCAGCCAGCTATGAAGCCCGCCAATATGGAGTTCACTCGGCTATGCCTTCGGTAAGTGCTAAGCGTCTTTGTCCCCAGCTGATCTTCGTCCCCGGAAGAATGAAGACTTATAAAGAAGTATCGCAGCAGATTCATGAGATTTTCAGAGAATACACTGATCTTATCGAGCCCATCTCTCTTGACGAAGCCTTTCTCGATGTCACACAAAACAAGCCTGGAATAGAGTTGGCAGTCGATATAGCTCGCGAGATCAAGCAAAAAATCCGCGAGCAGCTGCATCTCGTTGCTTCGGCTGGCGTTTCCTACAATAAATTCCTTGCCAAAATCGCATCGGATTATCGCAAACCCGATGGACTCTGCACCATCCATCCCGACACGGCACAGGAATTCATCGATAGCCTTCCTGTTGAAGCGTTCTGGGGGGTCGGGCCGGTAACTGCTAAGAAGATGCATCGCTATGGCCTCCACACGGGGCGTGATCTTCACGATGCCTCGCCTGACATGCTTCAACGCCTTTTTGGTAAGGCCGGAATTATGTATCACGAATTTGCTTGGGGGATAGACAATCGGCCTGTTGAAGTGCTCCGTGTCCGGAAATCCGTCGGTTGCGAGCATACGTTGGAACGAGACATCACGGCTTCATCGTCGATGATTATTGAGCTGTATCATGTAGCTACTGAACTTACAGATCGACTTAGGCGGGTTGGATTCAAAGGAAATACCCTTACGTTAAAGATTAAATATGAGGATTTTGTAGTCAAAACGCGCAGTCTTACTCGTCCGCATCCACTTTGTACACTGGCCGAGATCCTGCCACTGGCTAAACAGTTACTCCGTGAAATAGATTACCAAACGCACCCCGTGCGTCTCATCGGCTTGTCTATCTCCAATCCGTTAGAGGAAACGCCTCGCAGCGAATGGGTTCAGCTGCGACTGGATTTCAAGGATGGATGGTAGCATCGCTACTCTAAAAAAGCACATTGAGTAGAAGATTGACGGAATATGTTAGGGCGATGGTGGCGTAAAGTATTTTGATGTTGATGCGTTTCAACATCTGGTAATACACTACGGCAAGCATAATGCAGGCAAACCCAAATACTAGCGCTGTCCGGGGATTGAACTCTACGGTAAGACCGAGATTCCAGCTGGGGGGAAGTGTTGGGAGAATCAATCCTACCAGTACGATAGTGGCCAGGAATCCGGCAAAAAGGCGAGTGCAAAGCGTCCGGTATTCTGTAATGTAAAGAGCATATTCCGCGATGAAAATAGTGATGAAGGGATAAATCGGCAGTAGAAATGAGCTCCGTTTAATAGGAATGATGGCAAAAGCAACTAGCAGAACAATCAACACGACAAGGCTGAACAGCTTTACGTTGTTCTGTGGCCAAGTCGGCTTCCGGTATTCCATACCAAAAAGAGAAAACACCAGGAAAACGACCCATGGCATAAAGCCTAATCCCAACAGGGCTAGGATATAGAAGCAATTATGGGCGTCACCGTTGTTGATGTTCCAGAAATAGTCGAATTCCGTGCTGAGGGTTTTCCAGAGAAGTTCAGTCCCCCCTTGCTGCCAGATGGCAACATACCACAGAGCTGGGATGAAGAGCGAAGAAACCCCCATGTAAAGTAATGATTTGAAGATGGTTCGTATATCATATTTCCTCAAAGCAAGGAGATACGCGCCAAAAGCAAGCAGGGGTAGAATGACACCCATCAGCCCTCTGGTGAGAATTGCTCCACTAAGCAGGACTGATACTTCTACAGGCAAACTTTTCAGTTCCTTGGTCTCTTCCCATCGGTAGAGTTGGGTAAGGGCGATGATAATGAAAGTCGCAAATAGCAAGTCTCCCGAATTAATTAGAAAGACACTCTGCATCCCGGTGCAGGTTAGTAGAAAGAGTGAGGCAATAAAAGCTTCATGAAATCGGGTTTGTCTCCCGAAGAAAATCAGAGTACAGGTGATGATGACGATAAAAGCCAAAGCTCCAGGCAGATAAACTGTCAGGTGGGAGACGTAACCTTGATACCAAGAGGAGAGGGCTACTAGCCAATAGAGCATCGGATGGTCGTGCACGAGCTGACCGTCAGGGAGATTGGGAAGCAGCCAGTCTCCGGTCTGCAGCATGACGGTTGCAATGTTAGCCGTTTGGGAAGTATCAGGTTGCGATAAGTTGGAAAGGTCTAACCACGGAAGAACCGAGACAATGCAGATGAACACGATCATTGAAACCGGTTTTTGTAGGTATAAATACTGCAAGGTGGGTGTACGCATAAACTATCTGTTTTGTATTTGTCCCCCAAAGGTACGAATTTGTTTCAGATAGGGAAATCTCAATGGAATGAAACGAAGCGAAAAAGGGCAGAAAGGCTTGTATTCATAGCCTTTCTGAAATGGATTATATCTTTTTCTTGAGAGTGAAGAGGAAGGTTACACCTTGCCCTGGCGTGCTCTTGGCAGAGATTTGCCCCCGATGGAAAAGAACACTGTTCTTCACAATGGAGAGTCCTAAACCTGTACCGCCAGCTTTGCGGCTGCGTCCTTTGTCCACGCGATAGAAGCGTTCAAAAATCCGGTTGATATGTTCTTCCGGTATGCCAGCTCCGTTATCGCTGAAGCTGAAGTAATAATATTTGTTGTCTTCTTTGTAACAGTTGACGTTGATATGAACATTCTCTCCGGCATAAGCAATCGTGTTGTCATATAAGTTTCGGAAGATGGAGTATAATAGCGATTCATTACCGTGAATCATTGCATTGGCTGGAAGGTGAACTTCTGAGGTGATTCCTTTGGCATCCATTTGCTGAGCACATTCCTTTTCTATTTCCGATAGGAGTTGATTCAGATTTACGTCTGTCAGTTCAAACATGTCGGCAGCGCCTTCCAAACGGTTCAAGAGAGATATATCTTTCAGTAAATCTGTCAGCCGTTGGCATTGGCTATAGCAGCGTTCAATAAAAAATTTCCGCTTATCATCACTGAGGTGGTTGTATATCAGAGTTTCCAAATAGCCTTGAATACTGCTTACCGGGGTTTTTAATTCGTGGGCAATATTCTGAGTCAGCTGTCGTTTCATCTGGTATTCTTCTTCCTGACGTGTGATATCGCTGATTGAAATTTCGTAGCTGTTATTTTGGAACAACAAGCATTCTACCAAAAACGTTTTACCGCTCTTGTTAATCGTGGCTGTTTGTCTTAGGGCCTTGACCCTTGCGGTTTGTGTCTTTTCGGCCAAGAAAGTCCGGATAGGATCCAGTTCGGGAATATCAAGAACCTCTTCTGCTGAATGCACAGCGTTATTGGATAAGACATTAGCAAATTGGATGAGCTGGATATTCGACAGGATTTCTACTCCTTCCTCGGTAAACATTGCAAATCCTTCTTTGGAATATTGGAAATGTTTGATTAGTTTTTCTCGTTCCAAGGCCAGTTCATTTTTGGCTTTTTGCTGACGTCGGTATAGTTTAATGATATGTTGGGCAATATCCCCCAATTCATCATTCGGAAAGTTGAATTCTATTTCCTTTTCCGGATTCTTGGGTACATTTTGTGAGAAGTATTTTAACTTGGCAATGGTTTGTCCGATACTGAATGTATAACGTGAGAGCACGATGAAGAAAATCAGCAGCATCAGAGCCATGAAATAAATAAACTCTTGATTGACTTTCAACGTACTTTTGATGAACGGACTGTAAGGTATCGCACAACGGTATATATATCCTTCGATATTGTTGGCTGAATAGAAATATTCTAGGCCATCAGTTTCTGAAGAACGGATCGCAAAGGCATTCATCATTTGGCGGGCCTTGAGGACTTCGCTACGATTGTTATGATTGTCGATAATACCACTGTTCGTATTGTCAAATAATACTTCTCCGGTAGGAGTAATGATGGTTACTCGTAATCCGTGTTCCGGAATTTCTTTGACAAATTCTTGGACTACAGCGTTGATGTCAGAGTTGTGTTGTACGCGATAGTGCAGCTGATAATTATAGCTGCTAAGGACACTGTTTAGTTTTTCTCTTGAAAAATCGACCTCTCGCTGGTATTGAAAAACAAATACACAGGCAGTGAATCCCAAAAATATGAAAAAGACTGACCAGAATAATCGTTGGCTGAAAGGTATCCGGCTTTGTCTCATCCTTTCTTGTGCATGCATAGTCTTTTATTCTCCTTCAAAACAGTAACCGAATCCT
Source organism: uncultured Parabacteroides sp. (assembly GCA_944326775.1). Classification (GTDB taxonomy): domain Bacteria; phylum Bacteroidota; class Bacteroidia; order Bacteroidales; family Tannerellaceae; genus Parabacteroides. The sequence goes on from CALVFH010000045.1 coordinate 7,081, forward strand.
AAACGGGTTACAATATTTTTTCCATAAATACCTATTTTCTTTCGCAAACGTGTAATATTAACGTCTATTGTACGGTCAAGAACATAAACTTCATCGCTCCATACTCTCGACAGGATATCTTCACGGCTTAGTACATAATTGCGGTTCTCGAGTAATAATTTTAAAATCTCGAATTCCTTTTTGGTTAAGGGGACTTCCTGATCGTCAATCGTTGCTTTGATTCGTTTGGTATCCAACGAAAGAGTCTGGTATGTTAGATGTTCTTTCTCGTTTTCATCTTTTCCTCCGTTGTTTAGTGCTGTCCGACGTAATACTGCCTTTACTCTTGCGATAACTTGGCGGATTGAGAAGGGTTTTGAAATATAATCGTCGGCTCCTAAATTGAAACCGGTTAGCATGTCGTTCTCAGTATCCTTCGCGGTCAAAAATATGATTGGAAGGTGAGCTGTCTTTTCGTCACTTCTCAACATTTTGGCCATTTTGAATCCTGATATCTCGCCCATCATCACGTCGAGTAACAGCAATTGATAGCGAGTAAGATCTAATTCCAAAGCTTCTTCCGCACTATGAGCTGTATCTACTTCAAAACCTTCTGTTTCTAAGTTGAATTGTAGTATTTCGCATAAATCTTCTTCATCATCTACTACAAGGATGCGAGAAGGTGTTGTATTATTGTTCATTTCATTGTTTTTTTATTGCTGTACAAAAGAATAGGAATGTTTTTAACATAATATGAAAAATAGATTACAAAACGGTTACAACTAAGGTTTTGATCTTTAATAAGGGGTGTACCAGAAGCAGAACTTCTGGCCACCCTTTGAACGTCTTTATTCGTTTTCCAGATAGGTATATCCATACAATCCGGAACGGTAGTTCGACAAGAATTCTCGTCCCTCTTCTGCCGAGATCCTGCCTTGTTTGATTGCACTGGCAACCCAAACCTCGATGGAACGTGCCATACGTTTCGGATTGAATTGAACATATTCCAATACGTCTGCCACCGTTTCTCCTTCAATCAGTTTGTCGATGACGTATTTGTCTCCCTTTATTTTGATATGGACGGCATTGGTATCCCCAAACAGATTGTGCATATCGCCCAGGATTTCTTGATAGGCTCCTACCAGGAAGACTCCGAAATAATAAGGTTCTCCCGGTTTCAACTGGTGTACCGGAAGGTAATAAGAGAAATTCCGGGTTGAGATAAAGTTGTCAATCTTACCGTCTGAATCGCAGGTGATGTCTTGTATGGTTGCCGATTTCGTAGGTTGTTCATCCAATCTGCTGATTGGCATCACCGGGAAGATCTGGTCGATAGCCCAAGAGTCGGGCAACGACTGGAATAATGAGAAGTTACAGAAATATTTGTCCGGAAGCAGTTTGGAAATCTTCTTCAGCTCGTCCGGGGCGTGCTTGAGGTTTTCTGCCATTTCATAAACTTCGCGTGCGATAGACCAGAAAAGACGTTCCACCTGGGCACGTGTCTGGAGGTCGATTAAACCTAAGTTGAATAATTCCAATGCTTCTTCGCGACATTGTACGGTGTCGTGCCAAGTCTCTATCAATCTTGGTTGATTCAGGTTGTCCCATAGATTGTAGAGTTCTTTTACCAGTTCGTGGGCATCCGGTTTCAGCTCTTCATTGTCGTCACAAATAGGGAGGCCGGCACTGGCTAATGCTTCAAATATCAGAACGGAATGGTGGGCAGTCAGTGAACGTCCGGATTCCGTGATAATATTGGGTTGTTCCATGTCGTGTTTCGTACAAATATCGGCCAATGACGAAACCGCATCGTTGACATATTCTTGAATGGAATAGTTCATACTGTTTCCACTCAACGGTGAGCGTGTTCCGTCATAATCCACTCCAAGGCCTCCGCCGATGTCGAAGAAGCGGATATTGAAGCCCATCTTCCGGAGCTGTACATAGAATTGGGTAGCTTCGCGCAGGGCTGTCTTGATGCGGCGGATATTGGTAACCTGACTCCCGATGTGGAAGTGGATCAGTTGCAGGCAATCGCCCAATCCGTTTTGCTCCAGCATATCCAGGGCATCGAGCAATTCGCTGGAGTTGAGTCCGAATTTGCTGACGTCTCCTCCCGACTCTTCCCATTTCCCGCTTCCCGAACTGGCTAATTTGATGCGGATCCCAATGTTCGGACGGACATTCATCCGTTTGGCCAGAGCAGCCAACGTATGGAGTTCCATCATCTTCTCGACAACGATGAAGATATGGCGTCCCATCTTTTGAGCCAGCAAAGCCAGTTCGATATAGCTCTCGTCTTTGTAGCCGTTGCAGACAATCATCGCATCCTCGTCGATGTCTATCGATAATACGGCGTGAAGCTCGGGTTTGGAACCCGCCTCGAGCCCGATGTTGTATTTATTCCCGTGGCTGACTATTTCCTCGACCACCGGACGCATTTGGTTCACCTTAATGGGATAAATGATATAGTTCTTAGCATGATACCCATATTCTTTAGCCGCTTTTTCAAAACATCCCGATATCTTCTCAATCCGGTTGTTCAGGATATCTGGAAAACGCAGCAATAAAGGAGCAGCCACATCATGTAGCTGTAGTTCTTCCATCAACTCTTTCAAGTCAATAGTTGGACCACCGGGCTTCGGCTGGACAGTCACGTGCCCTTTCTCATTCACCGAGAAATAATTCAGCCCCCAACCATTGATGTTGTAAAGCTCGGCTGAATCTTCAACTTTCCATTTTCTCATTTATCTCTTGCTATTTAAAGTAAAGTTTAAACGTGTATTCTTATTGTATGTTGATTAATTTGTGTGTCTGTAGGCTGAGCCTCCAATGAGGATGCTCCAGGATATACCGGACGGTCTCTTCCGTATTCAGGCAAGAACAAGGCTGAAGGAAATAATGCTCAGCCCGGATTGTTTTGTAATACTTCTCCACCTCTTGTCCTGTATAGACTATTTTTAGTTCATTCACTCGTTTCAAAACTATCTCGGAGCCTTCCTTGGGCGAACACGTGACCCATATCCTGTCGTCATCGGGCAGGGGCCTGGTCCCGTTGGTTTCGATGCTGATGGAAAATCCCTCTCCGCTAAGCCGCTTGAGGAGTTCCCGGTCAATCCACAGGGAAGGTTCGCCTCCGGTCAGGATGACCCTCCGCGAGGGGTAGCGGGAAATCTCGCGGATGATGTCGTCGTCGCTCATCATCGTCCCGCTCTCGTGCTGCGTATCGCAGAAGGAACATTTCAGGTTGCATCCCGAGAAGCGGACAAAGACGGCGGGCACTCCCGTGAAGAATCCTTCGCCCTGCAGGCTGTAGAATATTTCGTTAATCTTTCTCATAGATGGCCATGTTTCCTTCCGACTCCTGGACCTCCACTTTATAGCAGGTCGGGATCTGTTCGCATATCCAGCGGGCGATGTTTTCAGCTGTTGGATTGAATGGAAGCACGTCGTTCAGGCATTTATGGTCGAGCCGTTCCTTGATGCTTTTCTTGATTTGACTGAAGTCTGCCACCATGCCGTTCTCATCCAGTTCTTTTGCACGGCAGTAGATGGTTACCATCCAGTTATGCCCATGCAGGTTGCAGCATTTGCTTTCATACGTAAGTAGCAACCTGTGAGCCGCCGATATTTCCAAACGCTTGATTATTGTGTACATTCCTATCGTTTCTCCTTAAAATATAGCCGCAAAAGTACGACATTTCTTGCAGCAATGCAATAACTGCTTCTTTAAAATACGGCTACAATCCGTTCGAGCCAAAGCTGGTCGGTCTCGTCGAAGGCTCCGGGCTGGTCGCTGTCTATGTCGAGCACGGCCACGATCTGCCTTTCCCGGTTATAGACGGGAACGACGATTTCCGAACGCGACGCCGAGTTGCAGGCGATGTGCCCGGGGAATTGCTCGACGTCGGGCACGATGAGTGTCCGCCCTTCTTTCCAGGCCGATCCGCAGACTCCCCGTCCGTAGCGGATGCGGGTGCAGGCTATCGGTCCCTGGAAAGGCGCCAGTACCAGCTCGTTTCCCTCGACGGTGTAGAAACCTACCCAGAAAAAGTTGAATGTCTGCTTTAACGCTGCTGCCACATTTGCTTGGTTTGCAGTGACGTTAGGTTCTCCAGCGACTAACGCTTCGATTTGTGGAAGCAGGCTGGCATAGCGTTCTGCCTTGCTTCCGTTTCCGATGATTAAGTTTTCAGCCATATCTGTATTTATTAATGTATGCAAGGTGTGCCGGGAGACTGTATATGGACCCTTGTTGCGGCCCATGCATGAACCCTTTTGCGACTCATGCATGGATCCCAGTGGCGACCCATGCATGGATGGGGCAGTGCCCCGCCGCAGCCGGCTTTTTTCCCTATTTAGGTCTCCCGTTGTTAACCGACGACAAAGGTAAAAATATTATCTTTGCGTACCGTTTTAAAGATTGAATATAATATGGCAGATAAGAATTCACCTTTGGTGCTCGGCACGCAGCCGATAGGCAAGTTGTTGACGCATTTTTCTATTCCGGCGATTATTGCGATGACGGCATCTTCGCTTTATAATATGGTAGATAGTATTTTCATCGGGCATGGCGTTGGCCCGATGGCTATAGCGGGGCTGGCTCTGACGTTCCCGCTGATGAACCTGGCCGCGGCTTTCGGCTCGCTTGTAGGTGTCGGTGCTTCTACCTTGGTGTCGGTCAAATTGGGGCAGAAAGATTATAAAGGAGCCAACGACGTGTTGGGAAATGTCTTGGTGCTGAACATCGTGATGGGTATCTTGTTCTCGGTGGTCTTCCTGCTTTTCCTCGACCCTGTGCTCTACTTCTTCGGCGCCAGCGAGCAGACGCTTCCCTATGCCCGCGATTACATGAAAGTTATCCTTTACGGGAATGTGGTTACCCATATTTATCTGGGCTTGAACAATGTCTTGCGTTCCTCGGGCTTCCCGAAGATGGCGATGTATGCCACCCTGCTTTCGGTGGTAATTAACTGCATCCTGAATCCGGTCTTTATCTTCAGTCTGGGGTGGGGGATTAAAGGTTCGGCCTGGGCGACGGTGATTTCGCAAGTCATATCGCTTGCCTGGTTGCTTTATCATTTTTCCAAACCTACGGAGCTGCTGCACTTCCAGCGGGGGATTTACCGCCTGCATCGTGAGATGGTCAAGGGCATCCTGTTTATCGGCCTGTCGCCTTTCCTGATGAACCTTTGTTCCTGTCTGATTGTGTTGCTGATCAACCTCGGGTTGAAGGAGCATGGGGGAGACGTGGCGATTGGCGCCTATGGGATAGTCAACCGTATCGCCTTCCTGTTTGTCATGATTATCATGGGATTCAACCAGGGGATGCAGCCGATTGCCGGGTATAACTATGGCGCCCGTCTGTTTCCGCGTGTGCTGGAGGTTACGAAGCTGACTACCTACTGGGCCGTTGGGGTTGCTACATTTGGTTTCCTGATTTGCCACCTGGCTCCGGGTGTCGTAGTGAAGCTATTCACGACAGATGAGGAGCTGGTCCGCGTAGCGGTGAAGGGGTTGCATATCGTCTTCCTGGTATTCCCGATTGTCGGGTTCCAGATGGTGGCATCCAACTTCTTCGTGTCGATAGGCTATTCGCGCCAGGCTATCTTCCTGTCCCTTACGCGCCAGTTGCTTTTCCTGATTCCGAGCCTGATTATTCTTCCCCGGTTCTTAGGGCAGCTTGGAGTGTGGATCAGTATCCCGATAGCCGATGTGATAGCTACCATCGTTTCGGCCATATTGCTGGTAAGACAATTCCGCAAATTCAGGGCATGAACGAGCCTTTTCAATCGTTCATGCTGATAAAATTCTCTTCCTTTATGCAGAGATTCTCGTTTACTTCGCTTACCTTTACGGAGAAAACTTAAAAACGTAACCGTTATGAACTCAAAGATTATCCTTACCATAGGTCGCCAGTTTGGCAGTGGAGGCCGTGAAATCGGGAAGAAGCTGGCAAAATCCTTGGATATTGCCTATTATGATAAAGAACTGCTGGCTGAAGCCGCCAAGCAGAGCGGGCTGTGCGAAGACGTATTCGCCAAGGCCGACGAGCGGGCTTCGCACGGGTTGTCGTATGCCTTTAACATGGGTTTCGCTTATATGGGTATGCTCACTCCCTACAATGATATTCTGTCTAATGATGCTTTGTTCCGCTATCAGAGCGATGCCATTCGCAAGATTGCGCAGGAAGGCTCGTGCGTCCTCGTCGGGCGTTGTGCCGATTATATCCTTCGCGACGATCCGGCCCTGGTCAGCTTCTTTATCCATAACAAAGCGGAGATTCGTGTCCAGCGGATTGTGGAGAGTTTGGGTTGTACGGTAGAAGAAGCCAAGGAGAAGATGGGCAAAATCGACAAGACACGTGCCGCCTATTACAACTATTATACGAATAAGACATGGGGCGCCTCAGCCTCGTACGATTTATCCATCGACGCTTCCGTATTAGGCGTTGATGAGACGGTGGAGTTTATGAAAGCATTTGTGCTGAAGAAAATAAAGGAATAACAGACAGTAAGACGGAAATCTCGAATCATAATTCAACATACATCATGGACAAATCAAGTAATTTATTGGGTCGCCGTAGTTTTATCAAGTCGTTGGGACTGGGTACGGCGGCTATCAGTACAGGGTCGTTTGCCACGCTGGCGACGTCTTGTTCGCAAGGTGGTTCTGAAAAGAAAGAAGTAGTTGCAGAAGAACCTCCTGTCCTGCAAGTGGGCGATACCATTGCCGTAGCGACAACGGTTTATGGCAAGGTAAAGGGTTTCATCATGAATGGTGTTTATACCTTCATGGGGATTCCTTACGGGGCTGATACCTCGGGAAAGAACCGGTTCATGCCGCCGGTAAAGCCTCAGCCTTGGGAAGGAGTTCTTCCGACGGTCTTTTATGCGAATTCGGCTCCGCAGGATGTCCGTTATCCGCGCAATCCGGATTCCTATTCGGCTTTGGTCGATCATTGGAACTACGATCTTTTCAGCGAGGATTGCCTTCGCCTGAATGTTTGGACGAATGGGCTTGCCGATGGGGGCAAACGTCCGGTTATCGTCTGGTTCCACGGTGGTGGTTTCTCAAATGGGAACTCGATGGAGCAGGATGGCTATCATGGTGAAAACCTGGCCAAACAAGGCAATATTGTCTTTTGTTCGGTCAACCATCGTCTGAATGCCTTTGGGTTTACCGATCTTTCCAGCGTAGGAGGAGAAAAGTATAAGCTTTCAGGCAATGTCGGTGCGCTGGATATGGTCGCTGCATTGGAATGGATTCATGAAAATATAGCCAACTTCGGAGGCGATCCGGATAATGTTACCGTTATCGGGCAATCCGGGGGTGGGGCCAAGGTTTGCGATATCGCCGCCATGCCTCAGGCAAAAGGACTAGTGCATAAAGGTGTTGCCCTGAGCGGTACCGCTATCCGTGGCGCCGATAAGAAGATGGCGCAGAAGGTAGGCGAATATGTGCTGGCGGAAGCCGGTTTGAAGAAGTCGGAAGTAGATAAATTGCAAGAACTTCCCTGGAATGAATATCTGGATATTGCGATGCGGGCGTTGGATAAGGTTCGCCAGGAGAATGCCGATGCGCGGGTTGGTTTCAGTCCTGTTGCCGATGGCGTTTGTCTTCCGGAAGGCACCTTCTTTTCCGAGCCGTTGCCGGATTCTCCGGATATTCCGCTCTTGTTCTGTACCACGTTCCATGAATGGGGGATTAGCCGCACGAATGCCTCGCTTGAGCGCATGACGAAAGAAGAAGCGGTCGGTTTCCTGCAAAAACGCTATGCAGACAAGGCGCAAGAGCTGATTGATTCATATTCCCTGACATTCCCGGAGGCAAAACCCGTGGAATTGGTGGATCTGATTCTTTCGAACCGCCAGCATGTGGTGGCCGCTGCCGAAGCGAAGAAGCATCAGACGTCTCCGGTGTATATGGCTTGGTTTGGCTGGTGTCCGCCATTGTTCGATGGCCGGATGCGTGCTTTCCACTGCCTGGATATTTGTTTCTGGTTCTTGAATACCGATCGTATGGTGACGCATACCGGTGGCGGAGAGCGTCCTCGCAAATTGTCGCGCATGATGGCCGAAGCTCTCGTGCAATTTGCCCGTACCGGAAATCCGAACGGCGGTTCCTTGCCTCAGTGGGACGAATTTACGGTAGAGAAAGGCGAGACGATGGTCTTGAATGACACTTGCGAACTGAAGTTAGACCCCGACCGTCAGGCCCGCCAGGCTTTACCGACTACGTAATTGCAAAAGCAGGAAGATTCCGCCGGGAATGAATATCAGCAAGGCGGAAACCAATAGCGCCGTTTGCAAAGAATACATGTCGTTTAGCCAACCGATGAACGGCGCGATGATTGCGAACATCAGCCGGATGACAAAGTTTCGGATGGAGAGCACCGTCGCTCTCATTTCCGAGAATGTCATCTGGTTGATGTATCCTTTTAAAATGGGAGTGGCGAATCCTCGGAAAATATAGAAGAACAACAGGATGGCAAGTCCATAATAAGTCAAATTATAAGCAAGCGTCACATAGCCACCCGCAATTACCACCAAAATCAAGACATTCATCTTATTCATACCGAAGATTTTCTCGACCTTATCCGAATAGAGCGCCGCCAGACCGACCGTCATGTTGAGGATTGTCCAAATTACTCCATACCATTTCGTCGGCGTCTCGAGCTGCATGAGTACCGGCTGGACGAACCAGGCCATCGTCAGCGTGGCTGCCCCGATCACTCCTGAAAACAAGATATTATAGCATAGCTTTTTGTTGGTTACCAGCGAATATTTCAGAATCCGGATGATTTCTTCCCACGGACTTTGTATCTGATGGGCCGAAGTGTATTCTTTTAAGGCCATGGCGGCCGGTATGCCGATAAAAGCCACCACCGTTTGCGCATAGAACGGGTAGCGAAGGGAATATACGGCCAGTAATCCGCCGAAGATGCCCGCAATCGCCTCCGCAAAGTTGCCGATCATGGTGATGCGCCCTTCATAACGGAGATATAAGTTCTCGCGTTTGTAATGCGCCGTCGTGTCGTAGAGCAGGGCGGAGTCGGCTCCGTTTATCATGGTCTGCCCGATGCCCAAGAGAATCTCCGCGAACAGAAATGCGGTGAAGGTAGCGGTCAGCGAATAGCAGAGATACCCTCCGAAGAAGAGAATACAGCCGGTGATGATGCAGCGTTTCCTTCCCCAGATGTCGGCCAGGTAACCCGACGGTACTTCCAGCGCTACGGCGGCCACCGAATAGACACTTTTCAGGATAAACACATCTTGCAATCCCAACCGATGCTCTTCGTAGAAAAGGACAATGATCGGCATTACCAGCGTAAACCATTTGGAGAGTTTGATCAAGTAGAGGGCAATCAGATTTCGTTGCATAGTCCGGTATTTTTTTCTCAAATTGGCTGCAAATTTAGAAAAAAGTTGTTTCCTTTGTAACTCGTAGAGTTGTTAATCTAATAAGAAGACAAATACCATGATTTGGAATGAAACAATCGAATGTATGGACCGCGACGAAATGCGGAAACTACAGAGCATCCGTCTGCGGAGAGTAGTGGAACACGTTTATCACAATTCTCCCTTCTATCGTAAGAAAATGCAAGAGATGGGCCTGGAGCCGGGCGATATCCAGTCCGTCGATGACATCGTCAAACTTCCCTTTACGGTCAAGCAAGATTTGCGCGACAATTATCCGTTCGGCCTGATGGCCGTTCCGATGTCGGAAATCGTCCGCCTGCACGCTTCGTCGGGAACGACGGGCAAGCCCATCGTTGTCGGCTATACGCGGAAGGATTTGGGAATCTGGGATGAGGTTGTCGCACGCTGCCTGACGGCCTATGGCTTCACGAAGAACGATTCCGTGCAGGTTTCGTTCGGTTACGGCCTCTTCACCGGCGGTTTGGGACTGCACGGAGGCGTAGAGAACATCGGCGGCACCGTTATCCCGATGAGCAGCGGGAACACCCAGAAGCAGATTCAGCTCATGCACGATTTCGGAGCGAAAGGGTTGGCCTGCACTCCCTCTTACGCGCTGTACCTGGCGGAAACCGTCCGCAACTCCGGCATTCCCATCGAGGAATTCCAGCTTCGCATCGGCGCTTTCGGCGCTGAACCGTGGACGGAAAACATGCGGAAAGAGTTGGAAGACAAATTGCGGATCAAGGCATACGACATCTACGGCCTGACCGAGATTTGCGGCCCCGGCGTAGGCGGAGAATGCGTCTGCCAGAACGGTACGCACCTCTGGGAAGACCATTTCTATCCGGAGATTATCGATCCGGTAACCCTCCAGCCGGTAGAACCGGGCCAGGAAGGAGAGTTGGTCCTCACCACTTTGACAAAAGAAGGCATGCCGATGATTCGCTACCGCACGCGAGACCTTACGCACCTGATTTATGAGAAATGCGACTGTGGCCGGACCGCCACCCGCATGGGCCGCATCCTGGGCCGCAGCGACGACATGCTGATCATCCGCGGCGTGAACGTCTTCCCCTCGCAGGTGGAATCCGTTATCCTGGAGTTGCCCGAATTCGAAGCGCATTACCTCATCGTGGTCGATCGCGTGAACAATACCGACACCTTCCAAATCCAAGTGGAAGTCCGGCCGGAATATTATACCGACGAGATGAACAAGATGCTGGCCTTGAAGAAGAAAATCACCGACCGCATCCAGAGCGTCGTCGGCTTGCAGCCCGATATCCGCATCGTCGAACCGCGAAGCATCGAGCGAAGCATGGGCAAAGCCAAGCACGTCATCGACAAGCGCAAGCTCGTCTGATTTTTTCAACCCGTTTTCTTTAAATCCCTAAATTTATTTGCCATGTTAATCAAACAGTTGTCCATTTTTCTGGAAAACAAGAAAGGGCGCTTCACGGAAGTTGCCAAACTTTTGGGAGAAGCCGGCGTCAACATGTCTGCTTTTACCGTTTCCGAGAATTCCGATTTCGGTATCCTCCGCCTGATTGTCTCCGATACCGACAAGGCTATCGAAGTCCTGCGTGAGCATCTCTATGCCGTCAGCGTGGCGGATGTCATCTGCCTGCATTGCCCGAATCAGCCCGGCGCTTTGGCCAAGGCCATGGAGATTATCACCGGCGCAGGCATCTTTGTAGAGTATATGTATGCGTTTTCCGAAGGCGCCGCCGCCAATGTCATTATCCGCCCGGACGATATCGAGCGTTGCGCCGAAGTCTTGAAGGAAAACAAGCTGGAACTCATTGCCGCAAGCGAACTTTACAAGCTTTAGCCCCGGCAGAACCTATGAATTATGAAGCGGAAAGAGAGTGATAAAAAATCTTTCCAATTCATAATTCATAATTCGTATTTCTTAATTTTTCCCTCTTGTTTTTTTTCTTCCGTTTTTTCTCTGTACATTCGCACGCTTAAAAGTTGGTTGAATGAAAAAGATTATCTTTTCCTTGCTGATGAGTGCTTTCCTGCTGTCTTCATGCGGTGAATACAATAAGGTTCTGAAAAGCACGGATTACGAGTTGAAGTATTCGTATGCCAAGAAATATTTCAATGCCAAGCAATACAGCAAATCGATAACCCTTCTCGAAGAGCTGGTAACTATTTTCAAAGGTACCGCGAACGCCGAAGAATCGCTCTATCTGCTGGCGCAAAGCTATTATGGCCAGGAAGATTACGAGACGGCTTCGGATTACTTCGAAACGTATTATAAAACTTACCCCAAAGGGGATTACACCGAGCTTTCACGCTTCTATTCCGGCTACGGTCTTTATCTCGACTCGCCCGATCCCCGTCTCGACCAGGCGAAAACCTATAAAGCCATCGAGCAGCTCCAGCTTTATCTGGAATATTATCCCCAGAGCGAGCGCGCCGACGAAGCCCAGAAGATCCTTTTCGAATTGCAGGAAAAGCTGGCCCTGAAAGAACTGATGGCTACCCGTCTCTACTTCAACCTGGGCACCTACATGGGCAACAATTACCTTTCGGCCGTCATCACCGCCCAGAATGCTCTCAAGAATTATCCTTACTCCAAGTACCGCGAGGAATTCATGTTCCTCATTGCCCGTTCCAAATACGAACTGGCCCTCGTCAGCGTCGATGAAAAGCTTCAAGGACGTTACCGCGAGGTGGTCGATGAGTACTACAACTATACCAACGAGTATCCGGAAGGAAAATACCTGAAGGAAGTCAAGAAATTCTACGACTACGCAAGCAAGCGCATTACAGATACATATTAATAACTCACAATAAAAACAAAGTATGGATTACAGAAAGACAAACGCTCCGTCGAATACCGTTACCCGCGACATGATGGATTTATGCAAGGAAACGGGCAACGTCTATGAAACCGTAGCGATCATTGCAAAGCGGGCTAATCAGATTAGCGTGGATATGAAACAAGATCTGGAAAAGAAACTCCAAGAGTTCGCCTCTTTTAATGATAATCTGGAAGAGGTCTTCGAAAACCGCGAGCAGATTGAGATTTCGCGCTACTACGAAAAGCTTCCCAAGCCCACGCTTATCGCCACGCAGGAATTTATTGATGGGAAAATCTATTACCGCAATCCTGCCAAGGAGAAAAATAACCTCAACTCGGTCAGCTAATCGGTGTTTGCAAGATGATTCAACGAATTCAAACGGTTTACCTCCTGATTATCTCTATCCTGATGGTAATCCTTCTGTTCCTGCCCCTTGCTGTCCTCCAGATTGGCGAACAGTTCTATTCGTTTAACGCGATGGGGCTTTACACGATGCTTTCCGAAGAACCCGAACTGGTTTATCCGGCGTGGGGGCTCTTTGTCCTGACGGCCGCCATCGCCATCCTGGCGCTGGTCATCATCTTCCTCTTCCGCAAACGCATTTTGCAGATTCGGATGTGCGTTTTCAACGCCTTGCTGATGATTGGCTTCTACGCGCTCTTCGGTTTCCTGCTGTGGAAAATCCACGGGGAGTTTGCCATCGATACTTTCTCGTTTACCGGAAAGATTGGCTTGACGTTCCCGTTCATTTGCATCATACTCGATTATCTTGCCATCCGGAATATCGGGGCAGACGAAGCGCTGGTCCGTTCCCTGGAGCGGCTAAGGTAATAATGCTTTACATCTTTATAATTTTTTTTGTTGAGGGCGTGCTGCTTCGGTGGCATGCCCTTTTTTCATGCGCCGGAACGGGAATGTTGCGGAAGGTTGGGGACTGATCTTACGCGATATATTTCATGGCAACCCAAAAGCCGGCTGCCAGCAGGAGAGTAACGACCACCAGAATAATATTTCCCCACCGGATCAGGAAGGGAGGCATCTCCCCAATCAGATTGCGGACTTTCTCGCTCCGCAGTTCGATTTCTTTTTTCTTTTCTTCCATGTTTACATCTGTTTAATTGCCCAGCTCCAGCTGGTTTTTCACTAAGTTGAAGTATGCGCCGCGCTTTGCTATCAGCTCTTCGTGTGTTCCGCGCTCCATAATCTTTCCCTTTTCCAGGACAACGATTTGGTCGGCATGGCGGACGGTACTCAAGCGGTGGGCGACGACAATCACGGTCTTTCCCCGGTAGAAATCCGTCAGGTTTTCCACTATCGCGCGTTCATTGTTCGCATCCAGCGAGTTGGTTGCTTCGTCGAAGTAGAGGAACGACGGATTCCGGTAAACCGCACGGGCTATCAGGATGCGCTGACGCTGTCCCTGGCTTACGCCCTGTCCGTCCTGTCCGATAATTGTGTTGTAGCGCAAAGGAAGACGCTCCACAAACTCGTTGATATTGGCTATTTCGGCAGCATGGGCCAGTTTCGCCGTGTCGATGTCGTTATCATCTACAGCAATGTTCCTTGCGATGGATTCAGAAAACAAATATCCGTCTTGCATGACCGCCCCGCACTGTCTGCGCCACCATTGCAGGCTGAATTTCTGCAAATCGCAGCCGCCGACCGTGATTCTTCCTTCCACCGGCTTGTAATACCCCAGCAGCAGCTTGATCAGCGTCGTCTTTCCGCTTCCGCTGGTGCCCACGATGGCCGTTATCTTTCCTTGCGGGATTTCAAGGTTCACGTGATCCAATACTTTCGGCGAATGCGGGCCTTCGTATTGGAAGGTAACGTCTTCTATCCGGATGTCGCGGTTTTCGCCGCTGAACGCCGTCACTTCGCGCTCCGGTGTCTCTTCTTCCTCGCGCTGGCGGATTTCACTCATGCGCTCCAAGGAGATTTGGACGTCCTG
>CALVFH010000046.1 GCA_944326775.1 uncultured Parabacteroides sp.
GCAAACAATGCCATCGACACCAAATAGCTCGTTGTTTCCAAATCCAACTTCAACGAACCTGCAATAATCAGTGGAGGCGTAATAATCGCCACGAAAATAGCCAATAAATGCTGCAATGCGGCAAACAAAGCGTCTTTGAAGGGTGGATGATCTTCTATACCATAAATCAAATCGCTGGGCTTATTACCTAAAACAGAGGCCTCGTTTTCTTGTTTTACCATGAAGATTACTTTTTATTTAGTAGAATACTTATTTCTGCCACAATAGGACGATGATCCGACTCTATCGGAGCATTCACGACCTCAACCTTTCTACATTCAATACAATCTTTCCAAGACTTTAGCACGGCGAGATAATCAATAGTTCTATTCGGCTCCGATGCCGGAAAAGTATAGTCCATCGTATCAGACAATACCAGGAACCGTTGCTCCATTTCTTTCAAAAAAAGAGAAGATGGCGTATCGTTCCAATCTCCCGCTATAAATAATGGCTTTTTAGATGGATCTAATTTATTCAAAATATTTATCGAAGCTAGCCGATCGTCTTCTGTCAAGGAAAGATGTGTACAAGCAAACTGATAATCTTTAAATTCGACCACCAATAAAGCTCTCGCCTCTTCACGACCCGGAAGCGGATAAGCTTTCACACCCAAAGGCTCCTCTTGACAAAGCATGCCAATACCATATTTTCCGCCGTCAAAATCTATGGTCGAAGCAAAAAAAGGTTTCATGCCTGTCAGTTCTGCCAATTTTCCTAAAACATATATATGTCCACTTCGCTCCGTCATGCTATCTATTTCCTGCACGGCTACAGCATCAGGCGCTATCCGATTAATAACAGCAGCCGTACGCTCCAAAGAAACGGAATCATCCATTCCCCTACCATTACGGATGTTATAAGTCATCAAGCACAAATCAAGCGACTCAGGAGTTTTCTTAGGCTCCTGATTGCAACCTGTCAGGACGCCAAACAAGAATATAAGGAATAACAAATATTTACCCATCTTCCTCATCCCATTATTTCATGTAACGTATCAATAAAAGAAGAAATATCCTCCTCTGTCGTATCCCAGGAAGTCACCAAACGGACTTCATTTCGCTCTTCATTCCACATGTAAAAGAAGTATTTCTTCTGCAATTCTGCAACGATTTCAGATGGAAGGATAAAAAACAGTTGGTTGGATTCTATTTTCTGGGTAAACTGAATTTCAGGGAATTGCTTCAAAGCTTCAGCCAAACGTAAAGCACAAGCGTTAGCATGACGCGCATTTTTCAACCATAAATCATTTTCGAGATAGGGTAAGAACTGAGCCGACATATAACGAAGTTTAGAAGCCAATTGAGCTGATTGCTTACGGATAAACGGTAGATTCTCGGTAATTTCCGGCCGAAAGGAGATTACGGCCTCTCCCATCATCATTCCATTCTTGGTACCCCCAAAACTCAAAATATCCACTCCGGCATCTACGGTAATTTCTTTCATGGAACAGCCCAGATAAGCACAAGCATTAGCCAAGCGTGCGCCATCCATATGAAGATACATATTATAGGAATGTAACAAATCGGCAATGGCACGTACTTCATCAACTGTATAAACAGTTCCCAATTCAGAAACCTGTGAAATATATACCGCTTTCGGTTGAGAATGATGACATACTCCAAAATTATGCAAATGGGGACGAATCAATTCAGGCGTTAGCTTGCCATCAGGAGTAGGAATCGCAACCACAGCACAACCCGTCATTCGTGCAGGAGCACCACATTCATCTACATTGATATGAGCTGTCTCCGCACATAAAATACTATTATACGGACGAGTTACAGCCTGCAAGGCTACGGAATTAGCACCAGTTCCATTAAAAACAAAGAATGGAGATGCAGAATCTCCAAACACGTCTTTCAACTTGGCCTCGGCTGCTGCGGTCCACTGATCATCACCATAACCTACCGCATGTTCGCTATTGGCTTTTAGCACTGCCTCCAATATGGCTGGATGCACACCAGAATTATTGTCACTTGCAAAACTTCTCATATCGATTTGAGTTAAAAAATTTGTGCAAAAGTACAAAAAGCCGAGAGAATATACAATTCTTAAACAGACTGCATTTGGGAATATCGAAACTTTACCAATAAAAAAAGGACACATCCTTCAGGATATGTCCTCTTTCACCGTGACCTCGGAGGGGCTCGAACCCTCGACCCAATGATTAAGAGTCATTTGCTCTACCAACTGAGCTACGAAGTCTTCTTAAATCAACTATTTATATTACATCAATATGGTGACCTCGGAGGGGCTCGAACCCTCGACCCAATGATTAAGAGTCATTTGCTCTACCAACTGAGCTACGAAGTCATTATTGAAACGACTATTCTTTCTCGTTTGCGGGTGCAAAGATAGAGTTTTTATTTTACACTGCAAACTTTTCGGGAAAGATTTTTAGATTTTCTCATTCAAACTCATACACGTCTGAAGGAGTTGTCCGCTTCAAAGCTACCAATGTAACATCTTTCCCAACCCGTATTCCTTCTTCAAACAATCTAATATCCACCGTTTTATAAGCCAATTCGGGATGATTGTTATCTCGACTAAGATGACAAAGCCATATATTCTTTAATTCCGGCGTATAGTGGGTCGCTAAAAATTCTGCGGCATCATGATTACTTAAATGCCCCGTCGGACTGGCTACACGCTCCTTCAAAAAAGCAGGATATGAGCCAAAACGCAACATTTCTTCGTCATAATTGGCTTCAATAATCAAGTGGTTTGCCTGACAAATATACTTTCCAACGGTATCAGTAATATGCCCCACATCCGTAGCTATCGTAAATTTATGATTCCCATATTCAATAAAATACCCCACGCTATCCGTACTATCATGAGGTACCGCGAAAGCCGTAATCCGGAAATCTCGAATCATGAACGGAACTTCCTTCTCAATCACGCGTTTCGAACCATACAGCTTATCTTCCACGTAACGGCTTTTATTAATGCCCTGATGTACGGCCTCTGTCGTATAAACCGGAATATTCAGTTTCTCGCCTAAAACTCCTACGGTTTTGATATGGTCGGCATGATCATGCGTAACCAAAACCGCAATAATTTTATCCATATCAACCGACTTATCCTTCAATACCTTTTTAATTGTACGGATACCTATCCCCGCATCAATCAGTAAGCCATAATCCGGCGTGCCTAAATAGTAGCAGTTTCCACTACTGCCACTCGCTAAACTAAAAAAAGATAGTTTCATATTTTATCAACCGTTTTTTCCATTCCAAAAAAGTAAGTTTTTCATCGCAGGACAGGCGGAAGCGTAATCTCTCCACTTAAGGAGCAATTCATGTGTTCTTTAACCTCTTCACTGGTCAATCCATGGCCGAAAAGAAACATCAGCTTGGTCACGGCACTTTCCGTCGTACTGTCATATCCGCTGATAACGCCAGTTTCCAACAACTTATTACCGGTTTCATAACGATGCATCTCCACACTGCCTGCACGACATTGGGTGATATTCACAATCACCAGCCCACGCTTAACAGCTTCTTTCAGCATCGACAGAAACCATTCATCTACCGGAGCATTCCCGCTACCGAAAGTTTCCATTACAACACCTTTCAAACCCGGAATGTTCAAAATACTCTCTACCACCGACGGCGGAATTCCCGGGAAAAGCTTTAGTATAGCAATATTACGGTCGAGTAAATAATGCGGTTTCAGCGGCCGCCGGGAAACCGGATGGTAAATCTGTGTCAAATCATATTTAATATGAATCCCGGCCTTCGCCAGCGGAGGATAATTATAGGAACGGAAAGCATTGAAGTTATCCGCATTCGCCTTGCACGTCCGGTTGCCCCTCATCAGTTCATTTTCAAAGAAAATACAAACCTCGGGCACTACAGGCACACCATTCTCTTTCGCCGCAGCTATTTCAATCGCCGTGATCAAATTTTCCTTGCCGTCGGTACGCAACATCCCTATCGGCAACTGCGACCCGGTCAGAATAACCGGCTTACTCAAATTTTCAAGCATAAAACTCAACGCCGAAGCGGTATAAGACATGGTATCGGTTCCATGCAGAACCACAAAGCCGTCAAAACGCTGATAATTCTCGGCAATAATCCGGACAATCTTCATCCACGAATCCGGGCCCATCGCCGACGAGTCCATCGGCGGTTCGAATTGTATGGTTTCCACATGATGCCCCAGTTTTTTCAGTTCCGGGACATTATCGGCCAGATGTTGAAAATTAAACGATTCCAAGACACCTGTCTCCTGATTTTCCGTCATCCCGATGGTTCCCCCCGTATATATCAGCAATATCGAGGCTTTCTCCTGCGCGTTGTTCATAGTCCTCCTTCTTTTTTGACGTGCAAAGGTACGTATTTATCCCTGGTTTTCCTAATGGCTATTCCTCTCCTTTCAAAACAGGCAGACTGATGTGGTAATGCACGGCTATCGCCCTGGTTACAAAAACACTGGCGGCAGCGACAAACTGGACCAGTTCGGGAGGCATCGCCGTAAACTGGCAAGCATAGTAAATCAATCCGCCGACCACGCACGCCGAGGCATAAATATCCTTCCGGAAAATCAGCGGCACCTCATTAATCAGCGTATCGCGAAGCATCCCGCCGAAAGCGCCCGTGATGGTCCCCATAATAATCGCCACCCACATCGGAAAGCCATATTCAAGCGTCTTGGCAAGTCCTACGACCGTAAAGAACCCGAGCCCGATCGCATCAAAAACAAAAAGCGTATTGTTCATGCGGATCACATATTTGCGGAAGACCGCCACGAACAATAACGAGAACGCCGTAATCACCATATACGAAGCCTGGGTCATCCAAAAAGGCGTAGCACCCAGCAAGACGTCGCGGATGGTTCCTCCGCCCACCGCCGTAACCGCTCCCACGACATAAGCACCGAACCAATCGAACTTTTTAGCCGAAGCCAGGCGCATGCCGCTCACCGCAAAGGCAAACGTCCCGGCGTAATCGCAAAACGTAATAAAATCTATCATCGCTACCTTTATTTCATTGCCCGTTCTATCTCACGCAGGTTTTCCATCTTCTTCCGCTGCATGAATTCATAAATACCTTCCAGATGTTCCTGCACTTTCCCGTTGCCAAATTCATAGACCTTCGTAACCAGGCCGTCGAGGAAATCGCGATCGTGCGAAACCACAATCAGCGTCCCGTCAAAATCCGCCAGCGCCTGTTTCAGGATATCTTTTGTTTTCATGTCCAGGTGGTTCGTCGGTTCGTCGAGGATAAGCAGGTTCACCGGTTCGAGGAGGAGCCTGATCATCGCCAGCCGCGTCCGCTCACCACCGGAAAGGACCTTCACCTTCTTCGTCGAATTTTCCCCGCCGAACATGAACGCCCCCAGCAGGTCTTTAATCTTATTGCGGATATCCCCCTTCGCCACGTCGTCGATGGTTTGGAATACCGTCAGGTTCTCATCGAGCAGCGACGCCTGGTTCTGGGCAAAATAACCGATCCGGACGTTGTGCCCCAGCTGCAATTTCCCTTCGAAAGGGATTTCCCCCATGATACATTTCACCAACGTCGATTTCCCCTCGCCATTCCGCCCGACGAAAGCAATCTTGTCGCCGCGTTCGATGGTCAGATTCACGTGGCTGAACACTTCCTTCCCGTCGTAGGCCTTGGCCACGTCTTCCAGCATCACCGGATAACTGCCCGAACGGGGCGACGGCGGGAACTTGAGCCTCAGCGCCGAAGTATCTTCCTCATCCACCTCAACCAGCTCTGTTTTCTCCAGCATTTTCACGCGGCTCTGCACTTGCAGGGTTTTCGAATACGTCCCCTTGAAACGTTCGATGAAATCTTTCGTCTCCGCAATCCATTTCTGCTGTTCCTGATAAGCTTTCAGCTGTTGCTCACGCCGTTCCTTGCGCAATTGGAGGTATTGCGAATAGCTGGCCTTGTAATCATAGATTCTTCCCATCGTCACTTCGATGGTCCGGTTCGTGATATGGTCCACAAACGCGCGGTCGTGGCTGATGACGACCACCGCCTGCCCGGAATCGATCAAAAAATCCTCGAGCCACTGGATGGATTCGATATCCAGATGGTTGGTCGGCTCGTCGAGCAGCAAAACGTCGGGTTTTTGCAGGAGCAACTTCGCCAATTCGATGCGCATACGCCAGCCGCCGCTGAATTCGCTGGTCTGCCGCCCGAAATCGCTGCGTTTGAAGCCCAGCCCCAGCAAGGTCTTTTCCACATCCGCCTCGTAATTGATCTCTTCTATGGAATAAAACTTCTCGCTCAAGGTCGAGACCCGTTCAATCAGCTGCATGTAATCGTCGGAATCATAATCCGTCCGCGTTTCGAGCTGCCGGTTGAGTTCGTTAATCTCCGCTTCCATCTCGTGAAGGTGCGCGAAAGCCTGTTCGGCCTCTTCGAAGACCGTCCGGCCGTCGTTCACCATCAGATGTTGGGGCAGATAGGCGATGACGGTATCTTTCGGGGCGGAAACCTTCCCGCGCGTCGGTTCCCTGACGCCCGCCAGGATTTTCAGGAGCGTCGATTTTCCTGCGCCGTTCTTCCCCATCAGGGCAATCCGGTCTTTTTCATTAATGACGAAAGAAACATCCGAAAACAAGGTGGTGCCGCCAAATTCTACGGCCAATCCATCGATTGATATCATAAAAACTACGGTTGATAGGTTGATTGCGGCCGCAAAGATACGAAAGAGTTGCGATTTTCGCTTGAAACCGACCGCCGAAAGCCACCGCCAGCCGCAGAACACATCTTTTCCAGAGAAATGATGTGTTTTTTCCGCGAAAAACATTCTTTTCTTTTGAAAAGAAACTAGAGACGGGTGTAAAAACATTCTTTTCTTTTGAAAAGAAGTTAGAGACGGGTGTAAAAACATTCTTTTCTTTTGAAAAGAAGTTTTCCAAAACCTAAAAAACTTCTTTTCAAAAAAAATGATGTTAGAGACGGGTGTAGAAAGTTTCTTTTCTTTTGTAAAGAATGTTTCTGGAAAGAAAATCACATCATTTTTAAAGAAATGATGCGTTCCGCAGGTGTGGCGAGCTGCTCCGCAAGCGCGGAGGAGCAAGAGACGGCCGACAAGAGGCCGGCGGCGACGGAAAAATTGCCGTTTTTTGCGTATATTTGGGGGACTTTTTTAACAAACTCTGAAAATGAAAAATTATACGGCACGAAAATTCCTGCTATTTGCCCTCGCATTGTTCGTCAATGCCTTAGGAATTGCTTTTATCACCCGGGCCTTGCTCGGAACCTCTCCCATCACCAGCGTAACGTATGTTTTAAGCATGTTCACCCCCCTTTCGATGGGGCAATGGACCATCTTGCTGAATCTCCTCTTCGTTGTCCTTGAATTACCGCTGATGGACCGCAAGGAATTGAAGGAAGACTGGAAAATGTATAGTCTCCAAATCCCAATCTCCCTGTGTTTCGGGACATTTATTGATATTTCCATGAATATGCTCTCGTGGGTCAACCCGTCTGCCTATCCGGGACAGATTTTCTACCTGCTGATTGGTTGCGTAGTTCTGGCGGCCGGCATCACCCTCGAAGTCAAAGCCAACGTAGCCATGATGGCGGGCGAATACTTCGTCCGTGTCATCTCCAAACGCTTCCGCAAGGAGTTCGGCTACGTGAAATTAGGGTTCGACGTAAGCCTGGTATGCCTTGCCTGCCTGCTTTCACTCCTGTTTATGTCGGGCATCTACGGTGTCCGCGAAGGAACCATCATCGCAGCACTGGCCGTCGGGCCTATCGTCCATTTCATCAGTCCGTATTACCGCATTTTCGACGCTTGGATCACGGAACCCGCCCGCGAAGATAGCCGCCAGGAGCCGCAAGACAGCTACGGCATCATCACGATAGCCCGCGAATTCGGCAGCGGCGGACATGTCTTGGGCGAGATGCTGGCCCAACAGCTGGGCCTCCAGTTTTACGACAAGGAATTTATCCACCTTTCCGCCCAACGGAGCGGAATGGACGAGCAATATATCCGCCGCAACGAACAATCCATCCCTTCCTTCTGGCTGAAATGCATCTTGGGGAAAAGTTCGGAACAATCGATTGAGCGGAGCCTCTCGAGCGACGATATCCTCTTCGTGGCCGAAAGCAAAATTATCGAGGAACTGGCGCGGAAAGGCCCCTGCGTCATCATCGGACGGTGCGCCGACTTCGTCTTGCGCGACCATCCGAACGTAGTAAGGATTTTCTGCTATTCCGACCTGAAAAGCGCTGCCCGACGCTGCGTAAGCGAATATGGCATCGCCCCCGACAAGGCGGAAGCTGAAATCAAACGGGTAAACCGGGGAAGAATCGCCCACTATGAATACTACACCGGCGAGCGCTGGGGCGAAGCGCATCACTACGACCTGCTCATCAACACCAGCGACATTGATTTACAGACGGCGTGCGACGTCATCAAGGAAATCTACCAGCGAAAAGTCTGAAAAGGAACCTTATTTCTTAATCAAGACCGTGATGCGGAGCGCCAGGTCGAAAAAAACCATCTTGGGATTGACATTCTGGGCTATCTGCTGCTCGCAAAGGGCCAGCTCGTCCATCAATCCGATGACATTCCGCTCATTTACATACGGGGAGAAGCGAACGGAGAAGGAAGCTTCGTCGCGATTCAGGTAATTCATTTCCGGCGCCTGGAAACGATAGACGAAATTCTCGCGGATCAGGTGCTGGCAGTAGGCGAGGAAGTTTTTCTGCCGTTCGCGGCCTATCGACGCCAAAAGATCGGCCTGGGCTTTCATCGCTTTCACGTTCCTCGCCCAGGAATTGCGCATGATGGCCTTGAACTGCTCCAGATAGAACTGTTTTTCTTCATTTACGCTGATGGCGTCGAGGGCCGCCAGGTAATCGCCCCCCGAAAGATGGGCCACATAGCCTGCATCTTCCGGAGAAAGCATGTACTTTTCCTGGAGGAATTTCTGCAGGTCTGCCGAATGAATCGGACGGACATTCAGGCGCTGCGCACGCGACTGGATGGTTCCCAGCACCATATCCGGCATTTCCGAAACCATTAAAATCACCGTATTCTGCGGAGGTTCCTCTATGACTTTAAGCAACTTGTTCGCACAGGTCGGGTGCAGCTTCTCCGGGAGCCAGACCAACAGGATACGGTAGTCGGCTTCATAAATCTTGAGGCTTAGCTTGCGGACAATCTCGTCGCTCTCGCGGGAATAGATAAGCGCCTGCGAGTTACCGGCATCCATATAATCCAGCCAGTTGTCGAGCGTGAAATACGTGTTTTCCCGAAGGAAACCGCGCCATTCGGGCAGGTAGTCGTCGCAAATCTCCTTTTTCTTTTCTTTTTTAGATACGATCGGAAAGACAAAATAAAGGTCGGGATGCGCCATCTCGTCATACATCCGGCAGGAAGGGCAATGCCCACAAGCATCCGTGTCGGAGCGGTCCTTGCAATTCAGATAACGGGCATAGGCGAATGCCAAAGCAAACGTCCCATAGCCCCCTTGCCCGGAAAAGAGCTGGGCATGGGGGACAACTCCCGACTTTGCAGAAGCAATCAGATGCTGCTTGATGTCTTCTTGACCTATAATATCCTTAAAATACATATCCTCGTTTCTTAATGACAACTATTCTTGCCATGCGGACAATGACAACAGCCGTTGCACGAACTCCGACCTTTGGATTTTGCCATCCTGTAAAGTTTGAGCCCGACATACAGCACAACGGCCAGTCCGATGATGGCAATCAAAATATATTGAACCGTAAGCGTCATAACCTATTCGAATAAACTCCAAATCAAACAAACGACAAGCAAAATCTCCCGATCTGATAAAAGAGGAAGGAGACAATCCATGCCAAAACACACGTATAACCGATGACAAAGAATCCCCATTTCCACGAGCCCGACTCATGGACTATCGCCGAAACAGTCGCGACGCACGGGAAATAAATTAAGACAAAAAGCATGAAGCTTAAAGCCACCAAAGGAGTAAAGACAGGTGTTCCATCTTCATAACAGTCGGCTTTCAACATCCGGTCCAGCTGCGGAGAACCTTCGTCGTCGGCCTCACCCACGTAAAGCACGCTCAGGGTACTGACAACAACCTCCTTGGCTGCCATACCGGTCATCAGCGCGACGCTCATCTTCCAATCGAATCCAAGCGGGGAAAGAACCGGCTGCAAAGTTTCCCCGATAAGACCAATATAAGAGTTTTTCTGATGGACCGTAGCCTTCTGATGTTTCAGCAAGGAAAGTGTTTCTTCCTGCTCGGGTGTCAGATTCCCGACTTGCTCGATTGAAGCAATCTGCTGGTCAATCCGACTCTCTTCCGGGGAATGCAAGGGGAAATAACTGAGGAACCAGATGATGATGGAGGCAACCAGAATCACTCCTCCCATCTTATGCAAATATTGTTTGGCTTTTTCCCACATGTGGAGAAGGATGGATTTTCCCGTCGGCATACGATAAGGCGGCAATTCCATCACAAAAGGAACATCCTCTCCCTTAAACAAAAAGCGACGGAAGATGCGGGCCATAAGCACGGCCAACAGAATCCCCGTCACATACAGACACAATAAAACCGTACCCGCATGTTCCGGAAAGAAGATACCCGACAGCAGGACATAAACCGGCAAACGGGCACTGCAACTCATCAGCGGATTGACCAACATGGTAATCATCCGGCTGTTCCGGCTTTCGATGGTCCGGGATGCCATGATGGCCGGGACATTACAGCCGAATCCCATCACCAACGGAATGAAAGACTTGCCGTGAAGCCCCATCTTGTGCATCAGCTTATCCATGATGAAGGCGGCACGGGCCATATAACCCGAATCTTCCATAAAGGAAATGAAGGCATACAATATCAGGATGTTCGGCAAAAAGACAATCACGCCGCCAACACCGCCGACAATCCCATCGACCAGCAAATCCTTCAACGGCCCGTCTGTCATATGTTCACGCATAAAATCGCCCAATACAGCAACCAGCCATTCAATCCATTGCATCGGATAATCTCCGAGACGGAAAGTGACCTCAAACATAATCCACATGAACAAGATAAATATGGGGAAACCCAAGATCCGATGCGTCACGAAAGTGTCGATAAGCTGGGTTGAAGTAACTTCCTGTATCTTATTCCGATGGAAAGTCTCACGCAGAGCACCGTCAATAAAACCATAACGGGAATCCGTAAAAACGGTTTCGCAATCCTGCTTCAGCAATGCCTCGATCTGTGCGGCATTCTTATCGCGTTCCTGCAGAATCGCCTCGGCCTGGGGAAAGGCAGATACTTCCTTTTCGACTTCCTTATCACGCTCCAACAGCTTGATGGAAAGATAACGCTTGGAAATGCTGGGGGGAATATCGGCTGCCTTCTTCAGCATCGCGTTGATATTGGCAATGCCTTTTTCTAAAATTTCTCCATAATTGATATGGATATGCCGGAGAATAGGGTCTGCTTCTTCATAAACCTGGATAACCCGGTCGAACAAGGCTTCTATTCCAAAACCTGTCCGGCATATCGTTGGAATCATCGGGATACCCAGCATACGGGAAAGAGAATCATAGTCGAACTTATCTCCTTGCTTTTCCAATTCATCGTACATGTTGAGCGCGATAACCATACGCACATCCATATCAATCAACTGGCAAGTAAGGTATAAATTACGCTCCAGATTCGACGAATCCACCACATTGATCACCACATCCGGATGTTCTTCATTCAAATGGCGGCGCACATAAAGCTCTTCCGGAGAATAAGCCGAGAGAGAATAGGTTCCCGGCAAATCTACAATCTTAAACGTATAGCCTTTATGCTGGAAAACGCCTTCTTTGGCATCAACCGTCACCCCGCTGTAGTTGCCTACCCGCTCATGGGCTCCGGAAGCAATATTAAACAAGGAAGTCTTGCCGCAGTTTGGATTTCCGACCAGGGCCACATTAATGATTTTCCCTTTTTTCAACGCGATATCGCGCAACTCCTCATCTGAAGGCAAAATATACTGGTCTATCGACTTATTTCCTCCTTGCAATTTTTGCTCCTCGGCATATTCTGCCGCACTGACCACTTCAATCAACTGGGCATCGTTACGTCGCAACGAAACATCATATCCTAATATACGGTATTGAATAGGGTCTTTAAGTGGTGCATTTTTAACCACTTCCACTTCCTTTCCGCGAATAAAGCCCATTTCGATGATGCGCTTGCGAAAGGCTCCACGCCCCATTACTTTCACAATAATACCCTTCTCTCCTGTACCAAGTTCAGATAGTTTCATTTTTTTTCATATAAATCCGTGCAAAGGTAAGTGTAAATAAGGGGATAGCCAATACCTACAATCAGGTATTTGCTCCGCCTGGCATTCGTAAGATGCCATTGTAGGGGTACGACGAGGCAAAGCGAGGTCGCAATGCCTCATTGTAGGGGTACGATGACACAAAGCGAGGTCGCAATGCTCCATCGTAGGGGTACAATGGCACAAAGCGAGGTCGCAAAAGCCCATTGTAGGGGTACAATGATACAAAGCGAGGTCGCAATGCCTCATTGTAGGGGTACAATGGCACAAAGCGAGGTCGCAAAGGCCCGTCGTACCCCTACAATGATATAAAGCGAGGTCGCCGCGTGCTAGAAACACCGTTTCCAAGGCAAAGCGAGGTCGCAAAGGGCAAAAAACAGCTGACAATGGGATTTTCCGGAATTTTCATGGTCTCAGTTAAATCGGATGCATTACCTTTGTGGCAAGCAAAGCCGCCGGCCTGCCTAACAAAACGAAGAAAATGGAAAATTGCAATCATTTCATCTTATCTCTCGGATCGAACGAGGATGCAGAAATACATATAGCCTCTGCCTGCCATCATTTGGAAACGCTCTTTCCGGCCATCTATTTCTCTGAAGCCGTTTATACGCCCCCCATTAATTGCCCTGCAAGCAAACCTTTCCTGAATTGCGTAGCTTGTGCGACCACCGTCTGTTCCCTCAAAGAAGTCTATGCCATCCTGAAAAATATGGAAGAAAATGCCGGGCGGACTCCCGAAAGCAAAGCACAGGGGATTGTTCCGCTGGATATTGACGTACTGAAATGGAACAATGACATTTTGAAACCGGCCGATATGGAACGCGATTATATCCGCGAAGCTTTACATACGCTTTGTCTTGAAAATTAAAACCATAAACGGAGCAAGCAGAAACCCCGCCTTTCCGCTCCGACGGATGAAAAGATTAAGCAGGCGGCAAAGAAAAGATACCGGTTTCCTTTTCCGGTCTATGTTATAAAAACCTTTTTCCACGTTCAAACCATATCCGATGTCCTCAGCCAGGTTGCGATAGGCCGAAAGCGGAAGAATACGCTCCATCCAATTCCCCGACCGGGGGTCGCACGTGTTATGCTTGCCTGGTAACGGAGGGAAATCCCCGGAATCCAACACTTTTCGAATATCCTCGAAGACCAGACCACGCGTCAGACTGGCCCAACGCCCGACTTCTTCCTTCGAAGCATTCGGACAAAGCTGCCGGATAAAATCATAACGCAACGTCCAATAGTTCGGCTGTTCCATCGAGCCGGTTTCGCAAGCGTCCATCCAGCGTTGCAACCGCCTCCGGACAAAAGGATTGAAAGGTGTGGAAGCCGTTGTAAACAACATACTCATCCGCCCGTTCACCTCAGCCAACTCCCGGAAAAAGACCGGCAAATCATAGACATGCTCAATCAGGTCGGTCGCAATAAGCAGGGAAGGTTTCTTTTTCTTCTCACGGCACCACGCAGCCAGCGTATCCGACGAGCCGTGCAGAATCGCAGTCGGTCCGAATCCCAAAACTTCTTTCAAGACCCGGATGGTTTCCACCGAACGGGGGTTCAAATCGACATAAATCACTTCGCCGAAACCGGCCTTGGCCGCCAACAGACTCAAAAAGCCGCTGCCGCCCCCGAAATCAACCAGACTGAGCTGCGCCAAATCCGAACTTTCCGAAACGGTTTCCTTCAATCCCCGCCGGATGCACAGGGCATAGATATGCATATAATAAGGTAAAGCCGGTTTCAGCTTCCGGATATATTGCTTATTATAGTCACTAATAGGCAATTGTTCAAAATCGATTTGCAACAATTCCTGGGTCAGGAGTTCTCGGGCTTGGGATAGCGTCATGATACATTCAATAAAACCGGGGGCAAAGGTAATAAAGTTTATTTCCTTTTTCTCGTTAGATTTCCTTTTATTCCCTACATTTGACACCTCAAATCCGAATTCAATCAAATTAATCACCATGATAAAAAACAAAAAATTACTTTTAGGCTGTTTGGCCTTGCTGACATCTGCCGGTGAACTACTGGCACTTGATTATTCTCCGAATAACGTCTCCGCCTCGATTGCCTTGAAGATTCCCGGCAATCCGGCTGTTACCTATCCATTGGATCTCCAGAAAGCTCAAAATTCTTCCTATGCTTATCAATGGGTCAGTGCGGAAAACATTCCGGTCCTCATCTACCAGAATACGGAGGAAGACAAAGACAAGAAGCAAATCACGCTGATGATTACGGCCCAGGAAGATATTTATTTCCATTTCGGGCAACTGGTCAATACAGGAGCCATCCACGAAAATTGCCAGTTCTACCTGCCGGGATTCTGGTACCGCCGGAATCTGCGCTCCCCGGAAAATGCTCCTTCTTTCCGGGTGTCCGACAGTTGGGAAGTCCGTGAAGACCGGCTCAGCTCTCCTCTTTCAGCCATTTTCGACGAAACCAATGACAAGGTATATGCCGTGGCACGTCTTCTCGACGCTCCCTGTGATGCTTTGACCACCCACCGCGAAGGAGAAATCATTCTCTCCGGGAAAACTTCGGTAGGTTACACGGGCTTTATCAATCAAGACGGACAGGCTACGCTTTCTTTCGGTTTCCCCTACCAGGAAACGCCCAAAAGCTATATCCGAAAACTTACCTTGGCCGAACCGGTGTCTGCCTACCAATTTCTAAAGAAGGGGGAAAGCCGGATTCTACGTTGGGAAATCACGGAACAAGAGGCGGACGATTATTCTGCCTGTGTCCGGAACCTTTGGAACTATTGCTACGACTTATATCAACCGGTTCCCTACGAAAATCCTTATACGGACGAGAAAATGAAAGAAACGCTCAGCCAGTTCTTCACACAAAGTTTTGTCGATGGAGCCTCCGTCAAGTATTATTCGGGAGTAGAACTTGAAACGGCGAATTGCCGGAGCAACGCTATTGCGGAAGTAGGGTTCGTCGGACGGACGTTGCTGAATGCCTTTAATGCTCTCGAATATGCCGAAAGCCAGGGGAAGACAGAAATGGCAAATCAAGCCCGCTCGATTTTCGATTCGTATGTAGAGAATGGATTTTCCGATTCCGGATTCTTCCTGGAGAGAATGGATGCCCAAAAACGGGTGATGCTGGAAAAGCAATACAGCATCCGCCGGCAGTCCGAAGGGGTCTATGCGGTTCTTTACTATCTAAATTATGAGAAGCAACGAGGCCGCAAACATCCGGAATGGGAAGCCCGCCTGAAGAGTTTGTTCGAGAAAATCCTGGAACTCCAGAAAGAAGATGGCAGTTTTCCCCGGAAATTCAAGGACGACCTGACAGAAGTGGATGCCACCGGAGGAAGCACGCCTTCCGCTACGCTCCCCTTAGTGATGGGATATAAATATTTTAAAGACAAGCGCTATCTGGAGGCCGCCAAGCGTTCGGTAAACTATGTCGAGAAAGAAATCGTCTTGAAAGCCGATTATTTTTCCTCCACGCTCGACGCGAATTGCGAAGATAAGGAAGCCTCGCTCTATGCGACAACCGCCGCCTACTATCTTTCACTCGTCTGCAAAGGCGACGAACGGGCTCATTATCTGGACATAGCCCGCCAGGCCGCTTATTTTGCCCTCTCCTGGTATTATGTCTGGGATGTACCTTTCGCCCAAGGACAGATGCTGGGCGATATTGGTCTGAAAACGCGCGGTTGGGGCAATGTCTCGGTAGAAAACAATCATATCGACGTCTTTGTCTTCGATTTTGCCGATGTTTTGCAAGGCTTATCGCGTGAGACGGACGAGCCTCGTTTCGCGGCCTTTGCGGAAGTCATCCGCACGTCCATGAGGCAACTGCTGCCTTTCGAAGGGCATCTTTGCGGCATCGCCAAGAAAGGCTATTATCCGGAAGTGGTTCAGCATACCTGGTGGGACTACGGGAAAAATGGAAAAGGTTATTACAATAACATTTTTGCTCCGGGCTGGGTAGTCGCTTCTTTATGGGAGTTATTATCGCCGGGACGTGCCGAGGCCTTCCTCACTTCCAGCGCCAATGCTTCAGCAAAACGCGCTCAACCTTCCCGATAAGTCGGGTAAAAACGAGAAACCTATGCTTTCCTTTCCGGAAACATTATCTTTCTCCAACGAAAAAGGCATCTTTTCCTTTCTTGGAAAAGATGCCTTAACTCATTCATACTATCCGTAAATTCTAACGATAATCTTTCAATTTCTTCTGCAATTCCTGGCGGGCAAAGAAAATACGGCTTTTCACCGTTCCCAGGGGCAAGCCCAGCTTCTCAGCGATTTCGCTATACTTATATCCGCTGATATACATGGAAAACGGTATCTTCAAATCGTCGTTCAACGACTCAATAACCTTGGTAATCTCCTGTATTTGGAAAGAACCGTCCGGCGAATCAAAACCCGATTCGTTCACGACTTCCAAATTATATAAATCAACGCCTTGATCTACCAATGTCTGCGTTCGAACAACCTTATGGTAATTATTGATGAAGATGTTACGCATTACGGTCAAGACCCATCCTTTGAAATTTACGTTGTCAACAAATTTCTCCTGATTGTCTAAGACTTTTAATGTCGTATCTTGCATCAGGTCTTCTGCATCATCTCGATTTGCAGTAAGCATCAAGGCGAAATTCATCATGTTCTCCTGGATACTCATTAACTTCTTCTGAAATTGCAACGTATTCATATTAAAAACTCTTATTAGATTAAGATACTTCTATGCGTCGTACCTGCCATCATATAGTGATGGCAATACAAATGTACGCAAAAAAAAGCAGATTCTTACCACATTGAAGAATATTAAGAATATAATTTACATATTGGCACAGTTGGACTACTTTCAAAGAAAAACGGCGGTTTTATTCTCCAAAAAACATTAATTTACCCTTTATCCTCCCGATTTAAAGCATAAAGGATTTGCTTATCTTCCACCACATAACGGATACTCCCCAAAGCCATCAGATCACTCAGAATATTCCGGGCAACCGGATAAGGGATATGAGCCAACTGGCAAAAACGCCTTACTCCGATTGCAGGATGTTTGTCCAGATAAGCCAGAAGCATTTGCACCGGATAACTCAACTTCAATAAAGTGCCTTGAGGACGGCGGCTTTTCTGCCAGGCACGGACGATGACTTCATTCGCCAGGATATTCTCATCCGCCACCCGGATAAACGCTTTATAGGAATCATTCTTGTCCGGAGCCAGATAAGGACGTTCGGGACAAGGCTCGATATCAATTTCCAGGACGGTCTTCCCTTCCACATCCCAACGCATCGCGGTAAAAGGGACTTCCGGGCGGGTGTACATCTTCGAGGCAGCTTCTATCATATAATATTCCTCCTCGCCACGGACACCTGAGATATGTCCGTTATCCTTCACGCCTATCAGCAGACGACCGCCATCCGTATTGGCAAAGGCACTCAAAGTCCGCGCAATCTTCTTGCTGTCGCTCACTTCAAATTTAAAGTCCTGCTGCTGATGCTCGCCCTGTTCAATCAGCATTTCCAGTGGATGCTTCTTTTTCATTTTAGGTTTACTTTACGGCACAAAAATAAAATAAATGCCTAACTTTGGCAACTGTTAGATTTAAAACAATGTCAAACATACCTTCTTTGATTTCCGATTTAAGCATCATCCTGATTCTGGCTGGAATCGTTACTATCTTATTCAAATGGCTTAAACAACCTGTTGTTTTGGGATATATCGTCGCCGGTTTTTTGGTAGGGCCGTCTATCTCCATCTTCCCTACCGTCATGAATACCGAAAGCATCCAAACGTGGGCCGACATCGGAGTTATTTTCCTGCTCTTTGCTTTAGGATTAGAATTCAGCATCAAGAAACTGATACAGATTGGAGGGACTGCCATCACCGGAGCCATCACGATTATCGCCGGCATGATGACGGTCGGCTACCTGACCGGAAGCCTGCTGGGCTGGAGCCAGATGACTTCTCTCTTTTTAGGCGGCATGCTATCCATGTCTTCCACCACCATCATCTATAAAGCTTTCGAAGATACCGGCGTAGGGAACCAGCGGTTTGCAGGCGTCGTTTTAGGCATCCTGATTGCAGAAGATTTGTTTGCCGTCCTGCTGATGGTCCTACTCTCCACGCTGGCCGTCAGCCAACACGTAGAAGGGATGGAACTTCTGGACAGTGTCGTCAAGCTCGGGCTGTTCCTGCTCTTCTGCTTTGTTGTCGGGATCTTCCTGATTCCCTCGTTTCTCCGGAAAGTCCGGAAATACCTCAACGATGAGACC
Organism: uncultured Parabacteroides sp.; assembly: GCA_944326775.1. Classification (GTDB taxonomy): domain Bacteria; phylum Bacteroidota; class Bacteroidia; order Bacteroidales; family Tannerellaceae; genus Parabacteroides. The sequence goes on from CALVFH010000046.1 coordinate 18,529, forward strand.
CTGCTGATCCTCAGCATCGGCCTCTGCCTGGGAATGGTGATGATTGCCAACCACGCCGGATTCTCTTCCGCCCTGGGGGCTTTCCTGATGGGTTCCATCTTGGCGGAAACCGTAGAGGCAGAACATATCGAACGCTTGGTCAAACCGGTGAAAGACCTTTTCGGCGCGATTTTCTTCATCTCCGTCGGGATGCTGATTGAGCCGGACCTGCTTTGGGAGTATAAATGGCCAACCCTGCTGCTCACCTTCATCGTCATGTTCGGACAGATCTTCTTCGGCACCTTCGGCGTATTGCTTTCAGGCCAGCCGCTACGGATTGCCATCCAATCCGGTTTTTCCCTTGCGCAAATCGGCGAGTTTGCCTTCATCCTCGCCTCGCTGGGACAATCCCTCAAGGTGACCGACAGCTTCCTCTATCCGATTGTCGTGGCCGTATCCGTGGTAACCACATTCTTTACTCCGTATATGATCAAGATAGCCGATCCGTGCGTGGGCATCATCGAGCGGATACTACCGGCCTCGTGGAAGCAGTTCCTCGACCATTACGCCTCCGGCTTCAACACCATCCGGCAGAAAAGCACCTGGAACAAGCTGCTGAAAGCCCTGCTGCGCATCGTCGGGACCTATACCTCCGTCACCCTCGTGCTCATCTTCATCTGGATGCAGGTTTTTGCACCCCTCATCCTCCGCGAGCTGCCCGGCTGGAAAGGAAACATCCTCGCCCTCGTCATCATCCTCGCCCTCATCTCGCCCCTGCTGCGGGCCATCATGATGAAGAAGAACCATTCGGTCGAATTCCAGCAGCTCTGGCACGACAGCAAGTTCAACCGCGGGCCGCTGATTTCGCTCATCATCCTGCGCATCCTGCTCTGCATCGGGCTGGTCATGATCCCGCTGAGCCGCTATGTCAACCTCACCGTCGGCTTCCTGCTCGGCATCGCCGCGATGATTACCGTGTTCATCATCCTCAACAAGAAGCTGAAACGGCAGTCTATCCTGATGGAACGGCGTTTCTTCTCCAACCTGAGCGCCCGCGAGATGGAAGAAGAGAAGCACGCCACCATCAACCAGAGCTTCGCCAACCATCTTCTGGAGCGCGACCTGCATTTGGCGGAATATGACGTCAAACAATCGTCGCCCAGCGCCGGGAAGACCTTGAAGGAACTCAACTTCCGGCAAAAATGCAACGTGAATGTCGTCACCATCATCCGCGGCGACAACCGCATCAACATCCCGGGTGGAAACGAGCGCCTTTTCCCCTTCGACAAGCTCGTCGTCGTCGGGACCGACAAGGACCTGGAGCATTTCCACCACTTCATCGAAGAACGGTACCTGGAATCCCGGAAACAACAGCGCGAAAAAAAGTCCGAGCGCGTCAGCATGGAGCAATTCATCATCGGCGACGATTCCCGCCTGGCCAACTGCTCCATCCAGGAGTCGGGCATCCGCGACCAGGCCAAATGTCTGGTTATCGGCATCGAGCGCGGCAACACCTCGCTTCTGAACCCGCCGCCCACCACCGTCTTCCAGAAGGGCGACATCGTCTGGATTGTCGGCGAACGCAAGAAAGTGCTCTACCTGAGCGAAGGAGAACGAATCTGACCAAGCATTCATTAATCAACACTAAAAGTATATGAAATTTCTCGGTATTATCCCGGCCCGCTACGCCTCTACCCGCTTTCCGGGCAAGCCGCTGGCAGATATGGCCGGCAAACCCATGATTCAACGTGTGTATGAACAAGTAGAAGGTACGCTCGACGCCGTATGCGTCGCAACCGACGACGCCCGCATCGAAGAGGCTGTCAAAGCCTTCGGCGGACAGGTGGTGATGACGTCCGACAAACACCGCAGCGGGACCGACCGTTGCTACGAAGCCTATACGCTTGTCGGACAAGGCTACGACGTAGTAGTCAATATCCAGGGCGACGAGCCTTTCATCCATCCCAAGCAAATCGAGACCCTGAAAGCCTGCTTCCGCGAGCCCGACGTGCAGATTGCCACCCTGGTGAAGCCTTTCCGACCGGACGACGACTTCGAAACGGCCCTCTTCAATGCCAACACGCCGAAGGTGGTCCTCAACAAACGCCACGAGGCCCTCTACTTCAGCCGTTCCATCATCCCCTATATGCGCGGGAAACATTACTCCGAATGGTTGCCCAACCACACGTATTACAAGCACATCGGCCTGTATGCCTACCGTGCCGCGACGCTCCGCGAAATCACCGCCCTGCCCCAGTCGCCTCTGGAACTGGCGGAAAGCCTCGAGCAACTCCGCTGGCTTGAAAACGGCTACAAAATCAAAGTGGGCATCACCGAGCAGGAGACCATCGGCATCGATACGCCTGCCGACCTCGAGAAAGCCCTCGCTTTTCTGAAAAAATAATTGCCGGAAATCGCGGGGACAGTGCTTATCCGCCAGGAAATCG
>CALVFH010000047.1 GCA_944326775.1 uncultured Parabacteroides sp.
ATCAGGCCTTCGAGGATGTGGGCGCGTTCCTTGGCTTTTTCCAAGTCAAACTTCGTGCGCCGGATCACTACCTCGTGGCGGTGGTCGATGAAGGCCTTGATCAGATCCTTCAGGTTCAGCAGACGGGGACGCCCGTTTACCAATGCGATATTATTGACGCTGAACGACGATTGGAGAGCCGTCAGCTTATACAATTTATTCAAGACGACGTTTGAATTGGCATCGCGCTTCACATCCACGACGATGCGCAAGCCTCCGCGGCTCGACGATTCATCATTCACGTTCGAGATGCCTTCAATCCGTTTCTCATTCACCAAATCGGCAATGCTCTTGATTAAATCGGACTTAACAACCTGATAAGGGATTTCGGTAATGACGATCTTTTCATGATTTGCCTCTTGCTCTATTTCAGCCTTTCCGCGCAAGACGATGCGTCCGCGACCGGTTTCGAAGGCATCCTTTACGCCGGCATAACCATATATGGTAGCTCCAGTAGGGAAATCCGGAGCTTTTACGTATTTCATCAGTTCTTCAACGGTGATTTCGCCCCGCGCATCTACATAAGCCATCGACGCGTCCAAGACTTCGCTCATATTGTGCGGCGGCATATTGGTAGCCATGCCGACAGCAATACCGGAAGCTCCGTTTATGAGAAGATTCGGAATGCGAGTCGGCAAAACTGTCGGCTCTCTCAGCGTGTCGTCAAAGTTAAGCTGGAAATCTACCGTATCTTTATCGATATCACGCAACATTTCTTCGGCGAGCCGGCTCAACCGGGCTTCAGTATAACGCATGGCTGCAGGACTATCATTATCCATTGAGCCGAAATTCCCTTGCCCGTCAACCAACGGATAACGCATGGACCAACTCTGCGCCATACGAACCATTGCATAATAGACAGACGAGTCGCCGTGCGGGTGATATTTACCTAAAACTTCACCCACAATTCTTGCTGATTTTTTATAAGGCTTGTCGGAAGTATTCCCCAATTCATTCATACCAAACAATATACGACGATGAACTGGTTTGAATCCATCCCTAACATCCGGAAGGGCTCGTGAAACAATAACAGACATTGAATAATCAATGTATGCCGATTTCATTTCCTCCTCAATGTTAATCTTAATAATTCTATCTTGATCAACCATTTAAATTTATATTAATTACACTCTTTGTTCTTCCTGTGAAAAATCGCACTAAGGTACGGTTTTTCCTCATAACACGAAAGTTTTTGGCATATTTTTTCCGATATTTGGAAATCTATTGGACTATCCTTCCGCTTTTTAAAAAAGAATGGCACGGATTTTGATAGTTAATCGAAAAGAGTTTGCTACTTTTGCATACAGAGGAAATTACTACATTATATAATAATATATACATGAAGAATGATTATTCACAACATTTGAGAGATGTGATAGAATATAGCCGGGAAGAGGCCGAACGGCTTCAGAACAGCTATATCGGTCCGGAGCATCTTTTATTGGCGATTATTCGTGACGGTTCAGGATTGGCTTATGAAATATTGAGCCATTATCTGATTATACCAAACCTCAAAAAACAGATTGAAGAACAAATTAAGAACACAGATGATTTTGCAGGGCAAAATACTCAGCATATCAGCGTAAGTAAACTAACCGAACGGGTCTTACGCTTAACCATACTGGAAGCGAAGCTCTTCCATAGGGCTGAAGCAGAAACTGAACATTTAATGTTGGCAATCATGAAAGAGAAAAATAATATGGCAGCTCGTTTTCTGGCTGAGCAGGGCTTGACTTACGAATTCTTCTACCAGGAGTTTTCAAAAAGCTATGCCAACCATAACAACGAACAGGCACAACAAGCAGATCCAAACATCTCATTTGGCTATACCGAAGATGAAGATGACGACGAAGAGGATAATTATACTTCCCGTCGAGGCGATAACCAACATGCTGCAAATCAGCAAGGCGGAAATCAAACAGGTAAAGCATCGACAGATACGCCGGTACTTGACAATTTCGGTACAGACATGACGCGTGCGGCCGAAGAGAAGCGTCTTGACCCAATTGTAGGACGCGAAAAAGAAATTGAACGACTGGCACAAATCTTAAGTCGCCGGAAAAAGAATAATCCCGTACTGATTGGGGAGCCGGGAGTCGGCAAATCAGCTATTGTTGAAGGATTAGCCTTGCGTATCGTGCAACATAAAGTATCCCGGATCTTGTTCAATAAACGTGTGATTAGTCTTGATATGGCATCAATTGTGGCTGGGACAAAATATCGCGGTCAATTCGAGGAGCGTATCAAGGCTATACTGAATGAATTGGCCAAGAATCCCAATATCATCCTCTTTATCGATGAGATTCACACTATTGTCGGTGCAGGATCAGCTTCCGGTTCAATGGATGCTGCAAATATGTTAAAGCCGGCTTTGGCTCGTGGAGAAATACAGTGCATCGGGGCAACTACTTTGGATGAATATCGAAAGAACATTGAGAAAGATGGTGCCTTGGAGCGGCGTTTCCAAAAAGTAATTGTTGACCCAACTACGGCCGAAGAGACTTTACAGATTCTTGAAAATATCAAAGGACGTTATGAAGAACATCATAATGTTACTTATTCTCCGGAAGCTCTGAAAGCGTGTGTCAAGTTGACAGAACGCTACATCAGCGACCGCAATTTCCCGGATAAAGCGATTGATGCACTCGACGAAGCTGGTTCCCGTGTTCATATTTCCAATATTGTAGCACCGAAAATTATCGAAGAGTTAGAAGCTAAAATGCAAGATGCCAATCATGACAAATTGGCGGCTGTCAAAGCACAAAACTTCGAATTAGCAGCCAGCTATCGAGACAAGGAACGGCAATTTGAAAAGGAACTGAATGCGGCTACCCAGAAATGGGACGAAGAAATGCGGGCAAATCGGGAGACAGTTACAGAAGAACAAGTAGCAGAAGTCATCGCTATGATGTCTGGTGTTCCGGTTCAACGTATTGCGAAAGCTGAAAATGTCCGTCTTTTGGAAATGGCTGACGAACTGAAAAAGAAAGTAATCGGACAAGATGAGGCTATCGAAAAAGTAGTCAAGGCGATCCAACGTAATCGTGTCGGATTAAAAGACCCCAACAAGCCTATAGGAACATTCATGTTCTTAGGACCTACAGGTGTCGGGAAAACGCATCTTGCAAAAAAATTGGCGGAATATCTTTTCGACTCAGCGGATGCTTTAATCCGAATCGACATGAGTGAATATCTTGAAAAATTTGCCGTGTCTCGTTTGATTGGTGCTCCTCCGGGATATGTAGGATACGAGGAAGGTGGACAATTAACTGAAAAAGTCCGTCGCAAACCTTATTCTGTAATTTTGTTGGATGAAATCGAAAAGGCACATCCGGATGTCTTCAACCTATTGCTTCAGGTTCTTGATGAAGGCCGGTTGACAGATAGTCTGGGACGCCGTATCGACTTCAAGAACACCATCTTGATTATGACATCAAATATTGGAACTCGCCAGCTAAAAGACTTTGGTCGCGGAGTAGGATTTCATACTGGAGGAGTCAACGATATTGATAAAGACTTCTCACGGGGTGTTATTCAAAAAGCGCTCAACAAGGCTTTCGCACCTGAGTTCTTGAATAGAATCGATGACATTATCATGTTCGACCAGCTTGATAAAGATGCTATTTGCAAAATCATTGATATCGAATTGAAAGGCTTGTACAAACGTGTCGCTGAATTAGGTTTCACACTTGAATTAAGTGAAAAAGCGAAGAATTTTGTAGCAAGCAAGGGCTATGATATTCAATTTGGTGCTCGCCCATTGAAACGAGCTATCCAAAAGTATCTTGAAGATGAAATGGCTGAGTTGATCATTCGCGCATCAATCAGTAAAGGCGATACATTAGTTGTTGATTATGACGAAGAACAACAAAAAATTGTAACCAGTATCCAGAATAGCAAAGAACCGACTTCAATAGAAGCGTAATATTTTATAATTTAAAGCACGTTTGCTGCGGATTCAAGAAAATTAATCGAATCGGATGCAATACGTGCTTTGTTTTTTCGTGCTATCCGGAATTTAATACTAATTTTGCGAAAAGAAGTTTTTATACTTGCAACTTTAATTTAGTCAATCGAATTAAAAATGAAAAGAGACAACCTAATTTTTGACATTATTGAGAAAGAACATCAGCGTCAATTAAAAGGAATTGAACTGATTGCTTCTGAGAATTTTGTGAGCGACCAAGTTATGCAGGCTATGGGTAGTTGCCTGACAAACAAATACGCTGAAGGTTATCCTGGCAAACGTTATTATGGCGGTTGTGAGGTTGTAGATCAAAGCGAAACCATCGCAATCGAACGTATCAAGAAACTCTTCAATGCTGAATGGGCTAATGTTCAACCTCATTCCGGAGCACAAGCCAATGCAGCGGTTCTTTTAGCAGTTCTCAATGCAGGCGATACATTTTTAGGATTGAATTTGGCACACGGCGGACACTTATCTCATGGCTCCGCTGTCAATAGTTCCGGCATTCTTTACCACCCGGTAGAATATAATGTAAAAGAAGATACAGGAAGAGTTGATTACGACCAGATGGAGGAAATCGCTCTGCGTGAACATCCCAAATTGATTATTGGCGGTGGTTCTGCCTATTCTCGCGATTGGGATTACAAACGCATGCGTGAGATTGCAGATAAAGTTGGCGCTATTCTAATGATTGATATGGCCCATCCTGCCGGTTTGATTGCAGCAGGTTTACTCAATAATCCTTTGGAATATGCGCATATTGTTACCTCAACGACTCACAAGACTTTGCGTGGTCCACGCGGTGGTATTATCTTAATGGGGAAAGATTTCGAGAATCCGTGGGGCAAAAAGACACCGAAGGGAGAAATAAAGAAAATGTCTCAGTTGCTTGATTCCGCAGTATTCCCAGGCATCCAGGGCGGTCCGCTTGAGCATGTCATTGCCGCAAAAGCCGTAGCTTTCGGCGAAGCTCTTGAACCGGAATTCAAGACCTACCAGCAGCAGGTAAAAAAGAATGCTGCCGTTATGGCCCAAGCCTTTATCGACAAAGGTTATAAGATTATTTCCGGAGGAACTGACAACCATAGCATGCTGATCGATTTGCGTACCAAATTCCCTGATTTAACGGGTAAAGTTGCAGAACGGGCTTTGGTCGCCGCAGACATCACCGTAAACAAGAACATGGTACCGTTCGACAGCCGTTCTGCTTTCCAGACGTCTGGTATTCGCGTCGGCACACCAGCCATCACAACCCGTGGTGCAAAAGAAGAACTGATGGGTGAAATCGTCGAAATGATTGATACGGTTCTTTCTGCTCCTGAATGCGACAAAACGATTGCCGCTGTTCGAGAAAAAGTGAACAAGACAATGAAAGACTACCCCATCTTTGCGTGGTGATTTGACATTGCCAAAAGAATAATTTGATTACCTACCGTACCGGTGCAGCGGTTCAAACAAGCGTTTGATTCTAATCTGCGCCGGTGCGGTTGCTTTTTATTAGAAACAACTATCATTTATCTTTTAAATAACATCATTATGAAGAAGAACTTATTCGTAACCTTATGTGCTGGTGCCGCATTTGGTCTATTAACGGCATGTGGTGGACCAACAGGAGAAGTTAAGTCTTACAACCAAGGCATTAACATTATCCCTACACCGCTTAGCCTTGTACAAAACGATGGCCAGTTCAAACTCAGCCAAAGCACCACCCTGGGCGCTGCCACTCCGGACGCAAAAACGATTGCCGAATTTTTCGCCAACAAAATGAAAGCTGCAACCGGCTATGATATCAAGGTGGCAGACAAAGGGGATATCATGCTCACGCTCGACGAATCGCTCGATGTAAATGATGAAGGCTATACTCTCGATGTAACCTCCAGCGGGGTCCAGGTCAAGGCTAAAAAACCGCAAGGCCTGTTCTACGGGATGCAGTCTTTCATGCAATTACTTCCGGCTGAAATAGAAAGCCCCTCGGTAGTCAAAGGCATCGCTTGGACTGCCAGTGCCGTAAGCATCAAAGATGAGCCGCGTTTCGGTTATCGAGGCATCATGCTCGACCCTTGCCGCCATTTCATGCCCGTCGAAAATGTCAAGAAATACATTGATGTCCTGTCTTTATTCAAAATCAACCGTTTGCACTGGCATCTGACCGACGACCAGGGATGGCGTATCGAAATCAAGAAATATCCGAAGCTGACGGAAGTCGGCGCTACCCGTACGGAAGGCGAAGGCACTGTCCACAAAGGATTCTACACGCAAGAAGAAATCAAGGAAATTGTTCAGTATGCAGCAGACCATTTCATTACGGTTATCCCGGAACTGGAAATTCCCGGTCATGAAATGGCCGCCATCGCAGCCTATCCCGAACTCTCCTGCAAAGGCGAACCCGGTTCTCCCCGCATTATCTGGGGCGTAGAAGACATCGTGTTGTGCCCGGGTAAAGAAGAAGTATTCGATTTCCTGGAAGATGTCGTTGATGAGATGGTTCCTCTCTTCCCCAGCGAATATTTCCATGTAGGCGGCGACGAATGCCCGAAAATCAGTTGGAAGAACTGCCCGCTCTGCCAGAAACGCATCCGGGAAGAAGGTCTGAGAGGCGACAAAAACCATACGGCCGAAGAAAAACTCCAAAGCTATGTTATCCAGCGCATGGAGAAATATCTGGCCACAAAGGGAAAGAAGATTATCGGATGGGATGAAATCCTGGAAGGCGGATTGGCTCCGACGGCTACCGTCATGTCCTGGAGAGGTGAAGAAGGCGGCATCGCTGCGGCTTCCATGAACCATACGGTTATCATGACTCCGGGTGTCAACGGCATGTATCTCGACGCTTACCAAGGGGATGCAAAGATTGAACCGGTGACTATCGGCGGTTACACTCCGCTCGAAAAGACGTATAACTATGATCCTGTCCCCGACACCCTCGCCCAGATAGGGAAAGGCGATTTCATCCTCGGCGTCCAGGGAAATACCTGGTCTGAATATATGTACACCGAAGACAAACGGGACTACATGATTTATCCGCGCGCCCTGGCCGTTGCCGAAATCGGTTGGACCCAACTCGACCGCAAGGATTACAAAGATTTCGAGCGCCGCGTTGAAAATGCCTACGTCCGTCTCGACGAGCACGACATCAACTACCATATTCCGCAGCCCGAACAGCCCCACGGCTCTTGCAACTTCGTCGCTTTCACCGACAAAGCTTCGCTCGAATTTACAACCAGCCGGCCGGTCAAGATGGTCTATACACTCGACGGCAGCAAACCGACTCCGGCTTCGACAGCCTACACCGCTCCGATTGAAGTGACGGAAACGACAACCTTGAAGATTGCCTCGGTACTGCCTTCCGGAAAAATGAGTCCGGTCCGCACCATCCAGGTTGAAAAACAGGCTCTGGCTCCGGCTCAGGAAGTGGCTAAAACGGCTCCGGGACTTTCCATGGAAGTTTATGACGGAATGTTCCTTTCGGTAAAAGATTTTGAAGCCAACAAGCCGCAACCCAAGGCAAAGAAAGTCATCAAGGAAACTCGCGAACTGACTTCGCAGGTAAAAGCTCCGGAATCGATGCGCGGCGTGAAGCAATATGCAGCCGTCGCCAACGGATACATCAATATCCCCGAAGATGGCGTTTATTTCCTTTCTTCTGACTTGGAAGAAGTCTGGATTGACGGAAAACTCCTGATTAACAACGGTGGAGAAGTCAAGCGTTTCTCTCGCCACGACACGTCTGTCGCTTTGGCAAAAGGTTTGCACGAAGTGAAAGCCGTCTTCCTCGGCCACATCATTGGCGGCTGGCCTTCCAACTGGAACGACGGTTCCATCAAGATCCGCAAAGCCGATGCCGAGAAATTTGAGAAAATCTCAGGCGACATGTTGAGCCATTAATCCAATTTCTTTCCATTAACATAACAGCAGGAACCTTTACGCCCCGAAAAAGCCGGGCTGTAAAGGTTCCTGTTTTTTATACCCTGGGAACACATCATTTCAAAAGGTTTGATGCGATCCTGAAATGGGATAACATCATTTCAAAAGATTTGATGCGATCCTGAAACAGGATAATATCATTCCTAAAGATTTGATGTGATCTTGAAATGGGATAACATCATTCCTAAAGATTTGATGCGATCCTGAAACGGGATAACATCATTCCTAAAGTTTTGATGTTATCCTGAAACGGGAAAGGGAAAAAATTTAGGCTGCAACCCTAAACAGCCAAGGTTACAGCCTAAACAGATTATGGATTTAGGGCTCCAAAAGATTTAGAGCGTATCCTCGATTGCAGCCTGCGCCGCAGCCAGACGAGCGATAGGAACTCTGAACGGAGAGCAGCTGACGTAATTCAAACCTACGCGGTGGCAGAATTTGACGGACGAAGGCTCGCCGCCGTGTTCGCCGCAAATACCGCATTTCAAATCCGGACGGATGGCGCGGCCTTTCTCCGTAGCCATCTGGATCAGCTGGCCGACACCGTTCTGGTCCAATACCTGGAACGGATCGACTTTCAGGATTTTCTTTTCTAGATAAACCGGCAGGAACGAAGCAATATCGTCGCGAGAATAGCCGAACGTCATCTGGGTCAAATCGTTGGTTCCGAAGGAGAAGAACTCGGCAGAAGAAGCGATTCGGTTGGCTGTCAGGGCGGCACGCGGAACTTCAATCATCGTACCTACCTTGTAGTCGATGCGGTCGCCTCGTTCGGCAAACAATTCCTCGGCAGTCTTGCGGATAACCTTTTCCTGCTCTTTGAACTCATACAAGATACCAACCAGCGGAACCATGATTTCGGGATGCGTCTCGATGCCTTCCTTCTTCAAATCCAAGGCGGCGCCCAGAATAGCGCGGGTTTGCATCTCCGTGATTTCCGGATACGTATTTCCCAAGCGACAACCGCGGTGGCCCAGCATCGGATTGTGCTCGCAAAGCGCTTCGACGCGCTGCTGGATATATTTCACGGAAACACCCATCGCTTCAGCCATTTCCTCCTGTCCTTTCAGGTCGTGCGGAACGAACTCATGCAAAGGAGGATCCAGCAGGCGGACAGTCACCGGGCAGCCGGCCATCACCTTGAAGATTCCCTTGAAGTCGTTCTGCTGGTAAGGCAAAATCTTATCCAACGCCTTTTTACGTCCTTCGGCATCTTCGGCCAGAATCATTTCGCGCATGGCCTTAATCTTCTCGCCTTCAAAGAACATGTGCTCCGTGCGGCAAAGACCGATACCAACGGCACCGAAAGCACGGGCTATCGCGGCGTCGTGCGGCGTATCGGCATTGGTCCGGACTTTCAGGCGGGCATACTTGTCGGCCAGGTTCATCAGCTCCGCGAAATCTGGCGAAAGCTCTGCGGCGCGGGTCTCTACCTTGCCGATATAGACTTCGCCGGTCGTTCCGTTGAGGGAAATGAAATCCCCTTCCTTCAGGGTAACGCCATCGACTTCTATCGTCTTGGTTTTATAGTTTACATTCAGGTTTCCGGCTCCGGAGACGCAACATTTGCCCATTCCGCGAGCGACAACGGCAGCGTGCGACGTCATCCCTCCGCGAGCTGTGAGGATTCCTTCGGCAGCTTCCATACCAGCCAAATCTTCCGGCGAAGTCTCCAGACGAACCAGCACGACCTTTTTCCCGTCTTTATGCCAAGCTCCGGCGTCTTCCGCAAAGAAAACAATCTGTCCGGTAGCAGCTCCCGGAGAAGCGGGCAGTCCTTTCACCAGCACTTTGGCCTTCGCCTGCGCCTCTTTGTCGAAAACCGGGTGGAGCAGCTCGTCGAGTTTGTTCGGCTCGATACGCATCAGCGCTGTTTTTTCATCAATCATTCCCTGATGCAACAGGTCGATGGCAATCTTGACCATCGCGGCACCCGTACGTTTGCCGTTGCGAGTCTGCAAGAACCACAATTTCCCTTCCTGCACGGTAAATTCCATATCTTGCATATCGCGGTAATGCTCTTCCAGTTTGGTCTGGATGGCATCCAGTTCCTTATAGATTTCAGGCATTGCCTCTTCCATGGAAGGATATTTCGCCACGCGTTCTTCCTCGGAAATTCCGGCACGCTGAGCCCAACGCTGCGAGCCGATTTTCGTAATCTGTTGCGGAGTACGAATGCCAGCTACGACATCTTCTCCCTGGGCATTAATCAGATACTCGCCGTTGAAGAGATCTTCGCCCGTCGCTGCGTCGCGCGAGAAGCAGACGCCTGTGGCCGAAGTGTTCCCCATATTTCCGAAGACCATGGCCTGTACGCTGACGGCGGTTCCCCATTCCGAAGGGATTCCTTCCATCTTGCGGTAGAGGATAGCCCGCTCGTTCATCCAGCTGTTGAACACGGCGCAGATAGCCCCCCACAACTGCTCGTAGGCGCTGGCCGGGAAGTCCTTGCCCGTCTGTTTCTTGACGGCCTCCTTGAAGCGTGATACCAGCACCTTCAGGTCGTCCACATCCAGTTCGTTGTCCAGTCTGACGCCTTTCGCCTTTTTTACATCCTCAATAATAGCTTCAAATGGATCGATATCTGTTTTCTTCGAGGGTTTCATTCCTAACACCACGTCGCCATACATTTGGACAAAGCGGCGGTAGGAGTCCCATGCAAAACGCGGATTGTTGGTTTTCTTGGCCAAGCCTTCGACCACTTCGTCGTTCAGGCCCAGGTTCAGGATTGTATCCATCATACCCGGCATGGAAGCCCTCGCCCCCGAGCGGACAGACACCAACAGCGGGTTGGCCACATCGCCGAATTTGGAGTTCATCAAAGATTCAATGTTTTTGATGGCATTTTTCACGTCGTTTTCCAACAGTTCCACGACTTTCTCTTTTCCCAGCTCGTAATATTCGGAACAGACTTCTGTCGTAATCGTAAATCCGGGCGGGACCGGAACCCCGATGAGATTCATTTCAGCCAGATTGGCACCTTTACCCCCCAGCAGCTCTCTCATATCTGCCCGTCCTTCGGCTTTCCCATTGCCGAACGTGTAAACTCTTTTCTTTTCCATGATACAGTTTAAATATGTTCTTAGATATTAGTTTAGCTTCTTTATTCTGCAAAAATGAGAAATCTATCTGAAGAAAAGAAGTGTTCGCTTAAAATATTTTGTATGTTTTACAACCTATTTTTACATTCATATCTTTTTTCTCCTTATCTTTGGGTGCGGAAATTTGATAAAAGCCATTTTCCGACCTTTCGTAACGTTACGAAAGCTCCCGAAATCAGTTCTCGCCTTTTTCGTAGCCTTACGAAATCTTCAAAAATCATTTTTTGCCTTTCCGTAGCCTTACGAAGTCTTCAAAAATCATTTTTTGCCTTTTCGTAACCTTACGAAATCTCCAAAAACCATTTTTTGCCTTTTCGTAGCCTTACGAAATCTCCAAAAATCATTTTTTGCCTTTCCGTAGCCTTACGAAATCTCCAAAAATCATTTTTTGCCTTTCCGTAACCTTACGAAAGTTTCAAAAGATTCTTTTCAGCCTTTTCGTAACGTTACGAAAGGACAAAAAAAGAGTGCGCCGGCTTGTTTGTCCCGACGCACCCTTGGAAAATCATAGTCCGGCCCGTTTCCGGAGCGGAATCTTACAAAGTCTTGGGTTTATACAAGGTATTCCACCACAACGGGTCGTCTTGCAGCCATTTGGCAAACCACGCGAAGATGGTGTATTGCCAAGCGAAGCGTTTGTCATAATCCAAGATGTGATGGTCTTGCCCATCGACGAGGACCATCGCCGTTTCGCGCCCCAGGAGCTTCAGCGCGGTGTACATCTGGATACTTTCGCCGACGGGTACATTCGTGTCGGCGGTGCCGTGGACGAAAAGCAGCGGCGTATGCACCTTGTCGGCGTTGTAAAGCGGACTGTGGTCAACAAACAATTCCTTGTTGGCCCAAGGATAACTGTTTGCGCCGGAGACTTCACTGTAGGAATACCCCCAATACCCTTCGCCCCAGTAGCTCGTATGGTCGCTGATGCCGGCGTGCGAGACGGCTGCGGCAAAAATGTCGGTTTTCGTCTGCAAATACTGGGTCATGAACCCGCCGTAGGATGCGCCGATGCAACCGATTTTCTTCGCGTTGACAAACGGATGTTCCTCGCAGAAACGCTTGGTGCCTTCGATAATATCGTCGGCCACCGGGTCGCCGAAGGTATTCACGTGGCGGGCGGAAAATTCCTGCCCGAAACCGGTCGCGCCGCTTGGCTCGACGATATAGACCACATAGCCCAGGGCGGCATAGGCATGGTGCGGATAGCGGCTTTCAAAATCGCGGCTCGTCGGACTGCAACCGCCGTAATAGTTCACAATCATGGGATATTTCTTCGTCTCGTCGAAATGCGGAGGCAGGTAGAAGCGCCCGTAAATCGTATCGCCGCGCGAGTTGACGAAATTCCAAGGTTCACATTTGCCCAACTCGATTCCGGCCAGGATGTCTTTGCTCAAATCCTCCTGCAGGGTTGCGCGGTCTGTTTTCAGGTCGAGCGTGTACATCCGGTGCGAATTGGAGGCGCTCACGCCGTAGAACGCCATCTTCGGCGCGTTGGCGGCAGCTGAGAAGGCCAGAACCAGGTCCTCCGGCATTCCGATTTGCGAAATCTTGCCGTTCGTAGCATCCATGCGGTACATAGAGTAGTAATCGCGGTTTTCGGCCGTGAAATAGATGTGGTTATCGGCGGCACTCCAGACGGCACGCTGGACACTGGGATTGAAATCTTTCGTCAAAGGTTTCACGCTCCGGTCGGCCAGGTTCATCAGGTAAAGCTGTCCGTCCGTCATGCTCGGCGTCTGCCCGGGGCGGACATTCTTGCCGATACCGTCCAGCGACTCGGGGCTGCCCGAAATCAGGACCTGCTTCCTGTCGGGCGAGAAAATGGCGTTGTTGATGAAGCCGTCTTCGTCCACCAAGGTTTCGGCGCGAAGGCTCTCCACATTCAGCTTATACAACGAGTTGAGCGTCGTCGGCCGTTTGCCCATCCGATGCGTGGAGACCATCAGGAGGATTTCTTTCCCGTCGGCCGAGATGTCGGTTGCCCAGGCATTCTTGAACCCGAAGGTGAGCTGTTGCATCACGCCGGTAGCCAAGTCCCATTTGGCCAGATAAGAGCGGTCGCGCCATCCGGGCTGGCGGTCGTCGGGGTCAATCACCTCAAATATTTCCTTGCGTTCCTTAGGCCCTTCCTGGGTGAGAGAAAACAAAAGATAATCTTCCGCCGGGGAGAACCGGAAAGAACCGTCGGGAATATTCCGGGCAATCACCGTTTCTTTCCCGGAAACCGGTTCGACCACAACGAGTTCTTTGCTGCTTACCCCGCTGCGCGTATAATAATATTTGTCGGAACGCGGCATCCAAGCCATCCGGTTTTCGCGCTCGGCAAGGATATTTCCCGAAGCCAAATCGGATACGCGGTACATGCTGGACGTTTTTCCGCCTTTTTGCGTAATCTTATATGAAGTAATCAGATATTTCCCGCTTGGCGAAAGCTGCACGCCCGCATAACGGGGACCGTGGAGTACATCGGCCAAGGTGTAAATCCGTCCGCCCTGGTTTTTCAAGACAAAGACGCCGTCCTGCTCGGAATCGAAACTCACCTTGGGCGATTCTTTTTCATCCGACGAAGAAAGATATTTGATGACAATCTGATGCGTGGCCGGATTCAGTTCCAGGTCCAGCTTGTCTTTCAGCTCGCCATCGACATAGACTTCATACGATTTGATGCCCTCGACATTCAGTTTACCTTTCCCGTAATGCGTATTTTCCAAATTAAAGCTGAGCAAATGCAGCGCATAGCCCGACACGGCCGGAATCTTATTGACGGATATTTCGCTGGCCGTTTCCAAGTTCTCCAAAGATACGGGAGTCTTCAAGAGGCTTTCGGGCTTCCAAGTTTCCGAATTTACATTTACACTATCGACCAGAAAAGGTTTCTGCAAAGGATAGGGCCCGGCATACTTGAAAGACGTGATGTCGATATGTTCGGCATTGGCCAACGCCCCGCAACAGAGGAAACAAGACAGTAATAATTCTTTTTTCATGATACTTTTTGAAAATGAGGAATTAAGATTTACGATTTATGAGATTAACGCGCCGGTCAATTCAGAGACAGACTTAAACCCGTGGCGTTCGCAATAATCCTCCAGTCCTTCGATGACTTTGATGGAAACCGTAGGATCCACGAAATTGTAGGTGCCGATTTGGATGGCAGTAGCCCCGGCAAGCATAAATTCAACCGCGTCTTTCCAACAGGAAATGCCTCCCAAACCGATAATAGGAATCTTGACCGCTTTATAGGTCTGCCAGACCATCCGCAAGGCGACGGGCTTCACGCACGGTCCCGAAAGGCCTCCGGTGATGGTCGAGAGGATGGGCTTGCGTCTCTCGGCATCGATGGCCATTCCCAACATCGTATTAATCAAGGAAACGGCGTCGGCACCTTCGGCTTCCACCGCCCGGGCAATCTCGGTAATGTCCGTCACGTTCGGCGAAAGTTTGACAATCAAGGTTTTCGGATATACTTTTCTGACGGCACGAACGACATCGGCAGCGCCCTGGCAAGTAACCCCAAACGCCATCCCGCCCTGCTTGACATTCGGGCAAGAGATATTCAACTCGATTGCCGGGATTTTCTCCAGTTCGGCTATTTTTTCGGCGCATTCCACATAGGTTTCAATGGAGGAACCGCTCACGTTGACAATCATGTTCGTATCAATATCCTTGATTTGAGGATAGATATGATCTGCAAAGTATTGCGCCCCTTTGTTTTGCAAACCTACGGCATTCAGCATTCCAGACGGTGTTTCAGCCATTCGCGGATAGGGATTTCCCTCACGCGGCTGGATGGTCGTCCCCTTGACGAAAATACCGCCCAAACGAGAGATATCGATAAGATCGGCGAATTCGATGCCATAACCAAATGTGCCGGAAGCCGTCATCACCGGATTCTTCAACTGCAACTGTTTTCCTATGTTTACTCTTAAATCTGCCATGATAATTTCTTGATATTAAAAACAGGACCTTCCGTGCATACGCAAACATGATGGTCGTCATTCAATTTTTCTACGCAGCAAAGGCATGCACCCAATCCGCAAGCCATTGTGTTTTCCAAAGAGACTTCGCAATCGATATTTTCAGCAGAAGCATAGCGGGCTACCGCCATCATCATCGGTTTGGGTCCGCAAGTATAGATATGGTCAAACCGCTGGTTTTTCAAGATGGAATGGTCAGTAACATAGCCCTTTTCTCCCAATGAACCATCTTCGGTAGTGATGAAGACTTCTCCCAAGGCCCGGAACTGTTCAAACTGCAACAAATCGTTCTGCGAACGGACGCCCAACAGGAACATGGGCTTGAAACCTGCATTTTTCAGGCAAGAACCCAGATAGAGCATGGGCGCCGTGCCAACTCCTCCGCCAACCAGCAAAAGTTTCGGATCAGCATCGGCAGAGGCTGGTAAAGTAAAACCGTTACCCAGCGGCAACATCACATTGATTATATCGCCTACGCGGGCCTCGGCAAGCTTGCGCGTCCCGTCTCCAACGAGTTGAATCAAAAGCCAAAGTTCGTTAGCCGATTTATCGACGTAATTTACAGAAATAGGACGGCGCAAAAATGTGGTGGGCGAATTATCCACCCGCACTTCAACAAATTGTCCCGGGAGCATCTCCGGAAGCGTTTGTCCGGCTGTCAGCTTCAAAAGACAATAATTCCGATGAAGGCGTTCGTTTGCCGTCACCTTCATATCCAACAAATATTTCTTCATATATATAATAAGTGATTAACCATCTCCGATTCTTTGCAAAGGTACATTATTTCAAGAAATATACGGCGGCTACCGTTTACTTCTTTTCCAGCACAAAGGTATCGAATGTATTATCCGAATAGAAGACCATAATTTTCGCGATATTCTTCGCAGGCTTTTCCACGGAAATAACCATCTCTTTTTCTGGTTGTTTTGGTGTATTAGGGATGTTCTCAAGGCTTGATTCCTGCAAATTTTGGGAGAAAAGTGATGCTTCGCCCGAAATTTCGCCGTCATTCGAGGGTTGCGCCGTCCGAAACATCGACCCTTTGCCGAAAAGCAGCCAATCCGAGTCAATCTGCGGGTAGCGGGTCAGGATTTTTGTCAAGACATCCAAACTCGCCTTATTCCGGCCTGCTATGATATGCGACATGGCTGCGCGTTGAATACCGATGGCTGCCGCAAATTGTGCTTGCGTCAATCCTTCATGCTCCATGATTTGTATGATACGTTCCTTCATCTGATAAATTGTTTACATGTGAATTTACTGCCAATATGTCCTGTTTTTATACAGAAACCGGGGATTTTCAAGAAACGTTACAAAGATAGACAAAAGATACAAACAACACAATACGATGTTATAAAAATATACACTCAAAAATAACGCATTTTGGTTACATTTATATACAGAACATTTGTAAACAGCTCTGTCCCGTACTTAAAAACCACTTTAATGATTTGGATTAGAAATTTGGGTTACAAAATACTATGATATAATAGAATGAGGATAAATATACAAAAATTACGCCTTCAAAAGGGAGGAAGAAGCCTACAGTTGAAGCCAAATCTAAAATTTTGGTTATACTTAATTGATTTTTAGTCTTATATCCTTTATAAGTAAACAGATGTAATCAAATACTTTTGTAAACAAAATACTTTTGTTTGCTGTGAAACTTTTGTCAACAAAACAATACGCTCCTCTCCTGCTTTTCGCTTTGAAATTTCATTTCCTGTTTACAAAATCGATGTTATTTTTGTATATTCCCCTTTTAGAATACATCCATATACAAAGGTTCCGAGGCATTCGTCGTCCGATGACAATTTGTCACTCGAGTCCAATCCGGAATACAGTTCTCCGGCAAGGCCTCCCCTGATACGATTCAAGATGTGAGGTAAAAAATACGTGTCCGGAAAACGAAAAAAGCTAAACCCTCTGAGAAGGCGTTTTTTTCGGAAGAACGGACGGTTGCCCGCGAAAAAACGATTCTCAGAGGGTTTAGCTCTCCAGACCGAAAAGAAGATTAATTGTGCAGTATTTTATAAAGCAGTTCTTTCAAGATTTCCCGGTCGTCGGGCGAGACGGTGCCCATTCCTTTTGCGCAAGCGTCTGCCATGCGGATTTCGTGGATAATCAGGAATACTTTCATGGCGGAATAATGGCGCATCCCGGCCAGATAATCACGCACCTGAAAGGCGGCCTTCAACCCTAATGCCGCCATCAGTCCCGCCTCCGAGCGGTCTTTGGTGTAATAACAAATCAGCAAATTCGAGAAATAATTGAACAAGACCGGCAGGGTAACCTGTATGGGATTGTTTTTTGGATTCTTCCCGAAGAAATAAATAATCCGGTTGGCCTTGGCGACGTCGTGGACCGCGAGGGCCTTCACCAACTCAAAGTTGTTATACTCCTTGCTGATGCCGATATTCTCCTCCACCAGCTCCGGAGTGACGCGTTTTAAGGCCTTTTCAGCCATGATGATTGCCAGCTTATCCAATTCCTTGTCCAGACGATTCAAGTCGTTTCCGAGGTAATCTGAGAGCATTTGCGCCGCCTTCGAATCGATGCCCAACGAGCGTTCCTGCAAAAACGAGGTGATAAAGGCCGGCATCTTATAATCCGGAATCTTTTTCGATTCAAAAAGAATCCCATTCTTGTCCACGGCAGCGGCCAGCGCCTTCCTCCGGTCCAGGGTCTTGTATTTATAATTGATCACCAGCACGGTCGATTCGAGGGGTTGCTTGGCATAATTCGCCAGCACTTCAATATCCCGGACTAATTGCGCCTCCCTTACGACAACCAACTGATAGCGCGACATCATCGGATAGCGCCGGGCAGCGTTCAAAATCTGGATTCCGTCCGTGTCCGCCCCGTAAAAAACAAGCTGATTGAAATCGCGCTCCGACTCTTCCAAAACATGCTCGACCAGCAAGTCGGTAATCTTGTCGATAAAAAAAGGCTCTTCGCCCATCAGGATATAAACCGGCGCAAACCGCTTTGCCCTGATATCCCGGCATATTTCATCGAACGTATATTCTTTTTTTGCCATAACCTTATTTTATACGGGAACAAAGGTAAGCAAAAGCCCATAATCTGCCACCGCTGCCGCCGGACTTTAATTTCCGTCCTCCCTTTCCGGAAGGAGATTTCGAAGCACTTGGAAAAGACAAAAAATCATTTTTGGAGATTTCAAAGCACTTGGAAAACGCAAAAAATCATTTTTGGAGATTTCGAAGCACTTGGAAAACGTAAAAAATCATTTTTGAAGATTTCGAAGCACTTGGAAAACGCGAAAAATCATTTTTGAAGATTTCGAAGCACTTGGAAAACGCAAAAAATCATTTTTGAAGATTTCGAAGCACTTGGAAAATGCGAAAAAATCATCTTAGGAGTTTTCGAAGCCCTTGGAATTATCCCCCGATACCTGTCCGGACTTGCGCGAGTTGTGCTATCTTTGCAAGACAATTTTTAATTCATTTCGTATGCCCACGCTGTTACTACCGGATTTTTCACCGAAAATCAAAGAAATAAACGGAAGGCCATCTATTTTCGACCCGGTCCGCCAGAAATATGTAGCCATCACGCCGGAGGAGTGGGTCAGGCAGCATTTCGTCAACTACCTGATTGCTTTTAAAGGCTATCCGCAGGCGCTTTTGGGCAACGAAATCAAAATCAGGCTGAACAACACCGAGAAACGCTGCGACACCGTAGTTTACAACCCCTATCTCGAACCGTTGGCCATCGTGGAATATAAAGCGCCGCAGGTTGAACTGACGCCGAAGGTCTTCCGCCAGATAGCCCGCTACAACATGGTGCTCCATGTGCCCTACCTGATTCTCAGCAACGGACTACGGCATATTTGCTGCCGGATTGATTACGAAGAAGGCAGCTACCAGTTCCTGGAAGAAATCCCCGACTACGACACGCTGGCCGGCAGGGAAAGCTGAAACAACGAAAAAAGGGCATGCCTCGCAACATGCCCTCTCTCTCCATCACTTACTTAACTCTTTCTGCCCCTTAGTCCACTTTCGAAAAAGTATTTGAAGGCATCTTGATCGTCGGATTAGAAATCAAAACAGAATCATTCATCCCCGCTTTATTCTCATGGATTGCGGAATCCATGGGGAATACCGTTGTGTCTGCCCTGCCTTTTTCATCATCAAAGAACAACGAGTAGGCTAACAATGCAGCAAAAAAAGATAAGATTAAACACTTCATAATATATTTCACTTTATGTTTCATTTTAGAAGATGCAACTAAAACGGAAAATGCTGCATCCTAATATTCTTTTTTTGTAAAATAATTTTATTGCAACCGCCGTAATCCGGGAATGGGAACGGGATGCCATATAAAAACAGAAGCTGCGCCTCACGACGCAGCTTCGTCATTCTAAACTAATTATGGACCGAGGAAATTATCCTCCAAAATTGTCATAATGTAACATTTCCATCGGAACGCCGAGGCTGTCAAGCATACCTTCGACAGCTTTCGACATCGGTCCCGGACCGCACATGTAGTATTCGATATCTTCCGGATCGTCGTGATCTTTCAGGTACGTGTTGTAAATTACCTGGTGAACGAATCCCGGAGTATATTTAACACCGGCTGCATCGGCAGCTGGATCAGGACGGTCAAGCGCCAAGTGGAAACTGAAGTTCGGGAATTCCTTTTCCAATTCCAGGAAGTCATTCAGGTAGAAGACTTCGTTCAAGGCACGAGCGCCGTAGAAATACGACATCTTGCGGTCGGTCGTATGCAAAGTCTTCGTCATATGCATAATCTGAGCACGCAACGGAGCCATACCAGCACCACCACCGATCCACATCATTTCACGTTTCGAATTGAAGATCGGATGGAAGTCGCCATAAGGACCACTCATCAAAACCTTGTCACCCGGCTTCAGCGTGAAGATATAAGAAGAAGCGATACCCGGCATGACGTCTTGGAAACCGACTTGAGGTTTCGGCTTGAACGGCGGAGTTGCGATACGCACGGTCAGCATGAAGCGGTCTCCTTCAGCCGGATAGTTGGCCATAGAATAAGCACGGATAGTCGGCTCATCGTTATGGCACTTCAAACTAAACAAACCGAACTTTTCCCACGAAGGCAAGTATTGTTCGCCAATCATGCTCTTGTCGATATCCTTGTCGTAGTCCATAGAATATTTCGGAATCTTGATCTGCGCGTAAGAACCGGGAATAAAGTCCATGTGCTCGCCCTTAGGCAACTGTACGATGAACTCCTTGATAAAC
>CALVFH010000048.1 GCA_944326775.1 uncultured Parabacteroides sp.
GGATAATCGTCGTAGTAAAGTTTGTCCAGTAAAGGCAGTACATACGCGGCCGTCTTACCAGTCCCCGTTTGGGCGCAAGCAATGACATCGCGGCCAGATAAAATAACTGGAATTGTTTGTTCTTGTATGGGGGTAGCCTCACGGAAATTCATGAAATCCAATCCGTCGAGAATGGCATCACCCAAGGGTAGTTCGTCAAATTTCATTTCAATGCTAATACGTAGTTAAACGTTATGTTGTCGGTTGCTTCCCGATTTATTTTTCAGGAAAGTACCGTTGATGAATCTTTGTATAAAGTCCACTTTCTTTCAAATCGTACAGCCAGCGGTTGAGACTATCCAGCAAAACGGGCGAATCTTTCCGCACGGCCCACGATTGTAATTGAGTAAAACTTATATCTGTTTGGATATCAATTTCCGGAAATTGATGAGTGGCAGCTTGGGCCACCTGATAATCGCATACCGCAAAATCAATGTCCCCGTGTGCAACCAGGATGATCAGTTGCTCATCAGAGTATAACTCGTCTTCATACAAATAAATCGTATCGCCCATCTCTTCCTGCAAATTCCGGATACGGAGACGGGCCGGTGAATCTTTGGCTATATAAAGAGTCTTACCGGCAAGTTCAAGTTGATTCCGAAGCGGCTGGATTCCGCCGTTCGCAGACGCCTTGCGCTGAACAAGAACCTGTTTATCCAGAATAATTGGATCGGTAAATAGATATTTTTCTTTCAGTTCCGTCGTGATAGGAATATTGCGGGCAATGATATCACACGCCTGCTCATCAAGGAGACAGAAACTTTCTGCCAAATTCATTTCAAGAATGTTTTGCACTTCTAAACCGGAACGGTGACTGATAGCCTGGCTTAATTCATACTGAAATCCACGTATCGTGTCACCATCAATAAAATAGCCGGAGGTTGAATATTCCGTAACCAGACGGAGAACTCCTTCAGCCGCAATCTCCGGATAGTCGCGTGCCGCTTTCTGCCGTCCAATCTGAGACTGATGGATAAAAATCATGGATGCTACGGCAATCACGAGCAGAACTGAATAGAAAATTAAAAGTCTGTTTGTTTTTCCCATCATGCCTAATCATTTAATTATTAAACATTACCGCAACCCCCATCTTGAGCATCATCGGATTGGTAGGGTAGTGGAGTAATGAAAAATAGTTCGGATCAATAAACTTGGAACCCACATTATATGCCGTTACAAAAAAGCGAGCTTGCTTTAGATGGCAATTGACATAGGCATTGATAAGAGGGAAATTTCCTATTTTTTTCTCGTGCTGGACTCTGAATTGCTGGGTTGCCGGCTCGTAATACGGAGCTTCATAAGACGTGAAATAATGCACATCGGCTCCTAATTGGACTGTTAATACCTTGGCTATTTTAAAAGCAACATAAAGATTCGAATAGGCACTGAACGAAGGCAACGGAAGCACATCCTGATTACTGCTCAGCTGGTAACAAAATTCATTTTCCCATCCCAACGCACGATAATAGAAATTCTGCTTGAGGGAAGCTGAAATTACCTGGAGGTTTCCGTTATGCTGGACCGGATACCCGTTCTGTCCGAAATAAATATAATTCTGAAGACTTTCCACGCCGGCTTCCAGATGCGTGTTGGTCGATTCCAGATCGACAGCTCCTCCCACATAGAATTGCTGGGTATTGCTGAACTCATTGTCCCACCAGAAATAGCGGGTATGATTATGTCTTAGAAAAAACGCAGGTGTCGTGTTCTTAATATATCCGTTAGCGCGAATACGGGCATCTTTGCCAAACAATTTGAAACGGGTCTGTATTTCTCCTTCTGCACGGAATTCGCCTACGTCATCCCCCAGGATACATAATTCCCCGTTTGCATCGTATGTAATTAATGTACCGAGGCGTTTAGAAATCTGTGCCCCAATATAAGTTGAGAATTCATCGTATGTCCGGCTATAATAAGCCGGCAAATTATGCGTCTCCGAAGAAGTCGCGTAATCCGGCAAACGGAACTTACGCTTTTCAAAACGAATAAACCCGGTAAGTCCAAACTTGGCCCAGTCCTGAAACCCTTCACGAAGAGCTAAAGCAAACGTATTTTTCATAGTCCAGGAGAACGCCGAGTCATTGGGTATGATATTATTGGCATCAGGAAGGAAACGGTCAGCATAAGCATTCTCAATCTCCGTACTTTCATTCATATTAAAACGGCGGCTGAATTGTTCGTAATCGAAGGTATGAATAATGCTTGACACCGGAATAAATTGCTCAATCGGGTTCCCTTCTTCATCCGTATCCTCAGAATCCCGATAAAAACCAAGATTATAGCGATGCGTCAAAAAGAACTGTCCGTTACTAACCTTATTCGATACATTCGTGTAGCGTACGGGAAAATCGCGAGAGGTCATCCCGCGACGCCCTTCAGAAAAATCATCCGGATTCGTAAGAACGGAATCATTTACCAAGCCACCATTTTCCATATTGGTAATGGTGAAATTCCGGAAATATGCTTTGGCTTCATACCGGTCGTTATTATAGCTGGCAAATACACGATAATTGACTACCTTCGAACTGTTGGACTGATAATAACCTCGTGCATACACATAATCGAAGTCGCCTCCGACATTCAGATGTTTGCCGAAATTCATGGTGAGAATACCTTTCAACTCTTCCTCTTTATTCGTACTACCTCCCCCCGTCGTGTACATCAGATTGGTATATGGAACTTTCGTTTCAAAAAATTGGGCCTTATCGGGAGTAACGATATAAGGGGTATAGGCATCTGCAAAAATAAAATCGCGAGCCTCTCCCCGGTTTCTAAAGATACGCGTCTGCGAAGGTGAACCCAGATTCCCTATATAACCAATGGACAAAGAACGACCTTCAACCAAGGTGGAATTTGCCGTGTTCAAGCGAAGTGTATCGACAGGAGATTCGATATAGTCTCCCAATATGGGAGTCAACTGATACGCATTGAGCCGACGAAAACCCAATCCTGTACTATCAGCACGGAATAAACTATCTGGAATTTCTTTTTCTGTTGATGAAAGATTCGATAGAGAAAAACCGCTCCGCCTGCTACCACCTCCACGTTGAGCCAGGGCAGGTAGAACAGAAGCGCATACGAATAGGAAAAGCAATATATATAGGCTATGTCTCATGAACCGCAAAGATATAAATAAAAGGGCGTTCCTTTATGAGAAACGCCCCGCGTTCAAATCTTTTAGCATAAAAATAGGCTATGATTGCACCTTATGAAACTTTTTCGACAATTTCCATCCCGTGCTTGATTGCCGCTTCATTCATCGGGATCAGGTTGTGATGGCGTTCGGGAAGGGATTTCTTCAATCCTTTCAAAACATTCTCCATCTTCACCATCGGTTCAATCTTTAACAGGCCACCCAAAATAAGCATGTTAAATGCTTTGGCGTTCTGCATTTCGGTAGCAGCATCCATTGCATCTATTTTATAAACATGAATATCGGTACGTTTTACCGGGGTATGTATGCCATAGCTATCGTAAATCAGCAAACCGCCCGGCTTAACCTTGTTCTCAAACTTATCCATCGAAGGCTGGTTCAGAATGATGGCAATGTCGTACTCATTGAGAATCGGCGAGCTGATCGGCTCATCACTCAGGATAACCGTTACGTTTGCCGTACCTCCGCGTTGTTCCGGACCGTAGGAAGGCATCCAAGTTACTTCTTTTCCTTCCATTAATCCCGAATAGGCCAGTATTTTCCCCATGGAAAGAACGCCCTGGCCTCCAAATCCGGCGATGATTATTTCGTGTTTCATACTCTTTCGTTTACTCGTTAAACATTCTTTAAATCTCCCAGCGGATAGAAGGGGAACATATTTTCTTCCATCCATTTATTGGCCTTTTCAGGCGACATTTTCCATCCGGAAGAGCACGTCGATACAAATTCCACAACCGAGGTTCCTTTCTTGTTCATCGAGTTTTCGAATGCCAGACGCAGCGCCTTTTTCGCTTTCCGCACGGCTGCCGGCGTTTGTACGCTCTGACGTGTAACGAGGCATGTGCCTTCCAACTGTGCCAAGAGGTTACTGATCTTCAAGGGGAAACCGTTCAACTCGACATTACGTCCGTATGGGCAGGTAGATGTCTTCATGCCTTCCAGGGTTGTCGGTGCCATCTGTCCGCCCGTCATCCCGTAAATTGCGTTATTGATGAAGATGATGACAATGTTTTCCCCACGGTTAGCCGCGTGGATGGTTTCGGCCGTTCCTATGGCAGCCAAGTCGCCATCACCCTGATAGGTAAATACCATTTTGGAAGGATTCAAGCGCTTGACCGCCGTCGCAATAGCCGGCGCACGTCCGTGAGCGGCTTCAATCCAGTCAATATCAATATAATTGTAGGCAAATACGGCACAACCTACTGGTGATATACCAATCGTTTTATCTTCCATGCCCATTTCATCTACCACTTCGGCTATCAGTTTATGGACAACGCCATGACTGCATCCCGGGCAATAGTGCATCGGATTATCATTCATTAATCTGGGTTTGCCATAGACCAGATTCTCCGGCTTAATGATATCATTGAGTTCCATAATTCCTTTCTATTATTTATGAAAAAATCTCAGGATGTACTGCGCGATACGGATAAGCACCGCCACGCCGGCACAAATTAAAAAGACCCGCTTGTCGCTCGACGAGAACGTATAAATATAGCTCACCACCGCTGCTATCGCGAACAGCATGAAGATTAGCGTCATTATTTGGTCAACCTTGCTATCTCTCGTCATGGCTTAAAGCAATTTTGTTTTCAACGCCTGCAATACTTCGTCGGGTGTGAACACGATACCGCCTAAACGTCCGAAGTGTTCTACCTTCACTTGGCACGCTACGGCCAGACGGACGTCTTCCACCATCTGCCCGGCGTTCAGCTCAACGGAAAGAATTCCCTTCACCTGGCCCACATATTTGGCGATTGCTGCCGACGGGAAAGGCCACAACGTAATCGGGCGGAGCAGACCCACCTTAATCCCTTCAGCCCGGGCATTTTCTACAGTCTTCTGACAAATGCGGGCGGAAGAACCGAAGGCAACCAACAGATAATCGGCATCCTCGCAGCGGTATTCCTCGTAGCGCACCTCATTCTCTGAAATGAGTTTATATTTTTTCTGGAAGCGGATGTTGTTTTCTTCCATGATGGCCGGGTCCAGTTCCAGCGAAGTAATCACGTTTTTGGACCGTGAAGAAATCTTCCCCTGGGCAGCCCAAGGACACTCCGCACGCACTTCTTCTTCTGTCCTGCGCGGGTGGAAGGGGGGGAGCGTCACCTTTTCCATCATCTGTCCGATAATCCCATCGGCCAGGATAATCGCCGGATTCCGATATTTAAAGGCCAACTCAAAACCCAGCCCCACAAAGTTAGCCATTTCCTGAACGGACGACGGGGCAAGCGTAATCAGGCGGTAATCGCCATGCCCGCCGCCCTTGACCGTCTGGAAGTAATCCGCCTGGCTGGGCTGGATTGTTCCTAATCCCGGGCCGCCGCGCATCACATTCACAATCAAGCAGGGCAATTCGGCTCCTGCAAGATAGGAGATACCTTCCTGCTTCAAACTCACACCCGGGCTCGAGGAAGAAGTCATCACCCGTTTGCCGGTGCTGGCTCCGCCATATACCATATTAATAGCTGCGACCTCGCTCTCTGCCTGCAAAACGACCATACCGGTTTTTTCCCAAGGCATTTCGGCCATCAATGTTTCCAAAATCTCCGATTGCGGAGTGATAGGGTAACCAAAGTAACCATCCACCCCGTAGCGGATAGCCGCATGGGCGATGGCCTCGTTCCCTTTCATTAGCTTTATCTCATCTGCCATATCCGTAAGCTTTTAATCTATTTTCTTCTTGTATATGGTCAAACATCCGTCCGGGCAAACCAGTCCGCAACTGGCACAACCGATACAGTTGTCCGGATTCTTCATATACACAAAATGATATCCCTTGTTATTTACTTCCCTTGGATGAAGCGCCAGCACTTCTGCCGGGCAGGCTACCACACAAAGGTTGCACCCTTTGCATCGTTCCGTATTAACAATGACAGCACCTCGAAATTTTGCCATAATCTTATTATTTAATTTATCCGTAACACTTTCCTATTACTCAGAAAACTCGCCAAAGTTAACCAAAAGATATTGAAAAGCGATAAGAAAACGTCCCAAAATGCAGAAATCATCCCAAGTCTTTTGAGAAACAACGGCTTTTTTGAGGCAGCCGCAGGGGGGAGGTGCGGCAGAGCCGGGGTGTTTCCATCGTACCAAAATGAATACCACGCTTTGGTAGTCTCGCTTTCGTGGCCTGGTAGCGTCGCTTCCACAGCTTGAAAGCGTGACTACCACGGAGTGAAAGCGACGCTACCAAGCCGCGGAAATCCGGCTTAGGTAAAGTCGTATAAATCACGATATTCATCGAACCAGAGGTTTTCCGTATAGCCGTACTTGCGGAAGAGGTTGACGATCCACTGCTGTTGCTCCGGCGTCAGGAGGCGTTCGCCGCGGTGGTAGCGGTAATAGGTGGTGTTTCCGCCCAGATAAGCCTTGATGCGATTGCGCAGGAGGGTGTCGTCTTTCTTCTTCACCTCGGCGAAGATGGTCTTGAAGCCATAGGCGGCGTGCATGATGCGCGTCCGCTTATACTTCACGCACTTGTCGCCCTGGCGGGCGGTAGGATAGACGGCGGGGCCTGCCACCCGTCCTGCCGGGATATGCTGCCCGGCGAGATAGCGGGCGCAGGTAGCAGCCTGCGGGCAATCGCTCTGGAAGCACCGCTCGAACGAGGGCGGGATTTGCTCGGGTGTCAATGGGAAATTCGTGTCCATCTTGCGTCGCCCGTCAGTTGTGGTTGTTTTTGTTTTTCAGATAGTTTCTTGCCAAGGTAGCCGGGGAGATTTCCGTCAGCCGCGCCGGGTCGGGAAGGTCATCCCCTTCTTCGAAAAACCATTTGTCCAGGATACTCTCAACTTCTTCCGGCGAAACATCGTGCGTACACCGCAGATAGCCTTCGATATCTTTCATGCCCAGGCAGGCGATGGCCGCAAAGAACCCCAAAATCCGCATTTCCGGGAAAGCTTCATAGGCTTTCCGGAAGCAGAGCAAGGAACCGCTGAAATCTTTTTCCAGATAGAGCTGAAGCGCTTGCGAAAAGAGGGCTTTTGCCTCTTCATGCTTTTCGGCTTTCATAATCAGCTGCTCCCCGTCTCCGGCAATGGAGCGGAACATCTCGTCGGCCAAATCATACGCCTTCTCCATGTCATTCTGTTCGGTATAGGAGATAACCCGCCGATGAAGCACGATCACGTTCGTAGGATACATTTCACTGGCCAGTTCAAGGACTGATTCGGCCTCCTGCCATTTTCCCAATATCAGGCAACAGGTCTGGAAATTCAGCAAGACAGACAATTCAATATCAAAGGTAGTCTGGTCAATAAAATGCCTGAGCAGCGAATAGCAGGTCTCAATGCGATTCTTCTTCAGGTAGCATTCCGCCAAGATCGGCACAATCCGATCCTTCAATTCCGGGATAGACCTCAGATCTTCAAAGATTTTGATGGCTTCATCCAGATTGCCGTTCATATAATGGCAGTAAGCCTTCAACATCTTCGCATCCGGTTCTTCGGCGTAATTGCCACAGAGAGCCGCAAAATCAAACGACTCGATAGCCTTGTCATATTCCTGGGCCGCCACCTGAAGTTTCCCCAACATCGACCAGCCTTCACTGGTATAAGGATGGGAATTTATAAACCCTTTGCAAATACGGATTGCCTGCGGCAGTTCGCAAGCCAAAGCAATGAAATCATTGAATTCTTCTTTCAGTTCAAGGCTATCCGGGAAAAGTTCGATGCCCCGCATCAACACGTCGCGCGAAGCTTTCAGCATCTTCTCGTTGATCAGGAAATCCGTGACGTCCGCAAAAAGCAAATCCAAGTCCTTGCAATTCTCGCGGACGCGCTGCTCCAGAAGGCGGAAAGCCTCTTCAGTCCGGCCCATGCAGAAGAGACTATCGATTTGGGCCGCATACACCTCATAATCTTGCGAATCGGTCAGCGACGTAGCCAAATCGTAAGCATCTTCAAACCGGTCTTCATACATCAGGTGGAAGCACTTCCGGACAAGCAGCGGCAAGTAATTCGGATGGAGGCGCAAGCCTGCTTCCAGAAGCTTGCAGTATTCCTCTACCGTATCCTCCGTTTCGAGCCAATCCAGGGCTTCATCCACCTGATCGGCATCCATATAGATGGACTTGCCCTGTTCTTCCGCCTTCAGGAATGCGTTTATCAGCTCTTTGGCTTCTTTCTCTTTCATGCGCAATGATTCGCCAGACGTGTTTTATTTGTTCTTAATCTTATTCCAGGTATCTTTCAGAGAGACCGTGCGGTTGAACACCAGATGGCCGTCGTGGCTGTCCGGGTCCATATTGAAATATCCGATGCGCTGGAACTGGAAATAATCCAAAAGCTTCCGGGTAGCCAGATATTTCTCCACATAACAATTTGTCAAGACCTTCAAGGAATCCGGATTTATCATTTCCTTCATGGCTTCCAGCGCCGAGCAGTTCTTTTCTTCCCGGAGGCGTGCCAACTCATCGCGCGGATTCTCGACATTCCAAAGACGGTCGTACAGACGGACTTCAGCAGGCAGGCAATGGGCACAGCTGACCCAATGGAGGGTTCCCTTTACCTTGCGGTTGCTTTCCGGCATTCCGCTTCGGGTGTTCGGGTCGTATTCGCAATAGACTTCCACCACTTTTCCGTCGGCATCTTTCTTGCATCCGGTGCATCTGACGATATAGGCATTCTTCAGACGGACTTCCTGTCCCGGCGTCATGCGGAAGAATTTCTTGGGAGCGTCTTCCATGAAATCGTCACGCTCCATCCATAGTTCGCGACTGAATTCGATGGTGTGCGAACCGGCTGAAGGATCTTCCGGATTATTGATTGCCTCCATTTCTTCAACCTTGTCTTCCGGATAATTGGTAATAATCAGCTTCACCGGATCGAGTACGGCCGAAACACGGGTAGAACGGATGTTCAGATCTTCGCGGACGGCACTTTCCAAAAGTGCAAACTCATTCAATGCGTCGTAAGTCGTGTATCCGATCTTATCAACAAACTTGCGGATAGACTCCGGAGAATAGCCACGGCGACGGAACCCGCAGATAGTCGGCATGCGAGGATCGTCCCAACCATTCACCAAGCCTTCCTTCACAAGCGTCAGCAGATTGCGCTTGCTCATTAAAGTATAGCTTAGGTTCAGCTTGTTGAATTCCATCTGCTTCGGGCGGTTGTCGTCCAAGTCTTTCCCTTCTTTCAGCCAGTCGATAAACAAATCGTAGAGCGGACGGTGGGGGACAAACTCAAGCGTACAAAGCGAATGGGTAACGCCTTCGAAATAATCGCTCTGCCCGTGGGCGAAATCGTACATCGGATAGACCTTCCACGTCGTACCGGTACGGTGGTGGGGAGTTTTCAGGATACGATAGATAATCGGATCGCGGAAATGCATGTTGCTATTGGCCATATCAATCTTGGCCCGCAACGTCATGCTGCCTTCCTCGAATTCTCCCTTGTTCATCCGCTGGAACAAATCGAGGCTTTCAGCTATCGGACGGTTGCGATAGGGGCTTTCCTCGCCCGGCTGGGTCGGTGTTCCTTTCTGACGGGCTATTTCTTCCGAACTCTGCTCATCAACATAGGCTTTGCCTTCCTGAATCAAGCGGATGGCAAAATCATACAGCTGTTGGAAATAATCGGAAGCGTAATAAACCTGGTTCCAATGGAAGCCAAGCCATTTGATGTCTTCCTCAATCGCCTCTACATATTCCATATCTTCCTTCACGGGATTGGTGTCGTCGAAACGCAGGTTGCAAATACCTCCATAACGCTCGGCAATACCAAAATCCAGGCAAATGGCCTTGGCATGTCCGATATGCAAATATCCGTTCGGCTCGGGCGGGAAGCGTGTCTGAATGCGTCCGCCATTTTTTCCTTCAGCCAAATCCTTTTCCACGGCTGCTTCGATGAAGTTCAAGCTTTTTTTGCTTTCTTCCTCAGTAATATTGATTTCGCTCATATCTTGTAAGACGTTTATTATCTCTGTTATACTTTAATCAGGTTGCAAAGATAACAATATCCGGGGAAAGAGTATGTTTTTCTCTGGCGGAATAATTATCTTTATGCCGAAATCTCAATTAACAATTTGAACACCATGAAAAGACTTTTATGCATCTTATCTGCTGCCTGCCTCATGACGCAAGCTCCCGCCTGGGCACAGCAAAACATCAACCAAGAAAAGCAAGTGATTACCTCTCCGGTGGTAAAAAACGACCGGACTGTGACTTTTACCCTTCGGGCACCTAATGCTCAAGAAGTTCTGATTTCGGGAGATTGGATGAAAGGACAACGTTTTGCTCCCATGGTGAAAGGCGAGAACGGGTTGTGGACATATACCACCGAAGCCTTACCTTCCGATGTTTACATTTATTCTTATACCGTTGATGGGACACGAATCATTGATCCGAACACCGTTTTCCAATGCCGGGATGTCAATTCGCTTTTCAGCCTGTTTTACATTGACGGCGAATACGGCGATTATTATCAGGTTCAGGATGTGCCGCATGGAAGCGTAAACCGCGTCTGGTATCATTCCGACCGTCTGAAATCGGACCGCCGCATGACCATCTATACGCCCGCAGGTTATGAAGACAGCAAAGACTCCTATCCGGTTCTTTATCTTTTGCACGGAAGCGGGGGAGACGAAGAGGCCTGGATTACCTTGGGCAGCGTGGCCCGCATCATGGATAATCTGATTGCGGAAGGCAAGGCGAAGCCAATGATTGTCGTGATGCCCAACGGGAATCCCAGCAAACAAGCCGCACCGGGCGAGACCCGTGATAATTTAGCTTATACCCCGGCCATGAGCAATACATTCGTCGGATATAAGGACGGCAGTTACGAAGAGAGTTTCCATGAAATCATCGACTATGTAGAAGGGCATTACCGGGTGAAGGCAGATAAAGCTCACCGGGCGATTGCCGGACTGTCGATGGGAGGCTTCCACTCGCTGCAAATCTCGGCCAACTATCCGATATTCGATTACGTCGGCCTGTTTTCTCCCGGCATCTCTGGTCTGGCAGATTATAAGGTGGATTTATATGAAAATCTGGATGAGAAACTGACCAAGCTGAAGAACGACGGCATCAAACTGTATTGGATCGGGATCGGCACTGACGATTTCTTATATAAAGATGTAGCCGACTATCGGAAGAAGCTGGACGCCCTCGACTTCCCTTATACCTATAAAGAAAGCGACAAAGGCCACGTTTGGACAAACTGGCGGAAATACCTGCTGGAATTCGTCCAGCTGATGAACAAGGAATAGTGCGCGGAACAAAAACAAGGCGGAGCGTGGAAAGGCTTCTGAAATCTTCCTTTTCCACGCTCCGTCTTTTTATTTTATATACTCATAATATCGCCTGAAGAACTGCCCGAATCCTTTGGTCCGCATCAGGACTTTCTCGAACAGCAATATGCCGACGATAGCACAGCAAACGCCCAGAATGACATCTATCAGATAATGATGGGCCGTATAAATGGCCGAAAACCAAATCCCGCAAAGAATGACGGCAAACAAAAGTATCAATCCCCAGTGGCTTTTCCTTTGGATGGCATACCAAAGAGGGATGACCATATAAGCCGAATGGAGAGACGGCACGGCAGCAAACACATTCGCATTCCGGCTGTAGATGGAGCTGAAGACATTCAATCCCGTAATCTGGTCGAAGCGGACTAAGCCACCGGTGTTCCCGGGTGTATTCAGAATCGGCTCGAAGCCGTAGTGCATCACGTACCAGGGTGGAGCCGCGGGATGAATATAATATCCGATAAACCCGATAAAATTGACCAGCAGGAAGACCATCGAGAAGCGGAGATACAAATCGCGCTCTTTCTTCAGGTAAAGCCAGACTCCAAAGGCCATGGGAACCGGTACCCAGCAGAGATAGAAAATTCCGGAAAGAAAATCGGCGATTCCCCAGTTATGTACGCTGAAATATTCATTCAAGGTAACCAGCTTCTCGCCGTCGAGCAGGCCGAACAGCTGCTTCTCGGTTTCATAGAGTCCCTTTACGTCGATAGGGTTCACTTCGTAATTCGGGAAAACTCGCATCCAGTCGTAGGAGATCCCGAAGATGGCGAATGGGAGCAGGGCTACCGCCAGTTTCCGAGTGGGCACGCTGGGAAAAAACAAGGCCAGGAAAATCGCCGCGATGTAAAAGTGCTCCGGCCTGAGCCCGATAAAGATGGCCGTGGTTACCAGGAAAACGACCAGCCCTGCAAGGACAATAATCGTCTCTTTCTTAGTAGGCCATTTCATGCGTTTTTCATCACTTTATGGCAGTGGCGCAACCGTCCGAATGCCGTAATGTTGGAAAATATGGCGACAATGAGCAAAGGTACAATCAATACATAAACCGGGTCGAACGCCGGTTCCTTGGCGAAATGATAATACAACCCGCAACAGATAGCGCCGAGGCTCGTCAGGACAACACGCTCCGGCCGCTGCATCAGTCCTACCTTGCACTCAATTCCCAAACCTTCTGCCCTGGCGCGGACATAGCTGACCATCAGCGAACCAATCAGTGCAATAAACGCAATGATGGAACCCCAGAAATAATGATGCAGGTTCAAGTAATAGCAGATGCCGAAAAAGGTAATCAGTTCGCTGTAGCGGTCGAGAACGGAATCGAACAGCGCCCCGAATGTCGATTTCATCCCTCCGATGCGGGCAACCTGCCCGTCCATCATGTCGAACAATCCGGCAAACAAAATAATGGCACCGCCCCAACCCACGTAGGAGAAATCGCCGTCTTTGCCGTAAAACCCGCCGTAGATTAAGACCGCCGCCGCCACAATATTCAAAACAAGTCCGGTAGCCGTCACGACATTCGGCGTTATCCCAACTTTGATCATCCCGTGAACAGTCGGCCCGATAATCTTGTAGATGGTCTGTTGCAACCAATCTCTAACTTCTTTGAAACTCATAGTGTTTTATCTTTTTACTTTTTTATTTCTTTCGCATAATCAGCTTTTTGATATTCCGGTCTTTATACACAAACGACCGCTGCAGGTTGTAGTTCCAGAAAAAACCGACCAGCAACGATACGAAGACCTTCGCCACGATGAAGATGTTGTCGAACAGGTGCGACAGCGTCTCCTGTACCCAGAGATTCCTCTTGATGGTTTCGGTCAGCAGGAACGTGCCGTACGTATTCAGGAAAATACTTCCGAACCACACCAGCGAATATTTGATGAAAACAAATCTTTTCTTACATCCTCCGTCTTTGAAGGTCCACTTGTAATTGATGATGCAATTGACAATTCCTCCGGCAACGGCTCCAGAACTTGTAGCGTAAACATAATAGAGATTCGCCAGGTTGGCTAACAAAATGGTGGTCGTAAAATCCACAAGGCTGGCTATCTGCGAAGAAAACTGAGCCTTTATGAATGTAATCAAACCATGTTTCGTTCCTCTCAACCGATTAGCCATCGCGTACCCATTATTAGAATAAGACTATAGACGCCCGACAAGATGTCGTCCATCATCACTCCTATGCCTCCCGGCAAAGCTTCCATCCGGCGAATGCCCAACGGTTTTAAAATGTCGAAAAAACGGAACAATACAAATGCCGCCACTGCATACCATAGATTGTCCGCGTCGGCAGCCAGCAACGGGATCCAGACTCCTACCATCTCATCGACCACGATGCGCGACGGGTCCTCGCCCCAATAGGGCTCCAAACGGTTGGCCGCCCACACCCCGGCTATCGTGAAGACAACAACCAGCAGCGCCGTGGCCACCAGCAGGCCTTGGGCAGGCAGACAGAGCGACAACGCCCACCAAATCAGGCAAGCGAGCGCGGCTCCTGCCGTTCCCGGAGCTATCGGCGAAAATCCGGATCCGAATCCGGTCGCTATGATGACGGGCAGGATAGGAGGGTTCTTCATTTGCAATTCCTTTCTAACATAATGGGCGCAAAGGTACATAAAAAAATTAGGAATTGCGAATAATGGTTTGCGGGGATAGTTCCGCAAGTCGTTATTCGTTATCCATAATTCCCTTAGCCGGCCAGTTCTCCCTTCAGCATCCGCCCGGCTATCTGCGCCGATGTTTCCACAAAACGGCAGCACGGACGCTTGGCGTAGTATTCCGCCGTGCGCAACGACGGGGCCGGGTCGGTTTTCGCCGCTTCCGTTGCCGAGAGCAGTTCCCGGCAGATGATTGTGCCGTGTTTTTCCTTGAACAGGCCTGCCACCTTCTGCACCATCGCGTAGTTGCGTGTCCGCGCCTCCTGGTCTGCCGGGTCTTCCACGGGGTAACGGAATCCGGCCAGCATCGCCATGGCGCTGACCGTCCCGCAGACTTCGCGAAGCCGCGCCATGCCTCCGCCGAAGGAAACCGACATTTTCTTCGCCGTTTCCCAGTCGATGTCGAACACGTCGGCGTAGGCGAGGAAGACAGACTGTGCGCAGTTGTACCCCGACATGAAGTTCTTCACCGCGCGGTCTGTCCGCTCTTCAATGTCAAAATCTTTCATGCCCCGCCGTGTCAGAATTCGTAATCCACGCAGGCGCGGTCCGCCTTCACCGGTCCGATAATGCCTTTTGCCACGGCCACATGCTCCGGATGGTTGGCATACGTATCCACGTCGGCCAGCGTATCCAGCTCGGTTTCGAGGACGATGTCCCACGTTTCCGAGGGGTTGCAGTTGAAATGAACTTCGATTTTGCGCAAGACGTCCACCTTGTCGATCAGCGCTTCCAGTCTGGTCTTGATTTCCTGCATTTTCGCCGTTTTCTCGGCCGGAGATGCAAACTCCTTCAACTTGAACATTACAATGTGTTTTACCATATCTTCTACTTATACCTTATTACTCGACAGACGAATCTTTATCGTCCGGGAAGTTCGGAAAATTCCGCCGACAAAGTTAGGAAAACTCGGGGAAGAAGCGCCAATTTCGGCCGGCAATATTCTTAAAATTCCTGAATAAAAAGCCGCGCCCGCCTTGATTTTCCTCAATAAGATGCTCTAAAACATATAAAAATAGTTGGATTTATGGCTAAAATAGCTATAAACCAAGACAACCAGCCGCTTTTCGCCCTATCTTTGCAGCCGCAACGGGCAAGGCTACAGTCCTTTAGCGAAAGGACGCCCCGGCCCGTCCCGAAAATCGGGAATCGGACGGCATGGGAAGTTCGACCGTTTTACCCTCCGTTCCGATGAAGTTTAACGTAAATGAAGCTATATGAAAGTAAACGCTTTAGTTCTCACGGCTGCGACCGCCCTTTTCCTGGTGGCTGCCGCGCCTAAAGACGCCAAACCGACGGTGGGCACCAACCCCGGCGACTTGGCTCCGAGAATTGAAATGGAAGGAGACGACGCTGCGAAGATTCGTTTCCAAAACCCCGAGGGGCAGTTCACGCTGGTCAATTTCTGGGCCGCCTACGATGCGGAATCCCGGGCGCGCAACGTCCTCTTGTGGAACAAAGTCAACAAACTGGGGACTGACAAAGTTGCCATGTATTCGGTGTCGTTCGACCCGGCCGAGTCCGTTTTCACCGAAACCGTCCGGGCTGACAAGCTCGACGCCGCAACGCAACTTTGGGACAGCCGCGGCAAGGCGTCAGACTGCTACCGCGCGTACGGCCTGGAGAAAGGTTTTCAAAACTTTTTGATTGACAGCAAGGGAGTTATCATTGCATCCAACTTTGCTCCCGACCGTCTTGCCGAGATTCTGGAGAAGATTTAAATCCTCTTTATTATGTGCAAAAAAGGTGTGCCGACCGGTTTCGGCACACCTTTTTTTTGTCCGCCGGGGCGGGGAGGGGGCTACTGGATTTGCGGCCCGTCGGAGGTGTCGTCGTCGCCGTCGCTGCCCGTGGCCGGCGTGTCGCCGGGTTCCTCGGGCGTTTCGGGCGCGGCGCTCGGGTCTTCCGCCGGTCCGGTCTGCGGTTTCGAGCCGACGCCGGCCCTCGAAAGGGTGGTCTGCAATTGCAGGAGGACGGCGTTCACCGCGTCGATGACAGCGGCCAGGACCTGCTCTTTTTCCGCATCTTTCGTCACGAGCGCATTCACATTGTAGAGCGAATTGATGGCGGTGGCGATTTCCTTGAAGGCGGCGTCCACTTTCGGGCGAATCGTCTTCATCGTCTCCGAAGTGGCGCGGGTCAGAAGCTGCTGCGAGCGGGCGGTGTAGAGCTGGTTGAAGGCCGTGTTCGCTTCGGCCAGGGCAGCTATGGAATCCGCAAGTCCCAGTGTGGCAACCGGTTCGGCATACGAATCCTCGTTGATCTTTTTCAAAAAATCAGACATGGCGGCGGTCGCTTGCGCCATTGGCAAGCGGGGCGCGTCGCGGTAAGGGTCGATGGTATAATCGAGCTTGACCGCCGCTTTTTGGCGCGTATCGTCGGGGCAATAGAGGTTGGCCGCGATGGTTTGCGAAATAAACAGGAAGATATTCGCCCGCTTCTGGTCGGCGGCCTTGATGCTTTGCGTGGTCTCAAACGAGCGGTTGCGCAGATAGCAGCCGTTTTCCACTTCGAAGAGCGCCGCATAGTTTTCACGCAGTTTGCCAATGCCCTGGGCTGTAGCAAACTCGGGGGTGATGGCGGCAAGAATATCTTCGTGCGCCTGGTAGTGCTCGGCGTTGCGAGCTCTGTTAAAGACTCTTATATACTTTATGGTCTTCATAACGATAAAAATATGAATTAATAAATCAACTTTTGCTTTTTCGTCATGTGACGAAAGCTTGAAAAATCATTTTTTGCTTTTTCGTCATGTGACGAAAGCTTGAAAAATCATTTTTTATCTTTTCGTCATGTGACGAAATCTTGAAAAATCATTTTTTGCCTTTTCGTCATGTGACGAAAACTTGAAAAATCATTTTTTGCCTTTTCGTAATCTTACGAAAACTTGAAAAATCATTTTTTGCCTTTTCGTAGCCTTACGAAAGCTTGGAAAATCATTTTTTGTCTTTTCGTAGCCTTACGAAAACTTGAAAAATCATTTTTTGCCTTTTCGTAACCTTACGAAAGCTTGAAAAATAATTTTTTAATTCGTTTTCTTCTTGCGAAGCCTCCAAAACTAAACTTCGAATACAAAGATAAAGATTTCCAGGTTATTTATTCATTTTTCAAGACGAATCCTTTCGGTTCCTTCGCAAAAAATCATTTTTGGCGATTATTACCATTATGTTAAATAGGCAATATGGAAAATGAAGGCATAAAAAAAGCCTGCCGTCTCCCAACGGCAGGCTCATACCAAAAGTCAGGTTGAAAATGAATCTTACATGTTCATTTCAGCCTCAATAGCTTCAAACTTATCACCCATATTCAGGTTATAATAGATACCGCGCAAAGCCGTCATCACGTCGCGAGCTTCGGGGTTGATCTGATGTGCTTTTTCGAAATACGGCAGTGCCTTGCTGAACATTTCTTTCGCCTTGGCCAATTCTTCCTGATATTTGGCCTGGTCGCTAATTCCGTTAGCTTCAGCCTGTTTCTGAACAGCCTGGTTGTAGTAAATACGTCCGAGGTTGGACAGGATGTCAGCATTTTCCGGATCCATCTCCAGGGCTTTTGCGAAGTATTTTTCAGCGTTGGCATTGTCTTTCAAACCGGTTTCATAAACGCGACCCATCACGTCGTAGAGCTGCGCATTGTTCGGCTCGCTGGCGATGGCCGTGTTCAGGTACTCGATGGCTTCCTGGTTGCGGTTTGAATAGATGTACGTATTAATCAAGCTGAGCAGGTAGTATTTTTCTTCGGGGAACTTCTGCATACCTTCCTTCAAGGTCTTTTCGAGGTTCACCGTATCCTTGGCCTGTTCGTATTCGTAGCAGAGGTACTGATAGACATCGTTGGCACGGAAATCGGTCGTTTTGGCACGTTCCAGGGCAGCGATAGCAAGTTCGGAGTTGTTCAGCTGAGTGGCAGCCACGGCAGCATAGAACTGGACGGTCATGAAGTTTGAGTCGCGTTCAGCCGTGCGTTCGCCTTCAAACATCGGCAGGTCAGCGATTTGCAGATACTGCTGGAAGAAGTCGTAAGCCTTCTGGTAGTCTCTTTGGTCGAAATAATAAGCGCCGCCGTTGATGTAATATACATGGTTGGAGCTGAGGATGTCTTTGATTTTTTTCGTGAACTTCGGCTTGATTTTGCCCTTTTCATTCGGCTGCTGGTCGAGCTCGTATGATTTGAGGAAATAAGGCAGCTCGTTGAAAAGCGCCGTGTACATCACGGTCTCGTCGGGCTGCTGGCCAAGGATTTGCTTCGTTCTTTCGTTGCTAAACTGCTGGTCCTCGATGAAACCGGCAGCGTACCAGGTTTCCGCCATGTCTTTCGTCTCGGGATTTTCCATGGCGCCTTTGATGAGGGTACGGGCCTCGTCATAATTCGCATTTGTTTCTTTCGCAATCGACTGAGCTTCTTTGACGGCTTTTTTCTGGCCGAACGACGCAGAAGCTACCAAGCACAACGCTACTGTAAATAAAATTCGTTTCATTGCTAGATAAAATTTAGATTAATACTAATGATTACTTATATTCTTTTTGTTTAAACTTCCTGATGAGTGTCGGCATTGCCCGTTTCGTCTGGATTCTCGGAAGAATTCGAGGCTTCATGTTCGGCCTTTTCTTCGGCGGCTTGTTCTTCTGAATCCGAGAGGACTTTGCAAACCGAAGCGATTTCATCATTCCGTTTCTCGAGATTTATCAGGCGCACCCCTTGCGTGGCCCGTCCGATAATGTTCAAATCGGCAACTTTCATGCGGATGGCAATGCCCGACTTGTTGATAATCATCAGATCGTTTTCGTCGGTGACATTGAGGAACGCAACCAGCTTGCCGGTTTTTTCCGTAATATTCAGAGTTTTCACTCCTTTCGCCCCACGGTTGGTGATGCGATAATCTTCTATATTCGAGCGCTTGCCATATCCCTTTTCGGAAACGACAAGGGCTGTCTCCTTCGATTTGTCTTTGATGCAGACCATGCCTACTACTTCGTCCTCGCCGTCGTCGTCGAGTGTCATCCCGCGTACTCCGGCTGCTGTGCGGCCCATTTCACGGACGGCGCTTTCGTGGAAACGGATGGCGCGGCCGTTGCGGTTGGCAATGAGGACTTCGTTGTTGCCGTTGGTCATGCAGACCTGGATCAGGCCGTCGCCTTCATGCAGCGTGATGGCGTTGACGCCGTTTTGCCGCGGACGGGAATACGCCTCGAGCAAGGTCTTTTTGATGACGCCTTTCTTCGTGCAGAACAACAGGTAGTGCGAGTTGATGAATTCCATATCCGTCGTAAGCTTCTTGACGCGGATGAAGGCTTGCACCTTGTCGTCGGCCTCGATGTTGAGCAAATTCTGGATGGCGCGGCCTTTGGCATTCTTGGCGCCTTCCGGAATTTCATAGACCTTGAGCCAATAGCAGCGTCCTTTGGCGGTGAAGAAGAGCAGCGTGGCGTGCATCGAAGCGGGATAGATATATTCCACGAAATCTTCGTCGCGCGTCTCGGAGCCTTTGGCCCCGACTCCTCCTCTACCCTGGGCGCGGAATTCGCTCAGGGGCGTGCGCTTGATATAGCCCAAATGCGAGATGGTGATAATCATCTCGTCGTCAGCATAAAAGTCTTCCGGATTGAGCTCTTCCGAAGCATAGACAATGTCTGTCCGGCGCTCGTCGCCGTATTTGTCTTTGATTTCCTGGAGCTCGTCTTTGATTACTTTCATGCAAAGGTCGTCATTTTC